>CAXQKF010000551.1:0-2988 GCA_964224285.1 Donghicola sp. | reverse complement strand
TTGGTTGAACATGGAAACGCTGGTCACCTGCGTGCCCTCGCACCCTCATTGGGTCGAGCAGCTGAAGGGTCTGGTCGAGCGTCACTATGCCGAGACCAAGTCGCGTAAGGCAGAAGAGATCCTGCAGCACTGGGAAGAAAACCTGCCCAAGTTCGTGCAGGTCTGCCAGAAGGAGATGCTGGACAAGCTGACCTACCCGCTGGCCCCCGAAGGCCAAGAGGCGATCCCCGCGGAATAAGGTCTTCCTGACTAGACAAAACAGACCCCGCCAAGGCAGCTTGGCGGGGTTTTTCTTTGCCTGATGGTTTGCCCGGGGTCGCGGCGGTCAGGGATGCGGACAGAGTTGCCGTTTGACCCAAGTGACGAAGCGTATCGGGGGCGGGCAGGGCTTGCGTTCGGGAATTGGAATATGTTTCTTAGGTGTCTGGTCCGGTAAATAGGAGACCTTGATGACCAAAAGCGCGGACGAGGCCACCTTGGCCTTTTATGCCAGCGAAGCGCCCGATTACGTCGCCACAGGGCGCGGCGGGATCAACCGGCATTTGGATCACTTTCTGACCAAGCTGGCGCCGTCGTCCCGCGTGTTGGAGCTGGGATGTGGCAGCGGGCGGGATGCGCAGGCGTTTCTGGACGCGGGCCATATGGTCGATGCCACGGATGGCTCGGCCGCGATGGCTGCACAGGCCGAGGCGCGGCTGGGGCAGCCCGTGCGGGTGATGCGCTTTGACCAGCTTGAGGCCGTGGGGTCTTATGATGCGGTCTGGGCCAGTGCCTCGTTGCTTCATGTGCCGCGTGCGGGGCTTCGGGATGTGCTGTGGCGTATCCATCGCGCCTTGCGGCCCGGCGGGTTGCACTATGCCAGCTATAAAGCCGGTGGCGCCGAGGGGCGCGACACTTTGGGGCGTTACTACAACTATCTGACCGCCGCGGAGGCGGTGACGCTGTATCAGTCCGTCGGCGATTGGAACGTGCTTGAGATCTTCGAGTATGTGGGCAGCGGCTATGACGGCGGTCAAGGCAAGTGGATCGCGCTGATCCTGCAAAAGCCCGCCACGCGCTGAGGCGCTTCCCCTAATTACATAGCGTAAATCAAAGTTAACTATTGCTGATTTGCAATAGCACCCCACTCCTATGGATTTCGGGGTCGATTTCCTTTGCCTTTAGATACGTTCGGAAGAATAGTTAACGATACAAAATAATAAGAATCATATCCGAGCGAGCAGTACGAGGCACAGCAAGATGCCCACGCAATATTCGGATCAGTTTTACTACATGGACCCCGCGAATCCACCAGCGCGGGGAACGAGACTGATCGCGCAAGACCGCAGTTTTACTGACGGTAACGATAACTATGAGGTTGATGCCAGCGGGGCGGATACCTTTAACGGAGACCGCATTTATGCGGTCTACAAGGGCGACGTAATTACGGTGCGCTATGATGACGGTAGTGTGCACCGCATCACTGGCGTGACCTTTTACGTCATCAATTCTTCTAATCAGCGCTATCAGGTCTTTACCCCGACCGATGATACGGTGCTGGAGGATTCAACGTTAATCCGTGCTGACAGTTGGGTGCCGGATTCGACTCAGGTTGATCTGCCCGAACTGGGGCCGCCGTGCTTTACGCCCGGTGTGATGATTGACACCGAAAGCGGGCCGCGCCCTGTTGAGGACATTCGCCTCGGTGATTTGGTCTGGACGCTGGATAATGGTTTGCAGCCCGTCCGCTGGATCGGGAACACCACGGTAAGAGGTCATGGGGCGTTTGCGCCGGTTCTGGTGCGGGCAGGGGCCTTGGGCAACAGTGCGGACATGCTGGTCAGCCAGCAGCACCGCTTTATGCTGTCCGACTGGCGGGCCGAGTTGCTGATTGGCGAGCCCGAGGTTCTGGTGGCTGCCAAGCATCTGGTGAACGGGCGCGATGTGACGCTGTCTCCGCAGCCGCATGTGACCTACATCCACCTGATGTTCGATCGCCATGAGATCGTCTTTGCCGAGAATGCGCCGACCGAAAGCTTCTTTGCCGGTGGCGTGCTGGCTGATGGCATGGAAGAGGTCCAACGCGAGTTGGCTGCCCTTTTTCCCGAGGTCGCGCAGATGGCCAGCGCCTGTGTTCTGGCCCGTCCCAATGTGAAACGGTATGAGGCGACCGCGCTGATGGCTTGACCCCCGCGTATGGGCGGGCTTACTGGCAGGTATGGCAAAGAGCACAAAGAAAAAGACCACAGGGCGTAAGTCCAAAGGCAAGGCCGCATCGCGCAATTTGCGCGACCGTTTGCGCGGCTGGTTGCGGTATGGCCTGTTCGGCGTGATCGGGCTGCTGGCGCTGGCGGTGATCCTGCCTGCCTATATCAACCCGCCCCGTGGCCCCTATATCATCGCCGAATCTGTCCGGCTGGGTGGGGTTGAGCGTGCCTGGACCCCGATGGAGCAGATTGCCCCTGTGATGGCGCGCTCGGTCGTGGCGGCCGAGGATGCCAATTTCTGCAAGCACTGGGGCTTTGATATGGGCGCGATCCGCAGCGCCATCGAGGACGGCGGGAACCGCGGTGCCTCGACCCTGACGCAGCAGGTGGTGAAGAATGTCTACCTCTGGCAAGGGCGCAGTTGGCCCCGCAAGGCGCTGGAGGCGCTGTTGACCCCGCTGGTCGAGGCGGCGTGGAGCAAACGGCGCATTCTGGAGGTCTATCGGAATGTGGCCGAGTTCGATGAGGGCGTCTTTGGCGTAGATGCGGCGGCGCGGAACGACTTTGGGACCTCGCCCGAGGCGCTGACTGCGCGAGAGGCGGGGCTGCTGGCGGCCCTGTTGCCTGACCCGAAGGATCGGGATGCGGCCAATCCGTCGAAATTCGTCTCTCGCCGTGCGTCACAGATCGCCGATGGGGCCGCGACCATTGCCCGTGACGGGCGTGCGGCCTGTTTCGAGGATTGAAAACCCCTTGCGGGACAGGCATTGATGGTCTGGCCCCCTTAGTCATCTGATCGAGA
>CAXQKF010000550.1:0-2226 GCA_964224285.1 Donghicola sp. | reverse complement strand
CGTCCGGCCTCTTCGGCGCGGCGCGCGGCCTCCATCACGTCCATCACGATAAAGGGATCGACATCGCTGCGGGTTGAATTACGCATGGGGTCCTCTCTAGGGTGTTGCCAATGTCATTTCAGGCGAGGAAAGGATCGTCAATGCGCCATGCCGCCCGTGTGCTGGCCACCGCCCTGTGTCTGACCCTGATTGCCACCCTTCCGGCCCGTGCCGTGGGGCTCTTGCGTGATCCTGACATCGAATATGCCCTGAACACCATCGCTGCCCCGATCCTGAATGCTGCGGGGCTTGGCGCGAACCGCGTCAAACTTCTGGTGGTCGACGACCAGAGCCTGAACGCCTTTGTCATTGATGCCGAGCACATCTTTATCCACGCCGGTCTGCTGTCCCGTCTGAACAGCGCCAGCCAGTTGCAATCCGTGATCGCCCACGAGGCCGCCCACATCGCCAACGGGCACATGGCCCGCCGCCTGTCGAACATGCGAACAGCGCGGACGGCTTCGGGCTTGGGGCTTGCCCTTGCGGTTGCGGCGGCGGCTGGCGGTGCGGGCAGCGCCGCTGCGGGCATCGCGCTTGGTAGCCAATCCAGCGCCAGCCGTGTCCTGTTCGCCCACACGCGCGCCGAAGAGGCCAGCGCCGATCAGGCAGGCGTCCGCTATATGGTGAACGCAGGGATCAACCCCGCTGGCGCCGTCGAAGTCGTTGATATCTTTCGCGGCCAAGAGGCCCTGAGCGTCTCGCGCCAGGATCCCTACACCCGCACACACCCACTGACCCAGGACCGGTTCCGCGCCCTTCAGGGGTTTGCCGCAGCCTATAGCGACCGCGCCTGGTCCGATGCCACGACCGCGAACTACTGGTTCGCCCGCGCCCAAGGCAAACTGACCGCCTTTACCCGCGCCCCCAGTTGGACTCTACGCCGTGCCAAATCCAGCGTGACCGACGACATCCGCCTGATGCGCGAGGCCGTCGCCTACCACCGTCAGCCAAACACCAAAAAGGCCATCGCCACTATCGACCAACTCGCCGCCGCCCGCCCCCAAGACCCCTATGTCCACGAGCTGCGCGGGCAAATCCTGCTGGAAAGCCGCAACTTTGCGGCTGCGACCAATGCCTATGGCCGCGCGGTCCAACTGGCCCCGAATGATCCGCTGATCTTGGGCGGATACGGGCGGTCTCTGCTGGCCTTGAGCACCGCAGATGGCGACAAACGCGCCCTGAGCGCACTGGAAAAGGCCTACCGTCTGGACCGATACAGCGCGGCGGTGCTGCGTGATCTGGGCATGGCCTATTCGCGTGCCGGACAGAATGGAATGGCCTCGCTCGTGACGGCCGAACGATATGCCCTCGCTGGACGGCTGAATGACGCAGCACTCCATGCGAAACGGGCCGAAGGATTGCTGCCGCGCGGATCCGCCCCTTGGCAACGCGCGCAGGATGTGTTGACTGCTGCGAAAGCCGCGCCGAAATGAAAGGACGCCCCATGATCCGAACTCTCGTCACCGCCAGCGCTTTGGCTCTGACCCTCGCAGGATCCGCGAGCGCAGAGACTGATCTGACCAGCATGACCGACGCCGAGCGCGAGGCCTTTCGTGCCGAAGTCCGCGCCTACCTGCTGGACAACCCCGAAGTCATCATGGAAGCCGTCGCCGCACTGGAACAACGCCAGGCAGCTGATGCCGCGAACACCGACCGGACACTGGTCGCGACCTACAGCGAAGCGATCTTTAACGACGGTCATTCGTGGGTCGGCGGCAACCCCGACGGCGACATCACTCTGGTTGAATTTCTGGACTACCGCTGCGGCTACTGCCGCAAAGCCTCTGCCGAGGTCGAACAGCTGCTCGAGTCCGATGGCAACATCAAGTTCATCGTCAAAGAGTTCCCGATCCTTGGCGAAGAGAGCGTGATCTCGTCGCGCTTTGCCATGTCGGTCCGCACTGTCGCTGGCGATGATGCCTACAAGGCGGCACATGACGCGCTGATCACCTACAAAGGCAGCTATGCCGAACCCGCCTTGCGCCGTCTGGCCGAAGGCCTTGGCGTCGATGCGGATGCTGTAATCGGCGGCATGAATGCCCCCGAGATCGACCAGATCCTGCAAGCAAACCGCGAACTGGCGAACACCCTGCAAATCAGCGGCACGCCCACTTTTGTGATGGATGACACTATGCTGCGCGGCTACGTGCCGCTGGCACAGATGCAAGCCATTGCTGGCGATATCCG
>CAXQKF010000549.1:0-3531 GCA_964224285.1 Donghicola sp. | reverse complement strand
CGTGACCGCGCCAACATGCCCGGCTCGCAGCGCGAAGTGCAGAACGCCGAGGAAGAAGGCGCAGAATTTGTCTGGCTGGCCGCGCCCAAGGCGTTTGCCGGTGACCCCGTCACCAGTGTGAAGGTTCAGCAGATGCGTCTGGGCGCCCCCGATGCGTCGGGCCGCCAGAGCCCCGAAGTGATCGAAGGCGCGGATTTCGACGAATCTGCCGATCTGGTCATCAAGGCGCTGGGCTTCGAGCCCGAGGACCTGCCCAAGCTTTGGGGCACCGATGGTCTGGAAGTGACCCGCTGGGGCACTGTGAAGGCGAGCTTTGGTTCCGGCCAGACCAGCCTCGATGACGTTTATGCGGTGGGCGATATCGTCCGCGGCGCGTCGCTGGTGGTCTGGGCGATCCGTGATGGCCGCGATACCGCGCAAGCCATCCTGGAAAAGTTCAACGCCAAGGCAGCCATCGCCGCCGAATAAAGGGTCTGGCCCACGTATGGTAAGGGTATGGCTCACGTCATGACGTTGTGTCTGCCCCGCCAAGCCAGTGAGATTTGATTAGGGCAACAGCCCTGACCCACCAGCGAAGGAAGGGTTAAAACAATGCAAAAGTTTGATGAAAACTGGGTCCGCGCCGAGGAAGAAAAGCGCAAGTGGATGGACGAGAACAGCCTGTACCGTGACGCGGACGAACATTCGTCCTGCGGCGTAGGTCTGGTTGTCAGCATCGACGGCAAGCCCAGCCGCAAGGTTGTCGAGGCCGGCATCACCGCTCTGAAGGCGATCTGGCACCGTGGTGCTGTGGACGCCGACGGCAAGACCGGTGACGGCGCAGGTATCCACGTGCAGATCCCCGTTCCGTTCTTTTACGAGCAGATCCGCCGCACCGGCCACGAGCCCAAGAAAGATCAACTGCTGGCCGTTGGTCAGGTCTTCCTGCCCCGCACCGATTTTGGTGCTCAGGAAACCTGCCGGACCATCGTGGAAACCGAAGTCCTGCGCATGGGCTACGGCATCTACGGCTGGCGCCACGTGCCCGTCGACGTGAGCTGTCTGGGTGACAAGGCGAACGCGACCCGCCCCGAGATCGAGCAGATCCTGATCTCGAACTCCAAGGGTGTGGACGAAGAGACCTTTGAGCGTGAACTGTACGTCATCCGCCGCCGCATCGAGAAGGCCGCTGGCGCTGCTCAGGTGAACGGTCTGTACATCGCGTCGCTGTCGTGCCGCTCGATCATCTACAAGGGCATGATGCTGGCCGAGCAGGTTGCGGTGTTCTACCCCGACCTGATGGACGAGCGTTTTGAATCGTCCTTTGCGATCTACCACCAGCGTTACTCGACCAACACCTTCCCGCAGTGGTGGCTGGCGCAGCCGTTCCGCATGTTGGCGCACAACGGCGAGATCAACACAATCAAGGGCAACACCAACTGGATGAAGAGCCACGAGATCCGTATGGCCTCTTCGACCTTTGGTGACATGGCAGACGACATCAAGCCGATCATCGCGAACGGCGCGTCGGACTCGGCGGCCTTGGACGCTGTGTTCGAGGTTCTGGTCCGCGCGGGCCGCAACGCCCCCATGGCGAAAACCATGCTGGTTCCCGAGTCGTGGTCCAAGCAAGCGATCGAACTGCCCGAGTCGTGGCGCGACATGTACGCCTACTGCAACGCCGTGATGGAGCCGTGGGACGGCCCCGCCGCGCTGGCAATGACCGACGGTCGTTGGGTCTGCGGCGGTCTGGACCGGAACGGTCTGCGCCCCATGCGTTACGTTGTGACCGGCGACGGCCTGCTGATCGCGGGTTCCGAGGCGGGCATGGTTCCCACCAACGAAGCCACCGTTGTGGAAAAGGGCGCCTTGGGCCCCGGTCAGCTGATCGGCGTCGATATGAAAGAGGGCAAGCTCTACCACGACACCGAGATCAAGGACGCTCTGGCAGGCAGCCAGCCCTTCGGTGAGTGGGTCGGCAAGATCAACGATCTGGACGAAGCACTGGGTGCCGTGACCGAAGCTCCGGTCTACAGCGGCGCCGACCTGCGCAAACGTCAGATCGCGGCCGGTTTCAGCCTCGAGGAGCTGGAGCAGATTCTGGCCCCCATGGCCGAAGACGGCAAAGAAGCACTGGCGTCCATGGGCGACGATACGCCTTCGGCGGTTCTGTCGACCAAGTATCGCCCCCTGAGCCACTACTTCCGCCAGAACTTCAGCCAGGTGACCAACCCGCCGATCGACTCTCTGCGTGAATTCCGCGTGATGTCGCTGAAGACCCGTTTCGGCAACCTGAAGAACGTTCTGGACGAGTCTTCGTCGCAGACCGAAATTCTGGTGCTGGACAGCCCCTTTGTCGGCAACGCGCAGTGGGCTGAACTGCAGAAGTACTTCAACGCGACTCTGGTCGAGATCGACTGTACCTTTGCCCCCGGCGCGGACCTGCGCGGCGAGCTGGAGCGTATTCGCGCCGAAGCCGAGGACGCTGTGCGTTCGGGTGCGGGCCACATCGTACTGACCGACCACAAGCTGAACGCGGACAAAGTCGGCATGCCGATGATCCTCGCGACCAGCGCCGTGCACAGACACCTGACCAGCAAGGGCCTGCTGACCTTCTGCAGCCTGAACGTGCGTTAGGCCGAGTGTGTGGACCCCCACTAATTTGCCGTGCTGATCGGATGTGGTGCGACCACTGTGAACCCCTCTCTGGCCGAGGATTCGCTGGCCGACCGTATCGAGCGTGGCCTGCTGGAAGGCAGCCTGACCGAGAACGTCAGCCGCTATCGCGACGCTGTGGATCAGGGTCTGCTGAAGATCATGGCAAAGATGGGCATCTCGGTGATCTCGTCCTACCGCGGTGGTCTGAACTTCGAAGCTGTGGGTCTGTCGCGCGCCATGTGTGCCGAATACTTCCCCGGCCTGATGAGCCGCATCTCGGGTATCGGTGTGTCCGGCATCCAGAAAAAGGTCGAAGACGTGCACGCGGCTGGCTTCAAGTCGAACCGCGACGTGCTGCCGATCGGCGGCTTCTACAAGTCGCGTCGTCAGGGCGAGACCCACGCTTGGGGTGCAAACAACATGCACTTGCTGCAGTCGGCCTGTGACCGTGGTTCGTTCGAGCTGTGGAAGCAGTACTCGGCGCTGATGAAGGCGAACCCGCCGATTCACCTGCGTGACCTCTTGGACATCAAGCCGCTGGGCAAAGCGATCCCGCTGGAAGAGGTGGAATCGATCACCTCGATCCGTAAGCGTTTCGTGACGCCGGGCATGTCGCTGGGTGCCCTGTCGCCCGAGGCGCACAAGACCCTGAACGTTGCGATGAACCGTATCGGCGCGAAGTCGGACAGTGGTGAGGGCGGCGAAGATCCCGCACACTTCCACCCCGAGCCCAACGGCGACAACCCGTCGGCCAAGATCAAGCAGGTGGCTTCGGGCCGTTTCGGTGTGACCGCCGAATACCTGAACCAGTGCGAAGAGCTGGAGATCAAAGTCGCACAGGGTGCAAAACCCGGTGAAGGTGGTCAGCTGCCCGGCATGAAGGTCACCGACCTG
>CAXQKF010000548.1:0-3248 GCA_964224285.1 Donghicola sp. | reverse complement strand
GGGTCAATCACCGTCAGCGGTTCATCAAACAGAAGCGCGTTCACGTCCTCGCGGACCATGCCGCGCCCAAGGCTGATCTTCTGCTTGGCGTCAGCTGTCAGACCGCGCGCCTTGCGGTCAAGCTCTTCTTCCATGCCGATCATCGCACCGATCTGCTGGACGCGCTGCGCGACATACTTGGGGTCAGCACCACGGTTTTTGAGCGGGAACGCAAGGTTCTCGCGGACGGTCATGGTGTCGTAGACCACGGGGAACTGGACCACCTGCGCGATGTTACGCTCTGCGGTCGGGGCATGGGTCACGTCCTGACCATCAAACAGAATGCGGCCCTGCGAGGGCGTCAGCAGACCCGAGATGATGTTCAACAGCGTAGATTTGCCACAACCGGACGAGCCCAACAGCGCATAGGCTTCGCCATCGACCCAGTCGTGGTCCAGCTGCTTCAGCGCGAAATCATCCTCGGACGTGGGGTTCGGCAGATACGAATGGGCGAGGTTATCAAGGGTAATCTTGGCCATGGTCCTCTCCCTTATGCGGCGGCTGCGTAGGCGGCAGGGGCAACAAGCTTGCCGTCCTCGCCAAAGATGTAGACGTGGCTCGGGTCCAGATAGACATCGAGCGGCGCGCCAAGCGTCAGATTGTGCACCCCATGCACCAGACCGACCCAGCGCTCGCCGTGGTGATCAAGGTGAACAAAAGTTTCCGAGCCGGTCAGCTCAGTCACAACGAGGCTCGTAGTGAACTTCATCGCATCTGCGGTATGTTTGCCGATCTCGACGTGGTTCGGACGGAAACCCGCGATGTAACGGCCATCCGGCAAGTTCGCCAAGGCACCGGTCGCGGGGGTCTTCTGACCCTTGCCGAACATCAGGACGTGGCCGGTCTTGCTGATCTGCAGGAAGTTCATGGGCGGGTCGCTGAACACACGGGCGGTGGTCGCATCCACAGGCTGGCGGTAAACCGACGGGGTCAGACCGAACTGGGTCACGCGACCTTCCCACAGGGTGGCGCAGTTGCCGCCAAGCAGCAGAGCCTCTTCGGGTTCGGTGGTCGCGTAAACGAAAATGCTGCCCGACTCTTCGAAAATCTTGGGGATTTCGACACGCAACTCTTCGCGCAGTTTGTAGTCGAGGTTCGCCAGAGGTTCGTCCAGCAACACCAGACCCGCGTTTTTCACCAGCGCCCGCGCAAGGGCACAGCGCTGCTGCTGACCGCCCGACAGTTCCAGCGGCTTGCGGCCCAGCATCGGCGTCAGCTTCATCAGGTCGGCGGCTTGGTTCACCGCAGCGTCAATCTCGGCCGAGGTCTTGCCCATCAGCTTTAGCGGAGAGGCGATGTTCTCGTAGACGGTCATCGAGGGGTAGTTGATGAACTGCTGGTAAACCATCGCGACCTGACGGTCCTGCACCCGCATTCCGGTCACGTCCTGACCGTTCCACATGATCCGACCCGACGTCGGCGCATCCAGACCGGCCATCAAGCGCATCAACGAGGTCTTGCCCGACAAGGTCGGCCCAAGCAGCACATTCATCGTGCCGGGCTGCAAGACCAGATCGGTCTCGTAAATATGGGTCTGGCCGCTGACGACCTTCGAGACCCGCTCAAGAGCGAGAGTCATTCTTCCTCCTCCCCTTCGTTCAGGTCATTGCGCCGCTTGCGCGGAACCGACACCCCGAACGTCACTCATCCACTGGTCCAGCGCCGCGACCTGCTCAGCCGTCAATCGCAGACCCAATTTGCTACGCCGCCAAACGACGTCTTCGGCTGTTTGCGCGTATTCGCGTTCCATCAGCCAGCGCACTTCAGCCTCGGTCAAGGTTGCCCCAAAGTCACGCCCCAGTTGCACCGCTTCCTGAACGTCGCCCAGAACCTCCGGGGCCTCGGCCCCATAAGCACGGATCAGGCGACGCGCCCAAAAGGGCGTCAGGAACGGAAATTTCTCTTTCAGATCAGCGATCAGCTTCTCTACATCGCGCACCGCAAAGTTCCCACCGGGCAGCGCAACCCCTGCCGTCCAAGGACCAGGCGCCTGCGGAAAATACTTCTGGATATGCTCCAGCGCGCTTTCCGCCAGTCGGCGGTAGGTTGTAATCTTGCCCCCGAAAACGTTCAGCACAGGGGCGCCGCCATTCGCGTCGATCTTGAGCGTGTAGTCCCGCGTCGCCGCCGTCGCGCTGCTGGCCCCGTCATCATACAGCGGCCGCACCCCCGAATAGCTCCATACGATATCGGCGCGTGTCACAGGTTGCTTGAAGTAGTCCGAGGCAAAGGACAGCAGGTAGTCACGCTCTTCGTCCGTGCATTCGGGTTTGATCGACGGATCCGCGTGTTCTGCATCGGTGGTCCCGATCAAGGTAAAGTCCTGCTCGTAGGGGATGGCAAAGATGATCCGCCCATCGGTCCCCTGAAAGAAGTAGCAGTTGTCATGATCGTAGAGCTTGCGTGTCACGATATGGCTACCGCGCACCAGACGCACGCCCTCGGTGCTGTTCGATCGGATTTTCCCGTGGATGATGTCGCCAACCCAAGGGCCGCCCGCATTCACCATCATTTTGGACCGGAACGTCCGTTGGTCGCCGGTGTTCATGTCCTGCACTGTGATTTCCCACAATGCGCCAGCACGCTCGCAGGACAGAACCTTGGTGCGGGTCATGATTTGTGCGCCGCGCGCCTCTGCGTCCCGCGCGTTCAGGATGACCAGACGGGAATCCTCGACCCAACAGTCGGAATATTCATAGGCCTTCTCGAAGCGCTTTTGCAGCGGGGCACCTTCGGGGCCTTGGGTCAGATCGACCGTCGATGTCCCGGGCAGAATCTCGCGGCCACCCAGATTGTCATACATGAAGAGGCCCAGACGGATCAGCCAGGCAGGGCGCCGCCCCTTCATCCACGGCATGACCAGATTCAGAATACGCGAGGTCGGCGTCGAATTCTCGAACCGCATGTCCTTGTGGTAGGGCAGCACGAAACGCATGGGCCAGCTGATATGCGGCATCGCCTTGAGCAGCACTTCGCGCTCGATCAAAGCCTCGCGGACCAGACGAACCTCGAAATACTCCAGATACCGCAGTCCACCATGAAACAGCTTGGTCGAAGAGGACGAGGTCGCAGACGCAAGATCGCCCATCTCGGCCAGAGCGACGCTCAGACCACGGCCTGACGCATCACGCGCAATGCCGCACCCATTAATGCCCCCGCCAATAATGAACAGGTCAAAAATCTGCTGCGTTTCGCCAGATGCCGACACA
>CAXQKF010000547.1:0-5134 GCA_964224285.1 Donghicola sp. | reverse complement strand
CATGCACGATCTCGCCCGGCTCGGCCGCACCCTGCCGCAGCTTCTCGATCACGCTGGCATAGTTGCCGTCGGGCACGAAGCAGATGTCCTGGCTGTCCGGCTTGTCCGCCACGCTCAGCCCGTATTTCGCAGCCAGCGCACGGGTTTCCGCCTTGCTCTTCAGGTGGCCGAGCGGGAAGCGCAGGAACGACAGCTGCTCGGGCGTGGTCGAGAACAGGAAGTAGCTCTGGTCGCGGTTGGCATCCGCCGCCGAGTGCAGCTCGGGGCCGCGATCGCCGTCCATGCGCTGGATGTAGTGGCCGGTCGCCATGCAGTCGGCATCCAGATCCCGCGCGGTTTGCAGCAGGTCCTTGAATTTCACACGCTCGTTGCAGCGGATGCAGGGCACGGGGGTCGCGCCGGCCAGATAGCTGTCCGCGAATTCGTCAATCACCGCATCCTTAAAAATGTTCTCATAATCCAGAACATAGTGGGGGAAGCCCATCTGCTCGGCCACGCGGCGCGCATCGTGGATGTCGATGCCCGCGCAGCACGCGCCCTTTTTCGCCAGCGCGGCGCCGTGGTCATACAGCTGCAAGGTCACGCCAACGACGTCATAGCCCTCTTCTGCAAGCTGCGCAGCCACAACAGAGCTGTCCACGCCGCCCGACATCGCCACGACCACGCGGGTCTCTGACGGGGGCTTGGCGAAACCAAGGGAATTGAGCGGGGTGCCGTTGTCCAGCGCCATGGGCTTTCTCCTGCGGGTTTGGAACCTGCGGAATATATGAAAATCCTCGGTACTCTCAAGAGCCGGTTTCAGAACCTGTTAAGTCCCTTCGCCGATTTTCCCTGTGTGGGAAGCAAAAAGGGGACTGATATGTTTCTAAAACGTGTAGATGGCGTGCGCACAGTGGCGCTGCCCGATGGACGAGTACTCAGCCACGCGGATCTGCCGCCAGCCAATACTCTGCGATGGGTTGCCTCGCGTAAGGAATCGGTTGTTCTGGCGGTACGGCACGGCCTTCTGAGTCGTAAATCTGCCATAGAGAGGTATGGCCTGTCCGAAGAGGAGCTGGATAGCTGGGATTCGGCACTTAATTCTTATGGATCAAAGGCTTTGAAGGCGACGCAGGTACAAATTTATAGACAACCTAGAGAGGATAATGAAAGGTTAGGTTAATTGGTAACGTGCAGTTAACCTTCGTTAGGCAGTCTGTACGCAAGATGGTTCATAAGTTTTGGGAATCTTATAAATGCGTATTTTGCTGATTGAGGACGATCCGGCGACCACCAAGAGCATTGAATTGATGCTGGGTCACGCCAACCTGAATGTGTACTCGACCGCCTTTGGCGAAGAGGGCATCGAGCTGGCGAAGCTGTACGATTATGATTTGATCCTTCTGGATTTGTCGCTGCCTGACATGAGTGGTCACGAGGTTCTGCGCCAGATCCGTCTGGCGCGGGTAGAAACGCCCGCGCTGATCCTGTCCGGGTCCGATGATACAGAAAGCAAGCTCAAGGGCTTTGGCTTTGGCGCGGACGATTACCTGACCAAACCGTTCCATCGCGACGAACTGGTGGCGCGTATCCACGCGATCATCCGCCGGTCCAAGGGGCATTCCCAGTCGGTCATCCGCACCGGCCGGATCAACGTGAACCTTGATGCGAAAACCGTGGACGTCGAGGGCGATCCGGTGCACCTGACCGGCAAGGAATACCAGATGCTGGAGCTCCTTAGCCTGCGCAAAGGGACGACGCTGACCAAAGAGATGTTCCTGAACCACCTTTACGGCGGGATGGACGAGCCGGAACTGAAGATCATCGACGTTTTCATCTGCAAACTGCGGAAAAAGCTGGCAAAAGCCACTGGCGGGGAAACCCATATCGAAACGGTCTGGGGCCGTGGCTATGTGATGCGCGACCCTTCGGAAATGGCGGGGGCACCGCGCGGAACATCGGCTCTTAGCGCCTGAGCATCTGGACGGCGGGGGCGCTGCGCCCTAAACCAAGGGCAAACAGAATTGCGTTTGGGGTGCCTCTATGAGCCAGGATTTTCACGACACGCCGGTCGAGGCGCTGGATGCCACCAGTGCCCGCGCCGAACTGGAGCGTCTGTCCGGCCTATTGGCGCGTGCGAACGCGGCCTACCACACCGAAGACGCGCCCGAGATTTCGGACGCCGACTATGACGCGCTGAAATCGCGCAACGCTGCGATCGAGGCACGTTTCCCTGATCTGAAGCGGGCGGATAGCCCCTCGGAACAGGTTGGCGCGGCACCCGCGGATGGTTTTGGCAAGATCACCCACCGCGTGCGGATGCTGTCGCTGTCCAACGCCTTCGAAGATGGCGATGTGGCCGATTTTGTCGATGGTATCGCGCGGTATCTGGGGATGTCCGGCACGGGGCTGGCTTTTACTGCTGAACCCAAGATCGACGGCCTTTCCCTGTCTTTGCGCTATGAAAACGGCCATCTGGTCTATGCGGCGACCCGTGGCGATGGCTCCGAAGGCGAGGATGTCACCGCCAACGCCCGCACCATCAAGGACATTCCCCAAACTCTGACCGATGCCCCCGAGGTGCTGGAGGTCCGCGGCGAAGTCTACATGTCCCACGAGGATTTCGAGGCCCTGAACGCCCGCCACCAACTGCGCGGCGGCAAGATTTTCGCCAACCCGCGCAATGCGGCGGCGGGATCGCTGCGCCAACTCGACGCCAAAATCACCGAGGCCCGCCCGCTGCGCTTCTTTGCCTATGCGTGGGGCGAACTCTCCGCGCCTCTGGCGGATACCCAGATGGGCGCGATTGAACGGCTGGCGGCGTTCGGGTTTCAGACGAACCCGCTGACGGCGATTTGCAACGGGCCGGACGACATGATCGCCCACTACCGCATGATCGAGCAGAAGCGCGCAACCTTGGGCTATGACATCGACGGCGTGGTCTACAAGGTAAACGATCTGGCGCTGCAAGAGCGTCTGGGCTTCCGTAGCACCACGCCCCGTTGGGCGATTGCGCATAAATTCCCTGCCGAATTGGCGTGGACACGGCTCGAGGCAATCGACATTCAGGTGGGCCGGACGGGGGCGCTCAGCCCTGTGGCGCGTCTGACGCCAGTGACCGTGGGCGGGGTGGTCGTGTCAAACGCGACCCTTCATAACGAGGATTACATCGAGGGTCGCGATAACGCGGGTAACCCGATCCGCGAGGGGCGCGACATTCGCGTGGGCGATTGGGTGCAGGTTTATCGCGCGGGTGACGTAATCCCCAAAATCGCGGATGTGGATCTGAATAATCGTCCGCAAGATGCTGAAAAATATGAGTTTCCGAACGTGTGCCCCGAATGCGGCTCCGAAGCGATCCGCGAGGAAGGCGACAGTGTCCGCCGGTGTTCTGGTGGGATGATCTGCCCCGCGCAGGCGGTCGAAAAGCTGAAGCATCTGGTCAGCCGCGCGGCATTTGACATCGACGGGATGGGCGCCAAACAGATTGAGCAGTTCTACAAGGACGGATGGGTTAAGGAACCCGCCGATATCTTCAAGATGCGCGAACGGTACGGCAGCGGCATGCAGCAGCTGAAGAACCGCGAGGGCTGGGGCGATAAGAGCGCGAAGAAACTCTTTGATGCCATTGATGATAGGCGTAAAATCGGTCTGGATCGGGTGCTGTTCGGTCTGGGAATCCGCCACGTGGGCGAGCAGGTTAGCCGTCTGTTGGCGCGCCACTACGGCAGCTGGTCCGCGTTAACCACGGCGCTGGACGCCGCCCATGATGAAACCTCCGAGGCTTGGGCAGACCTGCTGTCCGTGGATGGTGTGGGGACGGTTCTGGCACGGTCCATCGTGACGGCCTTTGCCCAAGAGGCCGAGCGCGCCAGCATCGACCGCCTGATCGCAGAACTCGAGGTGCAAGACGTGGCCGCACCCAAAACCGACGGCAGCCCCGTGGCGGGCAAAACCGTCGTCTTCACCGGCACGCTGGAAAAGATGACCCGCGCCGAGGCGAAGGCCCGCGCCGAAGCCTTGGGCGCCAAGGTCGCCGGGTCCGTCAGCGCGAAAACCGATATTCTGGTGGCGGGGCCCGGTGCGGGCTCCAAGGCCAAGAAGGCCGCCGAACTGGGCATCCAGACGCTGGACGAGGATGGCTGGCTCGACCTGATCGGGCAGGCCTGACATGAGCCGCCCCGAGGTCCTGTTCCCCCTGTTCGCGGGGCTGGAAACCCTGAACGGCATCGGCCCGAAAACGGCCGAATCCATGGGGAACTTGGGCCTGTCGCGGCCTCGGGATTTGCTGTTCCATTTACCATACAGCGGGGTCAGCCGCGCCCGCCGCGACACCGTGCAGGGCGCCACAACGGGCGAGGTTGTCACCGTTGCCGCCCGCGTCTTGCGCCACACGCCGCCCACCGACCGCGGCCGCCCGTACCGCGTGATGGTCGAGGATGCTCAGGTCAGCTTCCCCCTTGTGTTCTTCCACGCCCGCGACCGCTATTTGCAGCAGATTTTACCGGTGGGCGAGGATCGCATCATCTCGGGCAAGGTCGAGTTTTTCGACGGTATTCCCCAAATCGCGCACCCCGATCACGTGGTTCCGATGGACGAGGAAAACACTATTCCCGCCTTCAAGCCGACCTACGCTCAGACCGCGGGCGTGACCGCCAAGCAGGTGATCAAGGGCGCGTCCAGTGCGCTGGAACTGGCCCCCGACCTGCCCGAATGGATCGACAATTCCCTGATGAAGCAAAAGGGTTGGCCCGATTGGCGCACGGCCCTGAACACCGCCCATCACCCCGAAAACATGGGCGATCTGGCAGCCGAGGCGCCGGCGCGCACCCGTCTGGCCTATGACGAATTCTTTGCCCATCAGTTAACGCTGGCCTTGGCGCGGGCCTCGCGCCGCGAAAAGCCGGGCTTGCCCTCGGTGGCGACGGGGCGCTTGCAGCGGCGGGTGCTGGCGGCGCTGCCTTACCGGCCCACGGGCGCGCAGGACCGCGCGATCCGCGAAATCAGCGATGATCTGGCGCGGCCTGTGCGGATGAACCGCCTGCTTCAGGGCGATGTGGGCGCGGGCAAAACCTTGGTCGCGCTGATGGCGCTGCTGGTCGCGGTCGAGGCTGGCGGGCAGGGCGTGATGATGGCCCCGACCGAAATCCTCGCC
>CAXQKF010000546.1:0-2505 GCA_964224285.1 Donghicola sp. | reverse complement strand
GTACGTGTGTCCGGCGTGGATGCCGAAAGCGCCCTGCGCATCAACATCGACCAGCAGAAGATCGACGCCTTTGGTGTGTCGCTGTCCGATGTGAACGCGATGCTGTCGGTTGTGTTCAGCGGGTCCGAAGTCAATGACTTTGTCCTGCAAGGCAACCTACGGCCCGTGATCGTGCAGGCCGCGCCAGAGCACCGGATGCAGCCCGAAGACATCGAAAGCTGGTATGTGCGCAACGACGCGAACGAGATGGTGTCTTTTGCCAGTTTTGTGACCACGGAGTGGGTCTCGGTTCAGCCGAAGCTATCCCGCCACTCGGGCGCGGATGCGATCGAGATTTCGGGCAGCAATAGCGACAGCGCCTCTTCCGGTGCGGCTATGGACGCGATGGAAGAACTGGCCGCCACGATCGACGGCGGATACGGCGTCGAGTGGACAGGCATCAGCTATCAGGAACGCCAGTCCGGCGATCAGGCGCCTTACCTCTATGCGCTTGCGGTTCTGGTCGTCTTCCTCTGCCTCGCCGCGCTGTATGAAAGCTGGACCGTGCCGTTCTCGGTGATGCTTGCGGTTCCGGTGGGTGTGCTTGGTGCGCTGGCTGCGGCCTACCTGTTTGGCCAGTCGAACGACGTCTACTTCAAGGTCGGCATCCTGACGACCATCGGTCTGGCGGCCAAGAACGCCATTCTGATCGTCGAGTTCGCCAAAGATCTGGAAGCCCAAGGCAAAGAGCTGATCGAAGCCACGATGGAGGCCGCGCGCCTGCGTCTTCGTCCGATCCTGATGACCTCGCTGGCCTTTATGCTGGGGGTTGTGCCTTTGGCAACGGCGACCGGCGCGGGGGCGGCAGCCCAAAACGCGATCGGTATCGGCGTGCTTGGCGGCATGGCGACGGCGACGTTCATCGGCGTCTTCATGGTGCCCGCGTTCTACGTGATCGTCCGTCAGGCCACGTCACGTCGCAAAGCTGCCTGACCCGAGCGAAGAGGAAACGAAAAACGCCGCCCATTGATCGGGGCGGCGTTTTGCTATTCTGCGGCTTCTGCGCGGACGGGCGAGACGATTTTCCCGAGGTCCGGAATGCGCCCGTTGTGGGCCAGCACGTTTACCGGCCGTTGAACAAAGGCGTCCAAGGGGCCGTGCTCGATCACGCCCCCCGCCGCGTTGATGATCGCCAGACCGGCGGCGGCGTCCCAGATATTCAGGACGTGCTCGTAGTAGGCGTCGAACCAGCCCGACAGCACCCCAAGGAAACCAATGGTCGCCGCGCCATGACGTCGGTGGTCCATGCCAGCCTCGCGGATGCGGACTATGCGGTCTGTGTATTCGTGCATCGGGGTGCGGTCGGAATAGCCGATAGAGACTAGCCGTACCTGATCAGGGTGCACTTTGCTGAAATCCACGGGCCGCCCGTTTACAAAGGCCCCGCGGCCGAGTTGTCCCGTGGACATCAAGCCTTTGTCGGGGGCATAGATCACCCCCAGTTCGAAGGCGGTTCCGTCGAAATAGCCAATCGAGATCCCCCAATCGTCCATGCCGCGGCTGAAGTTGGTGGTCCCGTCGATCGGGTCAACGATCCAGCATCCGTCGATGCGGCCTTTCAGGCCCTCTTCTTCGCCCAACACACCGTCGTCGGGATAGGTCTGGGCAATGCGCTCGCGGATCAGGGTCTCTACGGCGTAGTCGGCATTGGTGGCGTAATCTTCGGGGGCCTTGAGGGTGTAATCCAGACCACCGGCCTGATCGCGCATCTCTTGGGCCAGTTGGCCTGCCTTGCGGGCAAGCGCGACGGCAAAACCGAGCCGGTCAGCGTTCATAAAAATTCTCCGATACCTGGCAAATCGTTCTGGAAATCCCCTTTGGGCGTAGCCTGCCACCCGTTTTGCCGCAAGCGCAGCATTGGGGGGTGGTAAAGAAAAAGCGCGGGCTGGTGTAAACCAACCCGCGCTATGCGCAAAGAACAGGAAAGGGGAGGTGTGTTCTTTGCAAGGAGAGGTCAGGCGGCCTCGGCGGGCGGCTCTGCTGCGCCGGTCATAAAGGCCACCGCGTCGGACATGGTGTAGTCCTTGGGGTTGATGGTGCACAGACGGTGGCCCAAGCGGTGCACGTGAATGCGGTCTGCGACCTCGAACACGTGGGGCATGTTGTGGCTGATCAGCACAATCGGGATACCGCGCGAACGGACGTCCTGAATCAGTTCCAGCACCTTGCGGCTTTCCTTGACCCCCAGCGCAGCGGTCGGTTCGTCCAGGATGATCACTTTGGAGCCGAACGCAGCGGCGCGGGCCACGGCGACACCTTGGCGCTGACCGCCAGACAGGGTTTCGACCGCTTGGTTGATGTTCTGGATCGTCATCAGACCCAGCTCGTTCAGCTTTTCGCGGGCGAAAGCCTCCATCGCCTTGTGATCCAGCATCCGCAGGACGTTGCCAGCAAAGCCGGGCTTGCGCAGCTCACGGCCCACGAACATGTTGTCGGTGATCGACAGGGCAGGGGACAGCGCAAGCG
>CAXQKF010000545.1:0-3037 GCA_964224285.1 Donghicola sp. | reverse complement strand
CATGGGTGCGGGATAGCTGGGTCAGCTGCTGGTCGCCCATGTGGTACAGATCCAGAAGCTGGCGGATTTCTTCGAGGCTGAAACCGAACCGTTTGCCGCGCAGGATCAGCTTGAGCCGCGCACGGTCACGTTTGGTGAACAGGCGCTTTTGCCCGTCACGAATAGGAAAGATAAGCTCTTTGGCTTCGTAAAAGCGAAGCGTCCGAGGCGTTACGTCATAGGCCTCGCACATTTCGCGGATGGTCATGATGCGTTCATCCATGACTGGGTCTCCCGTAGTGTCTTGTGCACCAGAATTAGGCTTCTGGTGAAGACATACTACGGAAGTTGACGTTTACGTAAATGGTACGTCACGTCAATTTATCGTGTGACGGAGGGTCACTTCTGAACTGATCGGTTCAGTTGCCCCCGTCAAGCGATGCCTGAACGTCGTCGCGCAGTTGGCGCAGCTCTGTCATGGCGGTTTCAATCTGGGTTTGTTGTTCGCGCAGCTCGCCAAGCTGGCGGTTTGCCATCTCGATCCAGGCTTCCATCTGGGCTGTGGTGCCTTCTTTTTCGTAGATCAGCAGCCACTGCCGAATCTCTTCGAGTTGGAAGCCGAACCGGCGTCCGCGCAGAATCAGCGTCATGCGGGCCACGTCACGGGGGGAATAGAAACGTGACCGCCCCTCGCGGTCAGGGGCAAGCAATTCGATATACTCGTAGTAGCGCAGCGTCCGTGGGGTCACGTCGAACTTGGCGCACATTTCTTTGAAGCTGAGACGGGGCTCGGACATCTGGCTCCTCCTTGATACGAGTGGAGCGTAGGGCGAACGCCAAGTCAGGGCAACTGCCACCCTTTACGGACGCAGCGTGAATGCTTCATACCTTGGGCAACCAAGGAGATATCTATCATGAGCGCGGACAAGGCAAAGATCGCGGCGCAGTTTATTCAGGCGATCCCCCATTCGCGAGCGTTGGGAATGACGCTGATCGAGATCGGAGATGGCGAGGCCGTCATCGAGATGCCCTATGACACCCGTCTGATCGGTGATCCCGACACGGGGGTGATCCACGGCGGGGCCGTTAGTGCCCTGATGGATACATGTAGCGGGGCTGCAGTCATGAGCCACCCCGATGCACCGACATCCACAGCGACCATTGATTTGCGGATCGACTACATGCGCGCCGCGACCCCCGGTCAGACCATCCGGACCCGCGCCTATTGCTATCAGGTGACCCGCAGCGTCGCCTTTGTCCGCGCCGAAGCCGTGGACGAAGACACCAGCCGCCCTGTTGCCACCGCCACCGGTGCCTTTACCTTCGAGAGGTCGAAATGAGCCGTCCCCGTCCCGAACCTGTACAGGTGGTCAAACAACGTCGTGACGCCGCCTTGGCCGCGTTGGTCGAGCGTGTCCCCTACATCCAGTTCCTCGGCATCACCTTTGACCGCCGCGGCGACGAACTGACCGCCGTGATGAATTTCGACGAACGCCTGATCGGCAACCCGATGCTGCCTGCGCTGCACGGGGGCGCGACCGCTGCGTTTCTGGAAACCGCCGCGATCATCGAGCTAAGCTGGCAGATGATCTGGCCCCGCATCGAAGGCGGAGAGGTCGAACTGCCCGCCCTGCGCCTGCCCAAGACCATCGATTTCACCGTGGACTATCTGCGCTCTGGTCTGCCGCGCGACGCCTATGCTCGTGCACGGGTGAACCGATCGGGGCGCCGCTATGCCAGCGTCCATGTCGAGGCTTGGCAGGACAACCGCGAGAAACTGTTCGCGCAGGCGACGGGGCACTTCATGATGCCCCAGAACAATGACTGACACCCCCGCACCGCGGAACGTCACCCATCGCAGAGTGCTGAAGATCGCTCTGCCCATCGTGCTGTCCAATGCAACGGTTCCGATCCTAGGGGCGGTGGACACAGGTGTTGTCGGTCAGCTTGGTCAGGCCGCCCCGATTGGCGCGGTTGGCATCGGGGCCGTAATCCTGACGGCCGTCTACTGGATTTTCGGCTTTCTACGGATGGGTACGACCGGCTTTGTCAGCCAAGCCGAAGGGGCAGGGGACCGCGCCGAAATCGCTGCGCTTTTGACGCGGGTGCTGATCATCGGGGGGCTCGCCGGTGTCGCGCTGATCCTGCTGCAAGGGCCCATCTTTGCGGCAGGGTTTGCGCTGTCGCCCGCGTCGGCAGAGGTAGAGGCACTGGCCCGCGATTACATGTCGATCCGCATCTGGTCCGCCCCTGCGCCGATTG
The DNA here is from genome assembly GCA_964224285.1 of Donghicola sp. Lineage (GTDB taxonomy): Bacteria > Pseudomonadota > Alphaproteobacteria > Rhodobacterales > Rhodobacteraceae > Donghicola. Next base: position 796 of record CAXQKF010000545.1, on the reverse strand, counting down.
CACTTTACGGGATCACGGGGTGGCTCTTGGCCCAAGAGCGCACCCGCGGCGTTCTGGCAATCCAGGTCATCATGAACGGGACGAATATCCTGCTGGACCTGTGGTTTGTGCTCGGGCTCGGTTGGGGCGTCCAAGGGGTGGCCATTGCGACCCTGATGTCCGAGATCTCAGGTCTCTGCGTCGGCCTCTGGCTGTGCCGCGCCGCATTCCGAGTCCCAGCTTGGAGGGACTGGCAGCGTGTCCTGGACCGCGCGAGGCTGACCCAAATGGCGCTGGTGAATTCGGATATTCTGATCCGCTCCCTTTTGCTGCAAGCAATCTTCATGGGGTTTCTGTTTATCAGCGCCCGCTTCGGAGACGTCGCGCTGGCGGCAAATCAGGTGCTCCTTCAGTTCCTCAACATCACGGCCTATGCGTTGGACGGCTTTGCCTTCACTGCGGAAACGATTGTGGGCCAAGCCCTCGGAGCGCGCAGCCCGCACTTGCTTCGACGCGGCGCCGTGCTGACCTCGCAATGGGCACTGGCGGCATCCGTCCTCTTTGCAATTGCTTTCGCTTGCGCGGGGGGGGCGATCATCGACATCATGACCACAGCACCCGAAGTGCGCATCGCCGCCCGCGCGTATTTGCCATGGATGGTGGCGGCGCCGCTCCTCGGGGTTGCGGCATGGATGCTGGATGGCATCTTCATCGGAGCAACCCGCTCTCAGGATATGCGCAACATGATGATTATCAGCTTTGTGATCTATGTTGTCTGCTTACTCGCTCTGGTGCCGTACTTCGAAAACCACGGCCT
>CAXQKF010000544.1:0-2363 GCA_964224285.1 Donghicola sp. | reverse complement strand
GGGCGTTTGCTGTGGTCTGGCGGTGGATGAACCGTTCGCTCATCCCCAGCATCTTTTCGCCATGGGTCGCGGTGCACTCGATGAAGTAACCGAGGACGTTGTTGTGCTTGACCTTCAGGCTGTTGATGCCGGTCTCTTCGGCATACTGGGCTTGCAGTCCGGCGACGACACCGCGGCCTTCATCCCGCAGGGTGCGGGCCTCGTCCAGTTCCCCGTGGAACCCTGCGGCGATGAAACCGCCATCGCGGGCCAGCAGGGGCGGCTCGGCGATCAGAGCCTGATCCAGCAGATCCAGAAGCTGTTCCTGTTGGGCTAGATCAACGGTTAGCTGAGACAGCAGCGCAGGCAGTTCCAGCTGCGCCAAAGTATCGGCCAGCTGCAGCGACTGCGTGATGGCGTTGCGCACGGCGGTCAGGTCGCGCGGGCCGCCACGGTCCAATGACAGGCGCGACAGAGCGCGATCCAGATCGGGCACGCGGCGCAGGCTGTCGCGCCACTGGTTGGCGGTGCCAGCATGATCCACGGCATAGGCCACGGCCTCTTGGCGGCGCAGCACTTCGTCCAGCACGCGGGACGGGGCAGACAGGCGGCGTTCCAGCAGGCGGCCACCACCGGCAGTGACGGTGCGGTCCACGACCGACAGCAGCGATCCTTGACGCCCGCCAGACAGGCTGCGGGTCAGTTCCAGATTGCGGCGGGTCGAGGCGTCGATCTGCACCACGCGGTCCTGAGCCTCTCGCACCGGGGAACGCAGCAGGGGCAGGGTGCCTTTCTGCGTGATGTCCAGATATTCGACAATCGCGCCCAAGGCGGACAGTTCGGCACGGGTAAAGGTGCCAAAGGCATCCAACGTGTCGACTTTATACAGCTTGCACAGGCGCCCCTCGGCGGCGGTGCTGTCGAACGCGGCGCGGCCCAAGGGCGTCAGCGCAGCGCCGTTGTCCTCGATCAGCTCGGCCCAGTCTTCTTCCTTGTTGTCACACAGCAGAACCTCGCGCGGCATCAGGCGCGCCAGTTCCGGCCCAATGCGGACCTCTGGCAGGGACACCACGCGCATTTCGCCGGTCGAGATGTCGGAGTAGGCCAAGGCCACCTCGCCACGCACTTCGGTCAGGGCGGCCAGATAGTTATGGCGGCGGGCCTCTAGCAGGGAGTCCTCGGTCAGGGTGCCGGGGGTGACCAGACGAACCACGCCGCGTTTCACGACGGACTTTGATCCGCGCTTCTTGGCCTCGGCGGGGTCTTCCATCTGTTCGCAAACGGCAACGCGGAAACCCTTGCGGATCAGGGTTAACAGATACCCTTCGGCCGCGTGCACAGGGACACCGCACATGGGGATATCATTCCCGTCATGTTTGCCGCGTTTGGTTAGCGCGATGTCCAGCGCCTCTGACGCGGCGACGGCGTCGTCAAAGAATAGCTCGTAAAAATCGCCCATGCGATAGAACAGCAGAGACCCCGGATGAGCCTCTTTGATTTCCAAATACTGCGCCATCATCGGCGTAACGCCGGTTGCTGCCATGCTGCCTCTGGTCGTGTTAACTCTGGTCCCGTTCCAAGAGGGGATACCCTGTCAGGGCCAGCGCCAAAAGGCAAAACATCACAGCGGCTATCTGGGTAACTTAATTACAAAAACTGATCATTTTGGATAATTATGTGTTGAACATCCCAGCGTAAACTGCGAAATCGCAAATCGAATGAAGGGAAACCGTGTTTGTTAGCGCAACCATTGTCCGCGACTGTTGAGACAGCCGAAACAAGGGTTTAGGGACGGGCGCGCTCCACTGAGGGAAATGGAAATGTCGAAAAACAAAGTCACCCGCGAAGAGGCTCTGGCCTTTCACCTGAACCCAACCCCCGGCAAGTTCGAGGTGACTGCGACCGTACCCATGACCACCCAGCGCGACCTGTCGCTGGCCTATTCGCCCGGTGTTGCGGTTCCGTGTGAGGAAATCGCAGCGAACCCCGAAGTCGCCTATGACTACACCACCAAGGGCAACCTTGTGGCTGTGATCTCGAACGGTACGGCTGTTCTGGGTCTGGGGAACCTTGGTGCGCTGGCATCCAAGCCGGTGATGGAAGGCAAGTCGGTTCTGTTCAAACGCTTTGCAGACGTGAACTCGATCGACATCGAACTGGATACCGAAGACCCCGAGGCGTTCATCAACGCTGTGAAACTGATGGGCCCGACCTTTGGCGGCATCAACCTCGAGGACATCAAGGCGCCCGAATGCTTCATCATCGAAAGTCGCCTGAAAGAGCTGTGCGACATCCCGGTGTTTCACGACGATCAGCACGGCACGGCGGTGATCTGCGCGGCGGGTCTGATCAACGCGCTGGAAATCAGCGGCAAGAAGATCGAG
>CAXQKF010000543.1:0-19358 GCA_964224285.1 Donghicola sp. | reverse complement strand
CTGAATTTGTGAATGCCAAAGACTTAGGTTCCTTAGAAACCGCCACACTGGATGATCTGCGCATCTGGCATCAACAGAGTTTCGATCGGTCACCGGTCGCTCTGGTTGTAACCGGCGCGGTCAGCGCCGAGGGTGCGGGCGAGATCGTGGACGCGTTGCTGCCAGCCACCTTGGCACAACCTGACAGCTTTTTTGAGCCCAAGCCTCTGCGCCTGCCAGAGCAAATGATCTACCTACATGAGCCGAGCGCAGAAAAATCCGTGATCGGGTTTCTAGGCACGCTACCGGACACGCGTGACCCCAAAGAAAGTGCAGATGCTGTTGCCCTTCACATCTTTGCCGCTGGCGCCGATAGCCCACTGTTTAACGCTGTACGGGCTGATCTCGGGGCGACCTACGATATGTCGTTTGGTCTTGTGAACTATAGCCGAGAACAAAGGAGCTTCGTCATCGGTGGGGAAATCGAAACTGAAAAGATGCCGCTAGTGCGGGATGCGGTTCTTAGGGCGTATGACGCGTTTCGGACCGATCCTGCTCTCGACCGCTTGCCGGAAGTTGCCGAACGCATTGCGGAGTCAGTCCAAGAAAATATGACTTATGTCAGTGACTCTGCTTTTATGATCCGCGAGCTTATACTGGATGGGAAAGCCCCCCAAGGATACTACTCGCTTCCCGACAAGCTAAGGACAATCACCTCCGACGACATGCGCCTGCGGCTGCGCTCTGCCTTTCCTGACGCGACGGATCTAGCCGTGTTCGCTGCGGGGCCTGACCCCAGCGGTTTCCCCGAAGCGTGTGTGATCACGAAAGCAGCTCAAGCAGTTGCTTGCAAATAAAGTGATAAGTCTGCCCTTAAAAAGAACTTGATCAGCAGCCAACAAAACACCTTATGCAAATCCCCATCGGATATCAGGAGGTCATTGAGACGCCAAAGGCGTCTCGGACCACGGAAGCCTTATGGTCTTTCCGTGCAGGGCAGACGGGGACGAGCGTTGTACTACCAGACTGCCGCTGTGATCTCATCCTCCGTGCTTCGGCTGCGAAGCCGGACGAGTACGTTCCGATCGTGACCGGGCCAGCCACATCTCCTTACTCAGTCCATTTTGAAAAAGGGGATATTTGGTACGGTCTTCGAATGCGGCCAGAACGTGGAGTAGCCGTTTGGGGCAGCCAACTTTTACAAGCCCGAGACCACGTTGCGCGAGGCCCGGATGCAGAGGCTCTGATACCTGTGTTGGGCGAAACATCCTGCGATGGCGGCCCAATGGACCGGCTCAAGCGGGCGCTGCCAAAGAACTGCGCGGCAGATTGCAGCAAGCTGACGCACGCGATTGACGTGATCCATTCAACCGGAGGCCGCATCCGCGTAGAAGGCCTCTCGGGCATTGTTGGGTGCTCGCCTCGACATCTCAATCGCCTCTTTTGCGGCAACGTTGGCGTAAAGGTGAAAAGCTACAGTCAGCTTGCGCTGTTCCACAGAACGCTACGGCTGATCTGCTCGGGGGGCATCACCCTTTCCCAAGCTGCCTATGAAGGCGGATATGCAGACCATGCGCACATGACGCGCGCCTTCCAAGCGTTCGGAGGGTTCAGCCCATCTGCGATCCCTGAAAACCTGCACTTACCTAGAGTATTTCATACTCATGTCTGATTTATTCAAGACTGCGTCCGCTTGCCGAAGGTAATTCAAGCCCATGAAACTTGGATACACGATCATATACGTCGCGGATGTACCCCGCTCCATCGCCTTCTACGAAGCTGCTTTCGGGCTCCAGCGAAAGTTCATCCACGAAAGTAATTTGTATGGTGAGCTGGATACAGGGGAAACAACGTTGGCTTTCGCTGGGGTTGAAGCCGCAGAAATAAATGGACTGTCGGTTCTTCCGAACACGCCCAAAGGCCCTGCGGCTGCTTGGGAGATTTGCCTTGTCACCGATAATGTGCGCACCGCATTTGACCGCGCCGTTTCAAAAGGCTGTACGCCAGTGAGCGCGCCTTCCGACAAGCCATGGGGACAGACAGTATCCTATGTCAGAGATTTGGATGGTTGCTTGGTCGAGATTGCATCGCCCGTCGGTGGAAGCAGCTAAATGGACGAACAGTTAAAATCCATGGTTCGAAATGCTCTGATTGAACATCTCTTGGAGCGCGCACCTGACGTCAACTTGCGCTCTATGTATGGTGGAATTGTGTTTGAGCTAGAGCAGGACAACCCCAAAAGCCGGATCGGCGGTGTGTTTGCCTACGCGAACCATGTGTCCCTAGAGTTCTCTAATGGTGCGTCATTTGATGACCCGTATGACGTGCTAGAAGGCTCCGGCAAACTCCGTAGGCATATTAAGTTGCGGGCGCTTTCGGATATCTGCGACAAGCAGTGTCATCACTACCTCGATTTGGCGATTGAATGCCTGAAAGCATAAACCGGCCTTTGTTTTCATACAGTGATCTTGGTCATCGGTTCGAAGCGGTGACTTCACAGAGAAGGCAAACTGTCAGGAAGGCGTCATGGCGTTCTCAGCTCAAAACTGCGAAGTCAAATCCTATGGTCAACTGACGGGCACAAACCAGAGTCGCGGTGCTGCGTCAGCCGCACCGCAGCTTTTTATCAACCACTTCGGCCCACAGCAGCTTTTGGGCACCTCACCTTTCGCTGAGGTCCATCTTCCACAGACCTGCATCACACAGCATCTTCTGGGGATGAAGGTCGGCAGTTCAGATGTAAGCACAACATTCCATTGAGCTGCCCCATCTGACTGATTCAATTTGAACGTGATGGCGCAGGCCGTCCAGTCCAACTGCTTCAACACCCCGCCAAACCCGAGAGACGTGAAATCGCAACAGCAGATTTCTGGATTTCATGACCTCTTACACTTTTTAGTTGATATCGCGAGCACTTCACCCAAAAGAACAAAAGCCAAACTTGCAGGAGGTGTTATGAGCGGGACTGTTATCTGGAACGGGTACGAGACATCTCTCGACACCGTCGTGCTATATGTCGAGATCAAAGTTGAGTACCGCGAGGCGCCTTTTCCGGAGACCCTAGAAGATTGGGGTATGGGATCGGAATTCGCCGCGGCCGACAAGTATATGGACACAGTTCTGACCATCGGGGGCCGTCGCCCAAGACTTATCGAGGACGGGACCGGCATCAAAATTAATGCCCAGCAGTATGGGATCATCTTCGATGAGTATGAAGCCATGGATTGGAGCTATGGCGATCCGTCGGGCCAAGGAGATTGGCGCGGCGAGGACTATTTCAAAAACTCTGTCGGAGTGATCAGTACGATGCCGACCGACGGGTATCAGGCGTGGGTCGACGGCGGCAAGCTGACACCGAACACATACAATGAACGACCCGACACATTCTATGTGGTCAAAACGGTCTCAGGTAGTGAACTGCAAAAAATCTTGAACCGAGCAGCCAACGTGACGGAAACAGGCGACACTCCAGCTGAGGGCTTCGTTGAGATCGCCAATTTTGTTGCAGCGCAAAGTGCAGACCCGGACAAGTTCGATCTGCCTTTTCGGCAAGACGAGCTATCTGAGTGGACATTTGGAAATCTGTACCAGGGTGTCGCCAACACTCTAGCAGGCATCGACGTTCAAAACTTCGAAACTTCGTACGACCCCGGGGATTTATCCACCCCGCTGACCCAAGCGGCAGTTTCTTTTGTGGACGCCATCCTCGCCGAAAAGGTTATGTCGCGGTTGGCAGGACAGTTCTCGACAGTCGAGGAAGCACAGCTTTTTGTCAAAGCTCTGCAGGACATCTATGTCGATGATGGCCTCGACTTGATTGAGCAAACGCGCGGCGGCAAATCCTTTGCCAAATGGGTAAAGGCGAACGAAAGCCACGTTGATGATATGGAAAGTGCGCTGCTCGACCGGAGTGATCTTGGCAAAATTCTGGATAATTTGGCTTTGGTCGTTCGCGATCGCACAGACGGCACCACTGCAAGCGTCTACAGCACCAAGGACGGCTGGGGTTTCGATGCCGACAACGCCTCACAAGTCTATGGTATTGAGTTTACACGTTATATCGGAAGCCAAGGTGCGGATACGATTTATGCGAACGAGAGTGCACTCATTGCATTTGGCGGAGCTGGCTCGGACAATGTCTGGGGCGGTCAGGATGATGACTGGCTGGCTGGGGGAGACGGGCGAGACACGATCTGGGGTTCTGGCGGGAATGACAAGATCGATGGCGGCAAAGGCATAGATGAGCTGTCAGGAGACGATGGCAAGGACCGGATTTGGGGTGGGAACGGTGATGATTGGATTGAAGGCGGCAAGCACAAAGACCGGCTTTCAGGAGGCGCCGGAAACGATGTCTTGATGGCTGGTAAAGGCAATGATCTGTTGCGCGGCGGGAACGGCGCCGACTGGATTGAGGGTGCCGAAGGCAAAGACAAGCTTTGGGGTGGAAATGGCGCTGATAGCTTCATCTTCTCGAACCACAATGGCATTGGGGCCGTCAAATCGGGCCATGACACAGTGATGGATTTCGATGCGGACGAAGGCGATAGTCTCGTCCTTTATCTCGAGGGCTACCACACGCGCGCGGAGATCCGAGCTGTCGCTGATCAAGTCGGAGACGATTTGGTCATCGACTTCGGTAACAAACAGTCTCTGACGATTCTGGATTCTACATGGGGAGATGTCAAAGGCGCTTTGTTCATTGCCTAACCAAGAGCGCCCGAGGCCATTGTTCCACTGGATCAGCGTTTAACAATTCACAAACATTCAAATAGGATCAGTCGGGCGCAGCAGCTCAGTCAGAGTCTGCGCCTCGCATGCTACTGCGGTTCGTGATTTGCGCTGCGAGAGTCGTCAATTCGCCTGATGGAACAATTAGGGCTGCCTTCGCCGCGGCGTGCGAATGACCTCTACCCCAAAATCGCCGCTGGTGCGAAGCTGCACTACCGCAGTCAGCTTTCCTCCCCTCCAAGTCATTTGAGTAAAGTGCAGTAACTCTGGTTCGAATTGGATATTTGGGCGGATTCCGGTCATTCGCTGCGCAGTCGGCGAATGACCGGACAAGGGTGGGAACGGGATTCAGCATCGCAGTGTGGACTTGACCATACTGGCGATCCACTGCTGCAATGCGTCGATTGAACCAGTCCCAACGACTACCGAAAGGGGCGTTTGCCAACCCCAAACACTCACGGCGCTCATTCCACGGAAAATCGATCCAAGCCAAGCCCTTTATCAGCAGTATGTTATTCGCAACCTTTGCGCGAAGCTCACGCGTAACGGGGCAATACAGCTTGACGACAAACCTTTTTATGTTATATTTATCAATAAGATAATGGATTCTCGAATATGGCGATCGTCTTTCACAACTGGCACTGCGATCATCTTGGTCATGTGAACACAAGGCATTATCACGCGGCGTTCGACGATGCCTTAGTAGCGTTCTGGGCCGGGATCGGATCACCGGGCCCCGAAGGTGAAGCCTTTGCCGTCACCGCCCGGATGCTGACCGAATTCAAGACCGAGGCACTTGCTGGGACCGTCGCGCGGATCGACATCGGGGTCGACCGGATCGGCGGAAAATCGGTGACGCTTGGCCTCAGCCTGAAACGGGTGCCGGACGGAACGGAACTGGCCCGCTGCGAGGTGACCGAAGTGTTTTTCGACCCCGCCGCCCGGACCAGCGCCCCGATTCCCGAACGTATTCGCGCCGCGCTTACGCCTTCAGAAAGGTCTTGAGCTCGACAGTGGGATCGGCCAGCTGGTCAGGATCGACCTTGGCCCCCGCTTCGACCAGCCTCTTGCCGACCATGTAGTCGCGCGGCGCCTGAAAGGCGTCCACCGCGACCAGCTGGTCTTCCCTAAGATACCAAACCGATTGCAGCACATCGCCGTCATGGCGCGTGACGGTCTGGTCTGTCGCCTGTGACAACCCGGCGATCTGTAACTTCATGTCGTATTGGTCGGACCAGAACCACGGTTTCGCCGCATAGCGCACCGTCTCGCCCGCCATGTTGCGGGCCGCACATTCCGCCTGGTCAATCGCATTGCCAACGCTTTCCAGCCGGATCCGCCGCCCTTCGAAGGGGAACGCCGCGCAATCCCCGGCAGCCCAGACATGCGGTTCCGAGGTACGGCAGGTGTCGTCCACCACAATGCCGTTGTCGACCTCGATCCCGGCGGCTTCGGCTAGGCCGGTGGCCGGACGAATGCCGATGCCGACGATCACCAAGTCGATCTCAAGCTCTTCGCCCGACCCAAGAACCGCCCGTTCGACACGGTCGCGCCCCGTCAGCCGGACAAGATGCTCACCCTCGCGCAGATCGACGCCCCGCGCGGCATGAAGCGCCCTGATATGGTCCGCGGTCGGCGCGCTTGCCACCCGGCCCAGAATGCGCGGCCCGGCTTCGACCAGGGTGACACGGCATTCCATCGCGGCAAGGACCGCAGCCGCTTCAAGCCCGATGTACCCGCCGCCAACGACCAGCGCCCTGAGCCCAGGTTTCAGCCGGTCGCGTAGACGGTCGGCATCCGCAAGCCCGCGCATGGCGAAGATGCCCGCCAACCCGCCGGTGATCGCGTCGGGCAGGGCGATGGCTGCGGATCCGGTTGCCAATAGCGCGGCGTCGTAATCCAGTGTCGTGCCGTCCTTCAGGACAACCGACCGCGCCGCCGTATGCAGCGCCTGCACCTCCACGCCGGTCCGCAGGTCGATCCGGTGCTCGCTGTAAAATCGTTCAGGGCGCAGGAACATGCGTTCCAGCGGCAATTCGCCCTTCAGATAGGCCTTGGACAGCGGCGGGCGCTGATAGGGGGGCGCAGGTTCGTCCCCGATCAGGGTGATCTGGGAATCGGGCTGCAATTCCCGCAGTTTGGCCGCAGCGGTCGCACCCGCCTGACCGGCACCGATGATGACGAATTTCATAGGCCGACCCCTGTCAGGGCCTGCCGGATCGCCACCAGACGAGCGTCGCGCAGGGCGGCCATTTCGCGTACGCTGCGACCCGCCGTGACCTCTTCCAGCCCCTGCGCCAGTTTGCGTCCGACCTCGGCGCTCATGGTGACCTGCCCCATCTCCTGCCACCAACCGTTATAGGTGTCGGTGAAGTGGGCGATATAGGCCTCGAGTCCCTGATCGCCCGCGCCAAGGTGGAACAGGGTTGTCGGTCCCATGGCCGCCCATCTCAACCCCGGTCCGTCAGTGATTGCCTTGTCTACGTCCTGCACGCTGGCCACGCCGGACAGGACAAGATGGATCGCTTCGCGCCAGATCGCTGCCTGAAGGCGGTTCGCCACATGGCCCTGAACCTCGCGCAGCACACGGATCGTGGTCTTGCCGACATCCTTGTAAAAGGCCTCGGCGGCTTCGATCACGCCGGGAGACGTCCGGTCATTCCCCATGATTTCGACCAGCGGGACCAGATGCGGCGGATTGAACGGATGGCCAAGGATGAACCGGGCCGGATCACGCCAGCCGCCCTGCATCTGTCCCAGTGTCAGACCGCTGGCGGAACTCGACACCACGGCATCCGGGGCAAGAGCAGGTTCGATCTCGGCAAAGATCGCGTGTTTCAAACGCAACCGTTCCGGAACGCTTTCCTGTACGAAACCGGCACCTTCGACGGCTTCTGCGGCGGTGGCGTGAAAGCTCAGCGCCTCGGGTGTGCCGCGGTCCGTCAGACCAAGCGCTGTCAGGGTGGGCCAAGCGGTTTCGACATAGCTCCTGACGGTCCGTTCGACGTCGGGCGACAGATCATAGACGGCGACGGACCTGCCGGAGGCCAGAAAAAGCGCCGCCCAGCTGGCGCCAATCGTGCCGGCACCCAGCACGGCGGTATGGGATGAAGTCATCAGAATAATCCTGGCTGCAAAGGGGAGGCGGCGGTAAGACCACCATCAACGGTGACACAAGTGCCCGTTATCGGTGCGCTGGCGTCGGACGCCAGCCATGAGATCGTGCGTGCGACATCCTCGGGCGTCACGAGCCGCCCGGACGGGTGGCGACGCAGGGCATCCGCCCGTGCAGCCTGGGGATCGCGGGCCATGCCAAACCCTTCGTCCGCCATGGCCGTTTGCACCCAGCCAGGACAGACGGCATTACACCGCACGTTTGGCCCGTGGTCGACGGCAATCGACCGCGTCAGCCCATGCACAAAGGATTTGGAGGCATTGTAGATTGCCATGGACGGATCCGCCACATGGCCCGAGATCGACCCGACGTTCACGATTGCGCCCCCGGTGCGTGCCATCGACGGCAACACGGTCCGGGACATCAGGAACGGGCCGCGCATGTTGGCGCCGCACAGCAGGTCGAATTCGCCGTCTGTAGTATCGGCGACGGTCCGTTCGATCTGAACACCGGCATTGTTGACCAATACCCGGATCGGACCTAGCGCCTCGGTGACCGCCGCGACCAACCGCATGACATCTTCGGAGGATCCGACATCCGCCTGCACCCATAGCGCGGCGTCTGGCCAATCGCCGGGCTTTGTGCTCCGGCCGCAGCCCGCGACGCCGTATCCGTCGGCCATCAGGCGATCCACAACGGCCCGTCCGATGCCGCGTCCGGCACCGGTGACAAGGGCGGTCTTCTGCGCCGGTTCAGACATGCGCCACCATCACGTGACGTACGGCCGTATAGGCGTCGAGAGCGTAGACGCTCATGTCGCAGCCCGTGCCCGACCCTTTCATCGCCGCCCAAGGCATTTCGGGTGTGGCGACGCCGTGGGTGTTCACCCATGTGAACCCATAGCGCATTTTGGCCGTCATGCGCATGGCGCGGCCGGTGTCGCGCGTCCAGACCGATGAGGCCAGCCCATAGCGCCCGGTATTGACCACGCGCAGCGCTTCTTCCTCGTCGGAAAACCGCGACAGGGTGACCACGGGGCCAAAGACCTCCTGCTGGGCGACTTCGGCGGTGTGATCGACGCCGGCAATTACCGTTGGCTGATAGAAGAAACCCGGCCCTTCGATGGCCGCGCCCCCGGTCAGGACCTCGGCCCCGCTACGCGCCCGGTCGACAAACCCCGCGACCCGGTCGCGTTGTGCCTGCGACACCAAGGGTCCCATTTCGGTGCCCTCGCCGCGTTGCGGGCCGACCACGATCTGGCCAACCCGGTCGGCCACCAGCGCGGCCAGCCGGTCGTAGACGCCATCCTGGACCAGCACCCGGCAGGGCTGCGCGCAATCCTGGCCTGCGTTGAAGAAACTGCCATAACGGATCACATCCGCCACGGCATCAAGATCGGCATCGTCAAAGACGATCACTGGCGCCTTGCCGCCCAGTTCAAGGTGGACATGCCGGACCTGCCGGCTGGCCGCGCGCAGTGCCGCCATGCCCGTAGCCGGCGATCCGGTGACGCTGATCGCTTCGATCTGCGGCGCATTTATCAGCCGGTCGCCCACGGTTGTTCCCGGCCCGTGCAGCACGTTGAGAACACCCTTGGGCAGCACATCGGCCAGCATCCCCGCCAGATGCAGGGTCGACAGAGGCGTTATCTCTGACGGTTTCAGAACCACCGGGCAGCCCGCCGCAATCGGCGCGGCGATCTTCCATGCCGCCATCATCAGCGGATAGTTCCAGGGCGCAATCGCCGCCACAGGCCCGACCGGATCGCGCCGGATCATGCTGGTGTGACCTTCGACGTATTCCCCCGCAGCCGAACCCGACATGGTGCGCGCCGCGCCCGCAAAGAACCGGAACGTGTCAACGATCAGAGGCATTTCGTCGTCGCGGGCCGATGGCCAGGGTTTGCCGACGTCGCGGCTTTCCAGATCGGCCAAGGTGTCCTGCCCGGCCTCGATCGCCTCAGCAATTGTCAGCAGCATCGCCGCGCGGTCGCCCGGCGTGCCAAGCCCGCGTTCGAACGCCTCGTCCGCCGCGCGCACGGCGGCGTCGATCTGGTCTGGCCCGGCCTCGCGAACCTGGGTGATCTCGGCCCCGGTCGAAGGGTCCAATACGGGCAGCGCGGCGCCCGTGCCTTCGACCAGATCTCCGTTGATGAGAAGTTTCGTCTGCATCCCTTGCCCTTTCAGAAATTCACCTGGTCGCCACCCTTGAGCCCCAGCCGCGCCCGCGCCTCTTCTGGCGTGGCAATGGTGTGGCCGAGGGCTTCGACGATGGCGCGGATCTTGGTTACCTGTTGGGCGCTCGAAACGGCTTTTTCGCCCGGTCCGATGTACAGGCTATCCTCCATACCGACGCGCACGTTGCCGCCCAGCAAGGCGCTTTGAGTGACAAAGGGCATCTGGTGCCGCCCCGCCGCCAGAACCGACCATTCGTAGTCGTCCCCGAACAGCCGGTCGGCAATCGTGTGCATGTGCATGAGGTTGTCGAGATCGGCACCCACGCCGCCCAGAATGCCAAAGACCATCTGCACAAAGATCGGCCCTTCGATCCAGCCCTGATCCCGGATCCATGCCAGGTTGTAGAGATGCCCAAGGTCGTAGCATTCGAATTCGAACCGCGTGCCATGGCCCTGACCCAGCTCTTTCAGGGTGTATTCGATATCTGCAAAGGTGTTCCGGAAGATGAAATCGCGGGTCATCTCAAGAAATTCGGGTTCCCAGGGATGCTTCCAGTCCGAATATTTCGCGGCCATCGGAAAGATGCCAAAGTTCATCGAACCGACGTTCAGGCTCGCCATCTCAGGGCTGGTGCGTGTGGCGGCGCGCAGTCTCTCTTCGCGGGTCATGCCAAGACCGCCGCCGGTCGAGACGTTGATAACGGCATCTGTCGCCTGCTTGATCCGGGGCAGGAACTGCATGAACAGGTCCGGATTGGCGTCCGGCTTGCCGGTTTCCGGGTCGCGGGCATGCAGGTGAATGATGCTGGCCCCGGCCTCCGCCGCCTCGATCGAGGCGATGGCGATCTGGTCCGGTGTGATCGGCAGATGATCCGACATGGTGGGCGTGTGAATTCCACCGGTCGGCGCACAGGTTATGATAACGGATTTCTTCATGTCTCAGACTTTCATTTGCTGCACTTGGGCCGACAGGCCGCCGTCCAGAACCCAAAGCTGCCCCGTGGCATAGCGCGCCTCGTCGCAGGCCAGCCACGCCACCAGGTTTGCGATGTCATCAGGTGTGCCGTAGCGGCGGATCGGATGCACATCGCGCACGGCCTGTTGCAGCGCCGCGATATCGCGCCCTGCCCCGCCGGACCCGGCACCGTTGAAAAACCCCTGGAGCATCGGGGTATCCACATAGCCGGGACAGATCGCGTTGACGCGGATGCCTTCCGGCCCGTGGTCCACCGCCATGGCGCGGGTCAGCGCATGGACCGCACCCTTGCTGGCGCAGTAGGCCGCAAGACCGGGATCGGCGATGAACCCATCGTACGAGCCGAAGTTGACAACGCTCGCCTGGCCTGCCTGCGCAGCCGCAGCCCGCATCAGCGCATATTTCGACAAAAGGAACATGCCCGTGACGTTGACGGCAAAGACCCGGTTCCAGTCCTCAAGGCTGGTATGCTCGATTGTCTCTTCGATCTCGATCCCGGCAGCATTGACCAGAACGTCCAGCCGCCCATCCTTGTCGGCGATCTCTTTCATGACCCGCTCGATGCTGCCTTCCGATGTCACGTCGAGCGGGCAGTCGCCCGTCAGATCGCCGGCCCAGACCCGCGCGCCTTCACGTTCAAGCCGCGCGCATACCGCATGGCCAATGCCGCCCCGGCCACCGCTGACCAGCGCGACGCGACCGTCCAGCCGGGCGGTCAACCCGACACCGCCGCGCGGTAGGCGTCCAGCACCAGACCATGGAAATGATGGACCGCATGTTCCGACTTACCCGACCCGTCGGGGTCGTTGACAATACGGCCCTGCTGAAAGGCGGGGGTCATCATTCCGCGCTGCACGCTTTCGACGATGGCGATGTCTTCGGCTTGCAGGACCTCGTCGAGATAGCGGATGGTCTCTTTCTCGGCCTCATTCGCCTCGGGTGTTTCGAGGAAGAAATCATAGGTCTCCAGCGTCCGGTCCGGCCCGACGGGGATGATGTTCAGAACGATCATCGACGACCGGCCGGGATAGCGCATCAGGCAGGTCGTCGGGTTCAGCCACCAGACGGCATGGGTGCGTACGGTAGCGTTCGACACGTCATAGGCGGAGTTGGAGCTCTTGCCCGCGTCGGCCATGTGGCTGGAATAGATGCCGTGGGTTGTCACCTTATAGGTGTCCATGTCCACCAGCGTGCAGAAATCCTTGTGCGCGGTCGGGCAGTGATAGCATTCCAGGAAATTGTCGACTACGTTCTTCCAGTTGGATTTGATGTCGTAGGTCAGCCGGTGGCCAAAGGTCAGATCGGCAATGTCGGGTGCCCAGTGCATCACCTCGGTCGCCAGATTGCCCGACACCTCGGACAACGGACGCGCCTTTGGGTCGAGGTTCACGAAAATGAACCCGCAGAATTCCTCGACCTGGACACTGTCCAGACAGATGTCCTTTTCGCTGAAATCGTGCAGCGTTTCGGCATGCGGCGCGCGCACCAGTTGCCCGTCGAGACGATAGACCCAGGCGTGATAGGGGCACATGATGCGGCTGGTCTTGCCCTCACCTTCCAGCAGATGGTGCGCGCGGTGCTTGCACACATTGTAGAAGGCACGCAGCTGGCCCTCGCGGTCGCGGACGACAACAACGGGCTGACCGGCGATTTCTACCGCCTTGTAGCTGCCCGGCTCGCGCAGCGCTTCGACATGGCAGACCCACTGCCAGGTCTTGGCGATGACCTGGTCGCGGTCGACCTGGAACCAGAACGGATCGGTATAGGCCTCGGCGCGCAGCGACAGCGACGCAGAGGCATCCGGTTTCCAGCCGCGGGAAATGGCATCGAATTGGGCTTTGGTAGGCTGTGCAGTCATGGCGAACCTCGGAAAATGCGGTGGATTTCCACCAGCTTTACCGGTGAACTTCTCTGATACCTACCATGGTTGGCCGCTGGATTGATAATTCTGGCCGTTTACGTCCGGCGATGCATAGGCCAGGCGCGGAATTCAAAAGGTATCCGACCCTCTATCCGATCCCGTCCGGGCGGCAGGCCGAACCGGTCCTTATAGGCCCGGCTGAAATGCACCGCGCTGGCAAAGCCCGACGCAATCGCGATTTCGTACATCGGCATTTCCGTCTGCGTGACAAAGCCGCGCGCGCGATCCAGCCGGATATCACGGTAGTATAGCGCGGGACTCTTGCGGACATACTGGTCGAACAGGCGGGTTAGCTGGCGCTGCGACAGACCGACCTGATCGCAGATGTCCGGGATGGGCAGGGGATCTTCCAGATTCAGTTCCATTACCTTGATGGCGCGGCGCAGTGCGACGGGAACTGTATTGCCCACAGGTTCGGCGCGATCGGGGTTTTGCAGGGCCTCACGGTCGCGTAGCACCGGGTGAAGAATGTAGCGCGCGGCGGCATTGGCCAGTTCGGCCCCCTTGATTCCCATCAACAGATGAAGGGCGAATTCGACACTGGCGCTGCCGCCACAACAGGTCACACGCTGGCCGTCGAAGACAAACAGGGTCTCGGACACGTCGACGTCAGGAAATAACTCTCCAAACGCGTCGATATGTTCATAATGGACCGTCGCCCGCCGACCCGTCATCAGCCCGGTGTCGGCCAAAATGAAAGCGCCCGTATCGATACCGCCCAATGTTACGCCGCGCCGCGCCCAATGCCGCAGCGCAACCTTGATCGGCAGGGGGGCAAAGACCTCGGGCGTCCAGCTGGAAGACACGACGACAAAGTCCGGGTGTTCCGGCGCGTCGGATAGGGATTGGGTGTCGATGCTGGTCCCATTGGACGCCCGCACCGGACCGCCGGTTTCGGACACGAACATCCAGCGGAACAGCACCTGCCCCTCCAGATAATTGGCGGCGCGGAACGGGTCGACGAATCCCATCGTTGCCGAGAGGTTGAAACTCGGTGTCACCAGTACGACCAGCGTCAGTGGATCGCGTGCATCGCGGGGCATGTGGCCAATATCCTCAATTTCTCGTCCCTAATAGTTCACCGGAAGTGGCTTCGACTGCAAGGATTGAAGGATCAAAAAAATCACCAACGGGGAAATCAAAATGAACTCAACCGCACATCGCCTGCTCGCCCTGACAGTGGCATTCGGCACGGCCATGCCCGTCATGGCAGCCGATCTTGGGAACACCTCCCGCCCGATACGTCTGGCGATCCACGAATGGACCGGGCAGCACATCACCACCCATATCGTCGGCACCCTGCTGCAAGAGGCAGGCTATACGGTCGAATACGTCACTGCCGGGTATTTCAACGTCTGGGGTGCGGTCGGCGAAGGCGAAGTATCGGCCTCGCTTGAAGTCTGGGCATCGAACGTGCCCGACACCTACTGGGAAATGGCCAAGGCAGGCACCGTGACCGACATGGGCGATCTTGGCCTGTCCGCACGCGAAGGCTTTGCCTACCCGGCTCATGTCGCCGAAATTTGCCCCGGTCTGCCTGACTGGGAAGCCCTGAAAAACTGCGCCATGCAACTGGCCACCGCCGATACCATCCCGCAGGGGCGCCTGCTGGACTATCCGGCGGATTGGGGCACTCCGGGAGCCGACCGAGTCGCCGGTCTGGGTTTGCCGTTCAAGGCCGTGCCTGCCGGGTCCGAAGGGGCTTTGGTCACCGAGATCCGTGCTTCGGTGGAAAAAAACAGCCCGCTTCTGGTGGTCTTCTGGCAGCCACACTGGGCCGTTGACGCCTTTGATCTGCAATGGGTTGCCCTGCCCGAAGGTGAACAGGCCTGCTATGAGGATCCGGCCTGGGGTGTGAACCCGGACGCCGTGAACGATTGCGACTTCCTGCCGACCCGCGTATTCAAGGCCGCTTGGCCCGGACTGGCCGAAACCTGGCCTGCCGCAGCCGAGATCATTCAGGGCTTTACTCTGTCGACTGAAGCCCAGCAGCCGCTGATGGGCGCGGTGGACGTGGATGGCCGCAGCGTCGAAGAAGTCGCCGCGGACTGGATCGAAGCCAATCGTGCCAGCTGGGAACCGCTGGTGGCGAAAGCAGTCGAGTAACGCTTTGAACATGTCCCAAGTGATCGCCCCGCCCGCAATTTCGGTCCGCGACCTCTGGCTCGTATACGGCCCCGACCCGCACCGCGCATTGGAAGACGCCTTGTCAAAGGCTGGCGACAATGCGCGGGCGGCGGCAGTCGACCTGCGGACCAAGGGGTTCGTACCCGCCGTCTGCAACGCCAGCTTCGATGTGCAGCGGGGCGAGATCTTTGTTATCATGGGGCTCTCGGGATCCGGAAAATCCACCATGATCCGCGCGATTTCGCGGCTGGCCGAAAGCACACGAGGATCGGTCATGGTGGATGACTGCGACATCCTCAAAGCGACCAAGGCGCAGCTCACCGAGCTGCGCCGCCGCAAACTTGGCATGGTCTTTCAACATTTCGGCCTGTTTCCGCACATGACCGTGCGGGACAATGTGGCCTTTCCGCTAAAAATGCAGGGCGTCTCTCGGGCCGAACGTAATGCCCGTGCCGAAGAGGTGCTGAGCCTCGTTGACCTATCAAATCGTCTCAACAGTTTTCCACGCCAGCTTTCGGGCGGTCAGAAACAGCGGGTGGGCATCGCCCGATCACTGGCCGCCGATCCCGATATCTGGTTCCTGGACGAACCGTTTTCGGCGCTCGATCCGCTGATCCGGCGGCAGTTGCAGGACGAATTCCTGCGAATCCAGGCGTCGGTTCGCAAATCCATCGTCTTTATCACGCATGACATCTCCGAGGCGCTGAAGCTGGCCGATCGCATTGCCATCATGAAGGACGGCGAAATCGTCCAGATCGGCACGCCCGCTGAAATCGTGCTGAATCCGGTCAATTCCTATGTCGCCGAATTCTCGCGCGATGTGCCCAAGGCGCAGCATGCGACCGTCCGGTCGGTGATGACTTCGGGGCAAGACATCGGCCCCGACGATCCCGGCATCCGTGAAGACATGCTGATAAGCGATGCGCTGATTCACTGCATGCAGCTGTATCAGCCGGTGCCCGTCCACAACGATCAGGGCAAAGTGATCGGTGCGGTTCACCCCGAAGCCCTGGCCGCCGCGCTGCGATCCGATGACCAAGACGACGCTCCGGAGGTAGAGGCATGACCGCTCTGCGCAAGGCCGGGCCGCTGGCCCGTGCGCTCTGGCTGGTGGCGGGCGTCGCGCTGGCCTGCTTCCTTCTGGGCGATGTCTGGCCCGATCTGGTCCGTCTGCCTAATGGCTGGGCGCTTCCCGTTGCGTCGGTGCTGGGCGGGGCCATGGACAGTCTGGCCCTGTGGCTGAAACCGGCGGCGCGGGCTGTGTCCGCCGCTCTGGAACTGCCGATGCAGGGCATTCGCCAGCTGTATTCCGCATTGCCATGGCCAGCGGTTCTGGCGCTGGTCACGGCGGCGGGCTGGCGGGCTGGCGGCTGGCGCATCGCTCTGCTGGCGCTGGCCGGGTTCGGCGCGGTTCTGGTTTCGGGCTACTGGTCCGAAGGCATGAACACGATGGCGCTTGTCACCGTCTCCATGCCGCTGGCCGTGCTGGCAGGGCTGGCCCTGGGGATCGCGGCCTACGAGGCGCCCCCCCTGCGCAAGGCGCTGCTTGCGCTCTTCGATGCCATGCAGACCATCCCCACCTTTGCCTATCTGACACCGCTGCTGCTTCTGTTCGGCTTCGGCCCGGTTGTCGGGGTGATCGCCTCGGCGATCTATGCCGCCCCGCCCATGGCGCGAAACGTGCTGCTGGGTCTGGACCGGGTCGACGAAGATATCCGCGAAGCCGCAATCATGAGCGGGGGCGAACGCTGGCAACAGCTGTTTCTGGTCGAACTGCCCGCCGCGCGGGTTCAGATCATGGTCGGCTTCAATCAATGCGTCATGGCCACCCTATCGATGGTCATCATCGCGGCGGTGATCGGCGGTTTCAACGACATCGGCTGGGAAGTTCTGATGACCATGCGCAAAGCCGAATTCGGGCAAAGCCTGATTGCGGGTATGGTCATCGTCGTCTTTGCCGTAGTACTTGACCGCGTGACACAGGCCGTGGCCCGCGAAGAACCCGGCGGATCGACCCGGGTGGCATTGGCAATCATGGCAATCGGTGCGGTCCTGTCGGTGCTGCCTCTGGCCGATCCGAGTTCCCTTGATGCCTTTGGACCGGTGGCCGATGCGCTGGACGGACTGCTTGGCCGGTTCACGGCGGCCTACGGCATCGCGCTGGACACGCTGAAGACCAAGGTGGTGTATTTCCTGCTGCTGCCGCTCAGGATCGGACTTGACGGGGCTGTTCTGCCCTTTACTTGGGGTTTTTCCTGGACACCGGGTTTGAGCTGGGCGCTGCTCGGCGCGGCGATGGCGATGGCCGTCCTGCTGGCCTGGCGCGGATGGCTTGTCGGCGCGGCGCTTGCCGTCATCGCGGCGCTGGTGCTGGAAACCGGTATCGCGGAGCTGCCTTGGCCGGTGGTCATGGTCGCCGTGCTGGCGCTTGGCGTGGCATCGGGTGGCTGGCGCCTTGGCGTGGGCGCACTGCTGCTGATGGTCTTTGTATTGTTGTCGGGTCTCTGGGCCGAGGCATTGCTCTCGCTGTACCTGGCCGGGGTCTCGGTCATCATCTGCGCGATCTTTGGCTTTGCCATCGGATTGGGCTGTGCCGTCTGGCCGTCGATGTGGTCCGTGGTGCGCCCGGTCTGCGACATGTTGCAGACCATTCCGATGTTCGTCTTTCTGATCCCGTTTCTAATGTTGTTTCAGGTCGGTGAATTTTCCGCATTCCTCGCGATCTGTGCCTATGCGGTCGTTCCGATGATCCGCTACACCCATCACGGGCTAACCCACACGCCGGGAGAACTGGTCGAAGCGGCCCTGACCAGCGGCGCGACCGAAGGCCAGATGCTGCGCGAAGTGCGGTTGCCTTGGGCGGTGCCGTCGCTGCTGCTGGGCCTGAACCAGACGATCCTTTACGCCTTTTCCATGCTTGTGATCGCGGCACTGATCGGCACCACGGAACTGGGGCAGAAGATCTATGTCGCCCTTGGCACGGCAAATGCGGGGATGGGTCTGACCGCGGGGCTGGCCATGGCAATCCTCGCCTTTGTCGCCGACCGGATCCTCCAGGGCTTTGCAACCCGCAGCCGCGAGGCCCTCGGACTATGAGCATCGTACCCCTAGGAGTGGCCCATGTCCCGACATCTGAGGCAGAAACGCAGAGGCTGAACTTTGTGCTCGTGCCGCAGTTGACAATGATGGCCTTTACCGCCGCCATCGAACCACTCAGGCTGGCCAATCAGCTTGCGGGACAGGCGTTATATGACTGGCAGGTATTGAGTGTGGACGGAGCGCCAGTGCGCTGTTCCAACGGAGTGGAAATTGGGGTAGACGGCGCACTGACGGCGTCTTGGCCCGAAGCGCCTTTAATCCTGTGTTCAGGAGGAGATCCGCTTCGCAGCATACCCGATGCCCTGCCGAATGCTCTGCGATATCATTGGCGGCGCGGTGGTATCGTCGGGGGCCTTTGCACCGGCGCGTATGGTCTAGCGCGCGCTGGGCTGTTGAAGGGGCATCGATTCACTCTTCATTGGGAAAACTTGCCGCCATTCCGAGAGCTTTACCCTGAACTCGACGCGCGTGAAACGCTGTACGAACGAGACGTTCGCGTCTGGACTTGCGCCGGCGGAGCCTCGGCTACGGATATGATGCTGGCCGTAATTGCAGAAGATCACAGTACAGCACTGACACATTCAGTAGCGGACATGATGCTCCACCCTGTCATGCGCCGCCATGTCGAACGGCAGCGAACTTCGCCCGCCACCCTTATTGGCACCCGCCATCCCGGGCTACTGGCGATTTTAGATTCGGTCGAGGCTGCTCTGAACGAAGGTTGTGGCCTAGATGGGGTACAGGTTCCGAAAGAGCTCTCGGAAAGGCAAGTGCAGCGATTGTTCCGCAAGTATTTAGGTACGTCGCCAAGTCAGTACATCCGCCGAAGGCAACTAGAGCGAGCCCGCGCCCTGTTGCAGGAGACTACACTCTCAATTGCCGAAGTGGCCTATGCAACTGGATTTTCCTGCCCATCAGTCATGGCACGCTGGTTCCGAGACGCTTATGGCCAGTCACCGCATTCTTTCCGCCGAGTCAGGGTCGGTGAGCTGGACAGTCCCAAAAACAATGGGTCCCGTTCCCGTGCGCCACTAACCTAAAGTCAAAAAACACTTATCGCACACCATTGCCAAGCTCAGGACCCACCATCCAGCACTCCAAGGTACCGTGTTCAATTCGACCCGCAAGTGGTTCGTCACCCAGTGTGAACGGACAGGCACCCCTGAGCACTTCACCGCGCCCCTCGTCGGGCACGCCTCCGCCCGCTCCGCCAACAGGCTCACCTACGGGCTCTACT
>CAXQKF010000542.1:0-17439 GCA_964224285.1 Donghicola sp. | reverse complement strand
GGCAATATTGATGGTGATGCCATGCCGGATCGGGGTTGCGACCGAGATGATGCGCTCGGCCGCGTGGCACAGCGGCAGGAAAGTCAGGATTTCGTCGCCCGGGCCCAGCGGCATTTCCGGGTGGTTGTCGGCCTGCGCCAGAAAGAACCGGTGCGAGATCATCGCGCCCTTCGGCGCGCCGGTGGTGCCCGAGGTATAGATCAGCGTGGCGATGTCCTCGCCCTTGCCGGCATCAATTCGGGTTTCGAAGGCGGCGTGCATTTCGGGGGCGCCGTCCGCGGCAAGCTCGAGAAACGCCTCCCATCCCATGACCTTGTCGTGAGAAAACCGGCGCAGGCCTTCCATGTCGTAGACAACGACCTTTTCAATCCCCGGCAGCTCGTCCTGTACCAGCAGGTATTTGTCGAGCTGTTCCTCGTCCTCGACGAACAACACCTTGGCGCCGCTGTCGTTGAGCTGATAGGCGACCTGTTTTTCCTGCAAGGTCGGGTAGAGCCCGTGGGTGACCGCGCCGATGCACTGGATGCCGAGATCGGAAAACACCCATTCCTTGTTGTCTTCGCTGATGATCGCCACGACGTCGCCGGCATCGACCCCCAAGGCCATCAGCGCACAACCTGCCTGCCGGGACCGGTGATAGTAGTCGGTCCAGGTGTATTCTTCCCAGATGCCGAAATCCCTTTCGCGGATCGCGATCGCAGACCCGAATTTCCGGCAGTTCTGCCGAAACAGCTTGGGCAGTGTGTCGCAGCCGTCGATTTCAAAGACGGGCGGGGTCCAGTTTTGTGTAGAGATGTCGTTCATCGCCATGTCTTCCTTGCTTTCCAGCGGCGGTCGCCCCGCGCGCTGTCGGCCTTGATGCCAAGGTAAAATTCGCGGATATCGGCGCTGTTCATCAGCACGTCGCGTTCGCCTTCCATGACGATCCGCCCGGTTTCCAGCACATAGCCGAAATCGGCGGCCGGAAGCGCGACGCTGGCGTTCTGTTCCACCAGCAGCATCGTCATGCCTTCCTCGACATTGATCCGCTTGATGATTGCGAAAATCTCGGAAATCAGCCGGGGCGAGAGACCCAGCGACGGCTCATCCAGCAGCATCAGGCTGGGCCGTGCCATGAAGGCGCGTCCAAGGGCCACCATCTGCTGTTGCCCGCCCGACAGGTAGATCGCCTGCTTGTCGAGAAATTCGCGCAGGACCGGGAACCAGCCCAGCACCTTTTCGAAATCGCGCGCCACCTCGTCGCGGTCCTTGCGGCAATAGGCACCCATCATCAGGTTGTCTTTCACCGACAAAAGCGCAAACACTTCGCGTCCTTCGGGGCTATGGGCCACACCGGTGCGGGCAATCACATCCGGATCCAGGCCGGTAATGGCCTTACCCTTGAATGTGATCTCACCTTTGAACGGGTCGAGCGCCCCCGAGATGGTTTTCAGGATAGTGGTCTTGCCAGCGCCGTTCGATCCCATGACCGTGACCACGGTGCCTTCGCGCACCGAAAGGCTGACACCGCGGATCGCCATGACGCGGCCATACATGGTTTCGACATTGCGGACTTTCAGAACTTCGCTCATGCCGCTTCCCCCCCTAGATAGGCTGCCTGCACATCCGGGTCGTCCTGCACCTCCGAGGCGCTGCCGGTGGCCAGGAAGCGGCCTTCGTTGATTGCCAGAACCTTGTCCGAGACCTTGTTCACCAGCTTCATGTCGTGCTCGATCATCACCACGGTGATGCCCAGATCCTCGCGGATGTCTTCGATCACAAAGGCGGTGTCGTCGGTTTCCTCGGTGGTCAGCCCGCTGGAGGGCTCATCCAGCAACAGGATCTCGGGGCTGGCGACCAGCGCGCGCGCCATCTCGGTTTTCTTGCGCACGCCGTAAGGCAGGTCGGCGACGCGGGCGTGACGGTAGCCTTCGAGATCGAGAAACTCGATAACCTCTTCCGCCTTGCGGCGGTGCTCCAGTTCCTGGCGTAATTGGCCGGGCAGGAAGAACAGCTCGCTCAGCGGCGAGAACCGCCCATGCCGGAACCGGCCGATCAACAGGTTGTCCAGAAGTGAGGCATGCTCGAACAATTCGATGTTCTGGAAGGTGCGGGCGATGCCGTGGTTGATCACTTCGTGGGGCCTGGCCCCCAGCAGGCTTTCGCCACCAAAGCGGATATCGCCTTCCAGCGGGTCATAGATGCGGCAGATCAGGTTGAACACCGTGCTCTTGCCGGCACCATTGGGACCGATGATGGTGAATACCTTGCCCGGTTCCACCGAGAAGCTCAGGTTATCGACGGCTTTCAGCCCACCGAATGCCAGCGACACGTTTTCGACTTCAAGCCAGCTCATTTCAGACGCTCCGTCTTGAGGAAGGTCTTCTGACGTTGGAAGCTGCGGCGCTTGTACATCGGGAAGACGTTGAAATAGTGATGGATTTTGACCCAGCGGCCATAGAGCCCATCAGGTTCGAACAGGATGAAGCCAAGAAGGATCATCCCGAAGGCGAGGCTGTCGAACCCGCCGGATGTGGCTATGGCCCCGGGAAGCAGCACCTTGACCCAACTCAGGACGGTGGGCAGCAGCACGATGAAGAACGCGCCGAAGATGGCCCCGTGGATGGTGCCGATCCCACCGACAACGATCATAAGAAGCAGGCGAATGCTCTCACCCATGCCGAAAGTTTCCGGTGTAATGTAGTAGAACGCATGCGCCAGAAGCCCACCAGCCAGACCGGCGAACACCGCCGACAGGAAGAAGGCATAGGCTTTGTAGAAGGCCACATTCGTGCCCAGCGAACGGGCCGAAACTTCGCTGTCGCGGATCGCGATCAGGGCGCGGCCAGACCGTGTGCGCAACAGGTTGCGCGTCATCAGAATGGCGCCGACAAACAGGGCGAGATTTAACAGGTAGGTCTTCCAGCTCTGGTCGATGGCGATGCCGAAGATGTCGATGCCCGGAACCGGCAGGCCACGATGTCCGCCGGTAAAATCGCCGCCGCCGCCGATCAGCCGTTCGGTCACGATAGCAATCGAAAGCGTAGCGATGGCGAGATACAAGCCATGCATGCGCCCGCAGATGCGCCCGATGGCCAGCCCGACCAAACCAGTGATCAGCGCCGCCAGGGGCAGCGACAGGATCCACGGCACGCCGTAGCGGCTGAGCAGGATGGTATGAGCATAGGCGCCGATGGCAACAAAGGCGGCCTGCCCGAAACTCACTTGTCCCGAGAATCCGGTGAGGATCATCAGACCCAGGCCGGCGATGGCATAGATGTAGACAAACGACAATTCGTCCAGAAAGTAGCCGTCAAGGAACAGCGGGGCGGCAAGCGCGATACACAAGAACAGCAGATACCAGAAAGCCTGTGTGCGGTCGCGAAACAGGCGGATGTCCTGCTTGTAGGATTTGCGGAAAAGAACGCGCATGAGCCTATACCTTCTTTGCGTAGATTTGTGCCAGCAGCCCTTCGGGCCGGATCAGCAGCACGACGAACATGATCAGATAGGCGCCGATGCCCTTGAACGTCGGGAACATGATGTCGAAGAACGGCTCGGTCACGCCGATCAGCAAACAGCCCAGAACGGCGCCGGGGATCGATCCGAACCCGCCGACAATGGCGCCGGCAAAGGCTTTGAAGCCGACAAATCCCATCTGCGTCGAGACCAGCGTGACCGGGCCCAGGAGCAGGCCGGCGATGGCGCCGAAGATTGCGGACATGGCCCAGATGGACGAGGTCAGGCGCTTGACGGGGATGCCCATGTAAAAGGCCGCCAATTGGTTCAGGGACAAGGCCTGCATCGCCACGCCTTGGCGGGCATAGCGGAAGAAGGCGTAAAGCCCGCTGGCCACGATGGCGGTTACCAGGATCGCCAGAACGCTGGACCAGCCAATGATGACCGACCCAAGCGTCAGATTGCCCTCAACCGGGGCAGGCAGCGAATAGTTGCCAAAGCCCCATACAATCCCGGCCACGGCGCGCAGTGCAATTCCCAGCGCCAGCGTCAGGATAAAAACGGTGAACACCGGCTGCCCGGTGAGCCGCCGCACAACAAGCGCGTCGACCCCGTAACCGAACCCGCCCATGAACACGAGCGTCAGCAAGGCCCCCAGCCAATAAGGCAACCCCCAAAGCACGATGAACTGATAGCCTACAAAGGCCCCCAGCATCATGAACTCGCCCTGGGCGAAGTTCACCTGCTCGGTAGCCTTGTAGACCAGCACCAGGCCGATGGCGATCAGGCTGTAGAGACAGCCCTGTGACAGGCCGACCAGCAAAAGCTGTATGGCGTCGGCGAAACTCAGACCGGTCATATGGCGGCCCTCCAATGCTCTAGGATTTCGTTCATTTCGACGAAACCGGCGTCACCGGTTGTCGGAATGTCTGGCGGGGTTTGTGAGAATCGGGGGGCCGGGGCGGGCATTTCGATGCCGTCCACGGTGACAAAGCTCTCGCGTGCCCGGTTGTGCTGGTGTGTGGCAGCTTCGGCCAGTGGCACCACCGGCGCAAAGCAGGCATCGCTGCCTTCCAGCACCTCGCACCATTCGGCCTGTGTCCGGGTCAGGAACAGTTCGGTCAGGGCCTCGCGCATGGCCGGCTGCGCCTCGGGCGCATATTGGTCGGCAAAACGCGGATCATCGCTCAGCCCGGTCAGGCGCAGGAATTCGGTAAAGAACTGTGGCTCGACACAGCCGATGGATATGAACTTTCCGTCGGCGGTTTCGTAACAACGATACCACGCCACCCCGCCATTGATGAAATCGCCAGCGCGCTCGCCGCTCCAGGCCCCACCGGCCGCCAGCCCGTGTTGCATGGTCATCAAGAGGTTGACCCCATCGCACATGGCCGCGTCGACCACCTGACCCTCGCCGGTTGCGCGCGCATGGGTCAGGGCCGCGAGGATGCCGACATTCAGCATCATCGCGCCACCACCCTGATCGGCAATCAGGTTCATTGGCGCGGGCGGGGGCCGGTCGGCCTCGCCCAGCCCATGAACCGCGCCCGTGATCGCGGCATAGTTCAGATCATGCCCGGCAGCCTGTGCCAGCGGCCCGGTCTGTCCCCATCCGGTCATGCGGCCATAGACCAGCGCCGGATTGCGTGCCAGAACCGCCTCTGGAGCGAATCCGAGTTTCTCCATCTTGCCGGGGCGGAAGCCCTCGATCAGAATCTCGGCCCGCTCGATCAGCCCCCAGAGCTTTTCAGCATCATTTGCCTGCCGCAGATCGAGCACCAGACTGCGCCGCGAGCGATTGAACAGGTTGTGTTTCTCATCGATCGGCAAGGGGAAAGCCTGACCGGGGCGCGTGATCCGCACCACTTCGGCGCCCATGTCGGCCAGATGCATGGCCGCAAAGGGCGCAGGCCCGATCCCGGCCATTTCGATGACCCGAACACCTTTGAGGGGACCGTTGCGTGTCAGCATCTCGTCACCTCGCCCGCAGCCGCGTGGCGGCATCCAGACGCAGGGTCGCGCCGTTCATGTAGCTGTTTTCGATCAGAAAAGCGCAGGCATGGGCGAATTCTTCCATCCGGCCCACCCGCTTGGGGGCCTCGACGCTTTCTTCGAGCGAGGCGACGACCTCATCTCCGAGGCTCATCACCATCGGTGTGCCAAACAGTCCCGGCGCGATGGCGTTGATACGGATGCCTTTCGGCCCCAGCTCGCGCGCGGCAGGCAGGTTGAGCCCTATCACACCGGCCTTGGACGAGGCATAGGCAGTCTGCCCGATCTGGCCTTCATAGGCCGCCCCGGACGAGATGTTGACGATCACGCCACGCTCTTCCCCGTCTTCGGGCGGGTTTTCCAGCATCCGCGCGGCGGCCTGGCTCATCACGTTGAACGTGCCCACAAGGTTGATCTCGACCGTGCGGCGAAAGGCATCGAGAGACGCAGGTGCGCCCTCGCGGTCGACCACCTTCATCGGGCTGACCACACCGGCACAGTTGATGGCGACATGCAGCGCGCCAAAGCGGTCGACCACAGCCGAGATGGCCTCGGACACGTGCTCGTCGCTGGTCACATCCACCTGCCGGAACATGGCCCGGTCCGCGCCCAAACGGTCGGCCAGCGCGGTGCCCTGTTCCATGTCGCGGTCGAACATGGCCACCTGTGCACCCAGCCCGTGCAGGTATTCTGCCGTCGCAGCACCAAGTCCCGAGGCCCCGCCGGTCACGATAATGGTCTTGCCTTCTATCTTCATGACCTGGGCCCCTATTTGAACGCCGCCACACCGGTCAGGGACCGGGCGATCAGCAGTTTCTGAATCTCTGTGGTCCCGTCCGGGATCGGCCCGATGATGGCTTCGCGGGCCAGGCGTTCGACGATGAACTCGCGGGTCACGCCGTTGCCGCCATGGATCTGCACCGCCTGCCGCGTGGCGTTCACCGCGATCTCGGTGCCGTACCACTTGGCCATGGCGCATTCCGTGTCGCAGCGTTCATCGCGGTCGATCATGCCGGCGGCACGATGGGTCAGCAGGCGCGCGGCGTCGATCTCGGTTGCCATGGTGGCGATCTTGTCGGCAATCATCTGATGCCCGGCGATCTGCTTGCCATGCTGGTTGCGCTCTTGCGCGTAACGGATCGATTCCTCAAGCGCCCGGCGCGCCAGCGCGATGCCCCACATCGCCATATGCACCCGCGCGCGTTCGAACACGACCAGCGTCTGCTGCAACCCGCGCCCTTCGGCGCCGATGGTGTTCTCAACGGGCACCCGCACCTCATCGAGGAAGACCTGCGAGGTCGACTGTGCATTGAGGCCGATCTTGGGGATGTCGCGGGTTTCGAACCCGTGTTCCTTGCGGTCGACCAGGATATGCGTCAACCCCTCGCCGGTGTTGCAGGTGCAGATCAGGAAATCGGCGAAACGCCCGTTCGAAATCCAGGTCTTTTCGCCCGAAATCACCCAATCGCCGCCATCCTTGCGGGCGCGTGTCTTGACCGCCGCCACGTCCGAGCCGACACCCGGCTCAGAGATGCCGATGGCCACGGATGTCTCACCCGCCAGAAGCTGTGGGATATAGCGCGCGCGTTGTTCATCGGTTCCAAGGCGAAGCAAAAGGTCGGCGCCCACCACGTTGATTAGGATCGGCAACGCAATGTCCATCGCCGTGACGCCGACCTCTTCGAATAGCATCAGGTGCGTGGACCAATCGAGCCCCATGCCACCCGCCTCTTCGGGATGGGGGGCCGAGGTCAGGCCGAATTCGGACAGTTGCGTGAGGAACCCCTGGATCACCTCTTTTTCAAACGGCGCATCCTTGACCTTCAGGTATTCCGGTTCGATCTGGTCATCGAGGAAGCGACGCAGCATGTCGCAGGCCATTGTCTGTTCTTCGGTCTTGAACATCTCGCTCTCCTATCGTGCCAGAATCAGGACCGAGGCCACGGCCTCTTCGATCCCGATCAGCCCACCACCGTTCTCTGCAATTGCCACTTTTGCCCCTTCGACCTGGCGCGTGCCGCATTCGCCGCGCAGCTGGCTGACAAGCTCATAGACCTGCCCCAGACCGGTGGCGCCGATCGGGTGGCCCTTGCACTCCAGCCCACCCGACGGGTTGACCGGCACACGCCCGCCAATCGTGGTCTCGCCACGTTCGGAGGCTGCCGCGCCCTCACCAAAGGGAAAAAGACCAAGGTTTTCGATCTGGATCAGCTCGCCCACAGCAGTGGCGTCATGCACCTCGGCGACCGAGACGTCCTCGGGCCCAAGCCCGGCCTTCTCATAGGCGCGCCGGGCCGCCTTAGCGGTCAGATGGTTTTCAAAGTCGTCGCCATCCCGGTCCGAACCGGTCTGGATCACGCTGGCACGCAACTCGATGGCGCGGTCTCGGGAAATGCCGTGGCGCTTCATGCCCGCTTCGGTCATCAGCACCGCCGCAGCACCGCCATCGCTCATCGGGGCGCACATCGGCAGGGTCAGCGGATAGGTGATCGGCGGCGCGCCCAGCACGTCGCCAACAGTGTAGGGATCGCGGAACTGCGCCTTGTCGTTTTCCACCGAATGCATGTGGTTCTTGGCCGCGATGGCCGCGAATTGCGCCTGTGTCGTCCCAAAGAGGCGCATATGCGCGCGGGCAAAGGCGGCGTAGACGGCCATGAAAACGGAATAGGGTTTTTCGGACTCGCTGCCTTCCGGCAGATCGATCCCATGTCCCAGCGCCAGCAGTTGTTTTTCATTCTCCTCGGCAGTCGCCAGTTCCCAGCCCGAGTCGAAAAAGCTGAACATCTTGGCCTTGTCACCAGTCCACATCTTCTCGGCCCCGACGGCCAACGCCACGTCTCCTTCGCCTGCCTTCAGAAACTGCGCCGCCAGGTTCAGGGCGGTTGATCCGCTGGCACAGGCGTTTTCGACGTTCACAACCGGAATGCCCTCGATCCCCATATCGCGCAGGGCGATCTGGCCCGGGATCATCAACTGGCCTTCCAGATGCCGCTGGGTGGCGTTCGAGAAATAGGCGGCTTCGACCGCACCGGCGGAAATCCCGGCATCAGCCAGGGCCCCGGTGACGGCCTCGCGGGACAGCGACTTCACAGTCGCCCCGTCCAGGCGTCCCATGCGCGTCATCGCCACGCCGGTTATGTAAACCTTGTCCATCTTGGTCCTCATCAGTTTCCGGCAAAGACCGGTTTGCGTTTCTCCGAAAACGCCGCCAGCCCTTCGGCAGCGTCGTTTGATGTCAGGTGGTCGCGCAGGACCGACAATTCCCAGACCAGAGCTTCGGCTTGCGACATATCTACTGACGCGTTGGCGACCGCTTTCATGCGCGACAGGACGAGCGGGCTTTTGTCAGCCAGATCACTTGCGAACGTGTCCAGACGAGCCTCAAGCGCATCATCGGCAACAACTTCCTGCACAAGCCCCATGCGCAACCAATCGCGCGCCGGCAGACTTCGGCCGGAAAACAGCAGATATTTAGCGTTCGGCAGGCCAATCCGAGAGGGCAGGACAGCAGCGCCACCGGCCCCCGGAAAGACCCCAAAATTGGCATGCGCATCACCGATCTTCGCGCTTTCTGCGGCGATCAGTACGTCGCAGCACATGGCCAGTTCCAGACCGCCGGCGACGGTCACGCCGTTCAGGCCACCAATGACGGGTTTGGGAAAATCGCGGAGAATCTGAAAAACCTCCGCTACGGCATCAAGGAAATCGCCGTCTTCGGACCGCTCCTTTGACAGACCAGCTTGCACCGCCTTGAGATCAGCGCCCGCACAGAACGCCCGGCCGCTGCCGGTCAGCACCACAACGCGCAGCTTTTCGTCACGACGAATGCACTCAAGCGCCTCCCCAAGCTCCAAAACCATGTCCCGCGAAAGAGCGTTCAACTCGGTGGGTCTGTTCAGGCGCAACCAGGCCGCCGATCCCCGCGTCTCCAAAATGACATTTACATGTTGCATATGCTCACCTTTATTTACTGACTAGTAAGTAATAATAAGCCTGCGCTGTCAACATCAAATTTCCTTATCTATTACAGCACCTTGGAAGAAACGCTCGAATGGGGGTTCATAAAACCTGTAAAAAACCGAGAATCAGAGTGACAGCTTTTTCGGGCGAGACTCGTTGTTCGCGAAGGAAATCTCACAGGAATTGCTGCCTGTCGGTAATCATGTGTGCTTGCGCTTCAGGAATGCCGAACAGGCAACACCGAACAAATTCAGTCGGCTACACATCGCAGATTTCTGACAGGTCCCGCTCCCGACAGCGGCAACGAGTAGGAGTTAGTGTCCGCGCACGTGGTGTAATTTGTCGGGTGGCCCGAGGTCATGATCAGGCGGCTTTGATGCTGAGAATTGGGTCTGTCTCCTCGTTGTCGATCTGTGCGAATGCCTCGACCATCATATAACGGCTGGCGGTCTGCCATTCGTCGTTTTGCTCGAACAGCACGGCGCCGATTAGGCGGGTGATGGATGCCTCGTTGGGGAAGATGCCGACGACATCTGCGCGCCGTTTCACTTCCTTGTTCAGGCGCTCGATGGGGTTGGTGCTGTGAAGCTTGGTGCGGTGCTGGCGCGATAGGAGAGCAGGATGTTCAAGACCGAAGAACAGACAATGGCCTGCGATATGCTGCGCCGCTTCCTCGAAATTGATACAAAGGACTAACCATGAATTCCTATGCCACGCCTATCGTCCCTGACACCTCCATCGACGATCTCAAGGCGCTTTTCACCTGCCAGAAAGCCGCCTCCAATGCCAACCCCTACCCGTCCTACGAAGAACGGTGCGGCAATGTCGAAAAGCTGCTGAAACTGACCGAGAAACACAAGCACGACATTTGTAATGTCATCGACAAGGATTTCGGCAACCGCTCGGTGCGCGAAACCACGCTGAGCGATTTGTTCCTTGTCATCCAGGGCGCCAAACATGCCCGCCGTCACCTGCGCAAATGGATGCGCCCGCGCCGGGTGGGCACAAGCCTGCATTCGCTGCCGGCCACATGCAAGGTGGTGCCGCAGCCCCTAGGAGTGATCGGCAATATCGCTCCCTGGAACTATCCCTATGCCATCGCGCTTCTTCCGGCGGTGCATGCGCTGGCCGCAGGCAACCGTATGATGATCAAGCCCAGCGAGGTCACGGTACATACAACCGAACTTCTGGGCAATCTCGTTTCCGACAATTTTGACGAGGACCTGTTGGCCGTCGTCACCGGCGGGGCCGAGCTGGGCAATGCCTTTGCCGAACTGCCTTTTGACCACCTGATCTTTACGGGGTCCACCGCCGTGGGGCGCAAGATCGCCCAGGCCGCGGCACCCAACCTGACGCCTGTCACGCTGGAACTGGGGGGCAAGAGCCCCGCGATCATCGACCATTCCTATAATCCGGCCAAGGCGGTCAGCTCGATCCTGCGCGGCAAGGTGCTGAACTGTGGCCAGACCTGTATCGGAGTGGACTACGTCTTTGTGCCCACCGAAAAGCTTGATGGGTTCGTCGGGGATATGAAGAAGGGCTTTACCAAGTTCTTTCCCAACCTCGATGGCAACGTAGACTACACCACGATCGTTTCGGACCGCCATTACGACCGGCTGCGCAATCTGGTCACCGATGCCCGTGACAAGGGGGCAAAGGTGGTGACGGTCAACCCCGATGGTGGCGAGGGCAATACCAACAACCGGATTCTGCCGCTGAATATAGTGATCAACCCCAGCGACGACATGGCAGTGATGCAGGAGGAAGTGTTCGGCCCGGTTCTGTCGATCAAGACCTATGACAGCCTGGATGAGGTCACGGGCTATATCAACAGCCATGACCGTCCGTTGGCGCTCTATTGGTTTGGCCATGACCGCGCCCGTGAAAAACACATGCTGCAAAACACCTGGGCCGGGGGGATGTGCGTCAACGAAACCCTGTTCCACGTGTTCCAGGAAAAGTTGCCCTTCGGCGGCATTGGGGCCAGCGGCATGGGCACCCATACCGGCAAGGCTGGGTTTGACAGTTTCAGCGCCCACAAGCCGGTCTTCCGGCAGGCGCGGCTGAACTCGGCCAACCTTCTGAATCCGCCCTACAGCAGGCTCACCGACACGCTCTTGGCGGTCATGAAGAAAATCGTCTGACACAGACACAAAAAATGGTAACAGGGAGAGTAACAATGGCAGATTATGTAGTCATTGGTGGAGGATCTTCGGGAGGAGTGGTTGCCGCGCGGCTATCCGAGGATCCGAACACTACCGTCACGCTTCTCGAGGCAGGGGGTCCGGGTAACTCGAAATTCGTTTCGATTCCCGGCATGTTCGCCGGGCTGATCCAGAACTACAAAATCAACAAGCTGAACTGGCGCTTCAACACCACGCCGCAGAAAAATCTTAACAACCGTGCGCTTTATAACCCGCGCGGCAAGATGCTGGGCGGTTCGTCCGGCATGAACGGCATGGTCTATATCCGTGGCGAATCCGGTGACTATGACCGCTGGTCCGAACTCGGCAACGAAGGCTGGAGCTATGACGAGGTGCTGCCCTATTTCCGAAAGGCCGAAAACAACGAACGCGGTGCGGATGACTATCACGGCGACAGCGGTCCCTTGCATGTCAGCAACGGCGATGCCTCGTTTGATTTCTACAACGCCTTCCTCTCCTCGGGCGAGAAGCTGGAATACCCCAAGACCCCGGATTTTAACGGCGCCAATCGCGAAGGGCTGGGCATCTACCAGTTCACCACCAAGAACGGCGAACGCGCCTCGGTCAAGTTCTGCTATCTCGACCCGATCACGGACCGCAAGAACTTGGATATCCAGGTTAAGGCCACGGTGCGCCGGATCGTCATGGAAGACGGGCGCGCGGTGGCCGTCGAATACGACCAGGGCGGCGAAACCAAGCGGGTCGGGGTGAACAAGGAGGTCATCGTCAGCGGCGGGGCCTTCGGCTCGCCGCAAGTCCTGATGCTCTCGGGCATCGGACCCCGGGCCGAGTTGGAGAAACATGGCATCAAGGTGCAGCATGAATTGCCCGGCGTGGGCGAAAACCTGCATGACCACCCGGACGTGATGTTCGTGTTCAAATCTAAGAAACGCACCGGAATTTCCCTTGGCCCACTGGGCACGCTCAAGAACCTTGGTGCCTTCTACCAGTATTTCACCAGGCGCAAAGGTTGGCTCGCCAATCCGCCCACAGCGGCGGGTGGCTTCCTGCGGTCCGAGCCGGGTAAGAACAACCCGGATTTCCAACTTCACATGGTGCCGTTGCCCTATCGCAACCATGCCCATGACTACATGTCGATGATCAAGTGGGGCTTTACCATGATTGTCAATATCGGTCACCCGCGCAGCCGGGGGCGTTTGACGCTCAAGAACGCCAACCCGGGGTCCGAGCCCAATATCGACCTGAACCTGCTGGATCACGCCGATGACCTGAAGGACATGCGCAATGCCTTCAAGGTGACGCAGGACATCCTGCACGGCTCACCGCTGAAGGATATGATCGCCAAGCCGCTTTACCCAAAGCGTTATCTCAATACCGATGCCGAGATCGACGACTACCTGCGCGCCGAGGTCAACCATGCGTATCACCCGGTCGGCACCTGCAAGATGGGCCGCGACGACATGGCCGTGGTCGATGCGCGGCTCAAGGTCAAGGGACTGGCCAATGTGCGTGTCGCCGATGCCTCAATCATGCCCGAGATCATCAACGGCAACACCAATGCCACCTGTATCATGATCGGTGAAAAATCCGCCGACATGATTAAGGAGGACGCAGCCGCAACCTGATCAATTCGCCCGCAAGGCCAAGGATGCCGAGCATCAGCAGAAGCTGAAGCGCTGGGTGTTGCTGGATACGGCCGCGCACGAGTTCACCACCAAGAGGTATTCGGAAACGTCAATTGGCAAATTGGCCGACCTGCTCGATGTTTCCAAGCCTGCCCTCTGTTACTATGTGAAGAACAAGGAAGACATCCTGCTGCAGTGCACAATCGAATCTCCTTCTCGAAGGTGCGCAATAAAGCAACCGAACTCGTCCGTCACGTCCTGCAAGCGGATTCCGTCATACCGCGAGGTCGCCATGTCAGCGACGCGCAACAGATTGGCAGCTTTTGAGAAAGTCCATTTGACAGCCTCGTATCCGGTTTGCATTTGTAGCAACATCGCGGCATGACAATCTCTGTCATGCTGGCACATTGAAATTAACCAGCACACCCGGGAATCGACTTTCAGTTTTCGAGAGTCCATATCCTGAAGCGCCCCTGCCCTGTCACCTCGCGGATCAAACCGCTTTCTTCCATCCACGCCAGATTGCGTTGAATGGCGGCGCGACTGGCTCCGGTCACGGATTCAGCCATTGGTGCAGAGACCAATGGCCACTGAGAGAAAGCTTTACGCAAGGCGACCGGCGTGCGACCCGACAAATGCGCCATGTCGGACTCCGCCCGCGCCGCCCACCTTTCAGTATCGTCAAGTACTCGCATCGCCGATAAAATCGCGCTGTTCATTCCATCCAACCAGTGGGGCAAGCGTTCGAGTGGCAAGCCCGAGATACGCAGCCCCCCTGCCCCACCCATAGCGAGCGGTGCGAAGATGGCGCCGGTGCCATCGCTTGCCGCGATCCTGGACGCGGTGACGGCGGCTTCGATCTGGTCTCCGTATTGTCCGAGGCCCGCGAGGCTCCAGAGGTGATACCCCATGCAAGCCCGCGTGATTGGATGAAGATCGGCCGCAGCTGCCAATACCTTCAGCCATCCGCCCGCGCGATCTTTGAGACGCTCGGCACTGTCCTCAATGTTCTCGGGATCACGGCGATCCAGGAAGGCGGCCAAATCGCCCTTTGGTCCGGGGCCGCCTGTCAGGCGCCGAACAGCCCATCCAACTCTTGCCAGGGCATTTGGGTCATCCTGTGCGCCTGACAACCGCATCGATACCCAGAGCGCCAGACGATCAGAACTCACCCGATCCCCTGCGAACCAGCTGAGGTCCGCCGCCTCGATCAACGCGAGCCTATGCCGCCAACCTTCCGGGCCACGCAGCAGCCGGTCATCCAGAGCACCCAGACGTCCAGCGACCCGTGCCAGTCGAGCAGCGTGAACGCTTTCTGCCTTTGCCCAGTCTGCGATGACAGCAGTGTCGGGCGGTTCTGCCCGTGGCCCGGGAAGCAAATCATCCGGTTCTTCCTCGAGTGGCCCAGGCAGAAACCAGAGATCCTCTTTGTCGCAATTGCATTGTCGTTTCATCAAAAGGTTCTTAAACGATTTCAGCAGGATGAGGCGGAAATAGACGTAGAATATTACGTTGCGATTTCAATTTTTATCTCGCATTTCAATAAGCGAGAGAATTAGGGCGGAAAATGATGTTGAGACACTCTGAGACGACCGGCTTATGACGCTGAACGGACAGGAACCCTCTGACGAGGCCTGGAGCAAGGCCACGCGCATTGCGCGAGAGCTGGACCGCATTCTAGATGGCACGGAACCAATGCGAGACGCGGTCGCGCGCGCGGCGTCCGAATTGCGCCTGTCGGCGCGCCAGATCTACAACCACTTGAGCCGATACCGTGACGAACGCCGAGTGTCTTCCCTTCTGCCAAGAACGAGCGGTGCCAGACGCACAAGGATCAGCCAGGCCGTCGAGGAAATCATTGCGCAAACGCTGCGGGAAATGTGGCTTCGGCCCGAGCAACCAGACCTCGCTCCAATCATCGAGGAAATTCGCGCACGCTGTGCCAGCGAGGGGCTTTCTCCGCCAGCCTACGTCACCGTCGCAAAGCGCATCCCGCTGCTGTTCACACCAGAAGAGATCGCACGTCGGCGACACTCCGGCGGAAAAAGCTTGCGCCGTCTGAAACCTCGACCTGGCTATATCCGGGCCAAGCACGCCCTTGACGTGGTCCAGATCGACCATACCCCTGCCGATATCCAGTTCGTGGAAATCATCGACGGTCAGGGTATCTTTGTCGGTCGGCCTTACCTTACGATCGCAGCGGATGTC
This sequence comes from Donghicola sp., assembly GCA_964224285.1. Classification (GTDB taxonomy): domain Bacteria; phylum Pseudomonadota; class Alphaproteobacteria; order Rhodobacterales; family Rhodobacteraceae; genus Donghicola. Next base: position 2,051 of record CAXQKF010000542.1, on the reverse strand, counting down.
GCGACAAGCGCAATCATCGGGTTCTGTCTGACCCTAGAGCAACCGTCGCGCCTGTCGGTCGCGCTTTGTCTGGCGCAGGCGATGTGCCGCAAGGAAGACTGGCTGGCCGAACGCAACATCAATCATGCCTGGCCGATGTTTGGCCGTCCGAAGCAGGTCGTGGTGGATTCCGCAATGGAATTCAAAAGCGCCAGTTTCACCCGAGGATGTGCGGAGTATGGCATCGCCATTCAAACCCGGAACAAGGGGACCGTCCATCGTGGCGGTGTTGTCGAACGCCTTCTCGGCAAGGTGAACACAGTGCTGCGGTCATTGCCAGGAAAGACCGGGCGCTCCATCGCGGACCGGGGTGAATACCTATCCGCGGACCGGGCGAAGCTCAGCTTCTCGGACCTCGAACGCTGTATCGCACTGGCGATAATTGACCACAATCTCAGCCAGAACGCTCGGAAACTGACCGTGCCGATGGATGATTGGGAACGCAAGCGCCGTGTGATGGAAGGCCCCGCCGACAATCCCATGGATGTTTTGCTCAATTTCCTCCCCAACACCACCCGCAGGATTTCACCTCAAGGCATCAGCCTTTTCGCCATCGACTATTTCGATCCCTGGCTCGGCCCATCGATCGCCCGGCGCGACCGGCTGGAGGCCTTCGATCTTCGCTACGACCCGCGCGACATGAGCCACGTCTACCTCAGGGATCCCGATACCGGAGCCTGGCGCGCGGTCGGCCGGCGAGACGGCTTGTCCGAACCGATCACCCTGTGGCAACACAAGGCCGAACGAAACCGGCTGCGCGAATCCGGAAGACGCCCGGTCGAAGACAGAACGGCGATCCGGCGCGAAATCGCCGCGACCGTGGATGCGTCGGCATCGCGAAAACAGCAGATGAAGGCATTGACCCGCGCCAGACATGCGGCCGATGCTCCAAAACCCTATCAGAAACTTGCCCCTTCCCCGGCACCCACCCGCGAGGGCCCGGCCCGGGACCGCCCGCGACGGGTCTTTCCGGTGGAGGATTGGTGAGATGGCGGATCACCTCCTTCCCTCCGCCGCGTTGCTACTTGGTTCCGAGGATGCGCTTCGGATTACCCATATCCGAGGGCCGCGCTGGATCAGCCACCCGGTCGCTGGCAAAGCCCACGACGCCATGCATCTTCTGCTAGACCGGCCATCCTCCTTGCGCCCGCGGGGCGTGTTGCTGGCGGGCCCCTATCACAACGGCAAAACGATGATTGCCGAACGCTTCGCCATCGAGCATTTACGACAGTCGGATCGGCAAAGGGTCTGGGTAATCCAGACCCGGGAAGGCGCCGGCCTATCCCATTTCTATGCCAGCATTCTTTCCGGCCTGCGCGCCCCTCAGGCAGCTGGCTGGAGAAGCTTGTCACGCGCGGGAGAGCAAGTGGATCATCTGCTGGAAAGCCTGAAGCCCCGCGTGCTCATTTTCGATGAATTCCACAGTGCCCTGCGGGGACGACGGCAGGACGTCAAAGCCATATTTTCGTTCCTGCGCCGAATGGCCAGGGTTCATGACATTTCGCCTGTGCTTGTCGGTGAGGTCGCGGTCTACGACGCAATCCACAATACCGAGGAGATGGGATCGCGGTTTGACACGATCCCTATTCCGAGGTGGGGGTATGATGAGGATTTCGCAACGCTCCTCGACAGCCTTGAGGCCAGCATGCCGCTTGCCCTACCCTCGGAGCTCTCGCGCCAGCCACTGGCGAGGATCGTTCATGATCTGTCGGAAGGTTTGATCGGAGAGGTTGTCGACATTGTCAGCAATGCCGCAATTGCCGCGATCAGGAACGGTGAGGAGCAAATCACCGAAGCGAGCATTGCATCCCTTAACTACATTCCACTGTCGAGGCGCCGGAACGCTGCTTTGCGCGACGAGATGACGTGAACCGGTCTTCACCTGGGATCACCGTCACGCCTGCGCGCCGATATGCCAGCGAGGTGGGACGCGGCTGGCCCGTGGATGTCGCTCCGGCTCCGGGAGAGCTTCTGTCAAGTTGGCTGCACCGGCTCGCATTGGCCAATGGTGT
>CAXQKF010000541.1:0-7707 GCA_964224285.1 Donghicola sp. | reverse complement strand
CAAGCCGTTCCGGTCGAACCAGATCCTGAACGCGGTTAACCGCTGCATGGTGCAAAAGTACCTGCGCCGCGAAAACTTTCTGCTGAAGTATGAACTGCAAGCCGACAGTCTGGCCGCCCGTGGCCGCCTGATCGGCACCTCGCCGGGGATCGAGAACGTCCGCAAAACGCTCGAGCGGATTGCCCCCATGCCCACGCCGGTCCTGTTCACTGGCGAGAGCGGCACAGGCAAGGAAATCTGCGCCCGCACCCTGCACGCCATGTCGGACCGCGCCAATGCGCCCTTTGTTCCGATCAATTGCGCCAGCATTTCGCCCGACCGTCTGTCTCAGGACCTGTTCGGCGATCCGGCGCAACCGGGGTCGGACGGGCTGTTGGTGCACGCCTCTGGCGGGACGATCTTTCTGGACGAAGTGGCCGAACTGCCGATGCCGATGCAGGGGGAACTCTTGCGCGTGCTCGAGGATGGCAGCCTGCGCCCCCACGGGTCCGAACGCGAGATGCCCCTGAACCTGCGGTTTGTTTTTGCGACCAACGCCAATCTGGATCGGGCGCTGGACGAAGGACGCTTCCGCCGCGACCTCTATCACCGGATCAACGTGGTCAACATCCAGATGCCGCCTCTGCGTGATCGGGTCGGGGACATCCCCGAACTGGCGGAGCTGTTTATGGGGAAATTCTCGCGCCAGCTGGGGGTAGAGCCCTTGGTCCTGACCGATCACGTTCTTTTGAACATGGCCCGCTATGACTGGCAGGGCAACGTCAGAGAGCTGAAGAACTTGATCGAACGCTCTCTGATCCTTGGAGAATTTCCTCCGGAATTCGCAGGCAACACCGAAGACAGCGACAACGAGCCTGTCGAGAGCTTGCATGCGGTCGAACGTCGGCACATTCTGAGCGTGCTCGAAGCCTGTGGCGGCAACCGTGCCGAAGCAGCACGGCGTCTTGGGGTCAGCCGCAAGACGATCGACCGTAAATGCAGCATGTGGAATGTCTGACAGACTCAGGAACCCGGTAAGCCTACGAAACACAGTGCGCGCGCGCCTTCTGGTGATCGCGCTCTTGCCCATTCTGATCCTGCTGCCCTTGCTCCTGGTGACCGCCGTCAAAAGCTGGTCGGACCGCCTCAACGAGGTGCTGACCGCCAAAGTGTCCGGCGAACTGACCGTCGCCCGCCAGCACCTCGAAGGGCTGGTCGAGGAACGGAGCGCCGCGATTGATGCGCTGGGACGGTCGGCCCTGTTCCGTGATCAGGCCCGCACGGATATGGCTGAATTTCTGGAACGCCAGCGCCGTCAGATGGGGCTCGACTTTCTGTACTATGTGACCCCGCGTGCCTTTGTGATCATGGCTGGCGACAAGGGCGGCGTTGCCGATCCGCGCAACTGGCCTGTGGTGAATGCTGCCTTGAACGGGCGCAGCGGGGCGGCCATCGATATCTTTGCCCATAGTGATCTGGCGTCCTTGTCCCCTGATCTGGCGGGGCGGGCACGTCTGGAACTCTTGCCGACCCAAGGCGCTGTGCCCACGGACCGCGCTGTTGAAACCCGCGGGATGGTGGTGCACGCGGCGGCCCCCGCGCCGGGCGGGGCCTTGGTGGGCGGTGTGCTGTTGAACCGGACCCTTGGTTTCATCGACGAGATCAACGATCTGGTCTATCCCGAAGGCAGCCTGACCGGCGGCACCAATGGCACCGCGACCCTGTTTCTGGACGACGTGCGGGTCAGCACCAACGTGCGCCTGTTCGAAGGTCAACGCGCCCTTGGCACCCGCGTCTCGGCCGAGGTGCGGGACCGTGTTCTGCAAAAGGGCGAGGTCTGGACAGCCCGCGCCTTTGTGGTGAACGACTGGTATATTTCGGCCTACGAGCCGATCCGCGACAGTTTCAACCGCCGGATCGGGATGCTGTATGTGGGCTTCCTCGAAGAGCCTTTCCGCCAGTCAGAGCAGCGCACCCAGATGGTGATCTGGTTCAGCTTCTTTGCGGTGATCGCGGTGACGGTGCCTGTGCTGCTGTTCTTTGCGCGCTCAATCTTCTTGCCGCTGGAAAGGATGAACCTTGCTATCGCCCGTGTCGAAGGGGGCGACCTGAGTGCCCGTTCCGAGATTTCGGGTAGGGATGACGAGATCGCCCGTTTGGCCGCCCATCTGGACAGTCTGCTCGACCAGATCCAGGAACGCGACCGCCGCCTGCGCACGTGGGCCGAAGAGCTAGAGAGCCGCGTGTCTGACCGCACATCCGATCTGCAAGAGGTGAACCGGCAGCTCGAGATCACAACGCGTCAGCTGATCCTGTCGGAAAAGCTGGCCGCCTTGGGCGAGATCACCGCAGGCGTTGCCCACGAGATCAACAATCCCTTGGCGGTCATTCAGGGCAATCTGGATGTCATTCAGGACTTGATGGGCGAGAGCGCGCTGGAATACCGGACCGAGTTCAAACTGATTCAAGAGCAGATTCAGGCGATCAGCATTCTGGTGACCAAGCTGCTCGCGTTCTCGCGCCCCGAAGAGTTCAACCTCCCCGAAGAGGGGCTCTCGCCGGATCAGGTGATCGCATCTACGGTGCCTCTGGTGCAGCACACTGTGTCCAAGTCACAGGTTGATCTGGACCTTGACCTCGGGGCCGAGGGCGAGGTGGTGATGAACGAGACAGAGTTGCAGCAGGTGATCGTGAATCTGATCACCAACGGCGTGCAGGCGATGCCTGCGGGTGGCCGGATCACCGTGCGCAGTCACCGCGACGACAGTTGGGCGCGGCCCATGGTGGTGATCGAGGTGTGCGATACCGGCACGGGCATGTCAGAAGAGGTGCGGGCCAAGGTTTTTGACCCGTTCTTCTCGACCAAAGGGGCCAAAGGCACCGGATTGGGGCTGTCGATCACGCGGGATATCCTGCGCCGCGCGGGTGGGTCGATCAGCGTGACCAGCACCTTGGGCGAGGGATCATGCTTTACTATCCGTCTGCCGATCAAGCAGCCGATGATCTACTGATCCAGCAGGGCGAGTTGCTCTTTGAGAGTCTGCAGGACGTCCGCCCCGCGAAAGGGCTTGCCGATGCAGGCATCGAAACCGGCAGCGCGGTATTCCCTGATCTGATCGGCCATCACATTGGCCGAAATCGCAATGCAGGGCGGGCGTTTCTTGCCGGTCTTGCGCGCGATGGCTTCGATCGCCCCCAAAGCCGCCAAGCCGTCCATCTCTGGCATGGAGATGTCCAGAAGCACCGCGTCCCACTCGGCTTCGGAGAATTTCTCGACGGCCTCGCGGCCATTCACGACCATGACCGCGTTGATCCCCGCACGCTTGAGCAGACTGCCCAGAACCAAACGGTTGGTGCCGTTGTCGTCCGCCGCCAGAATGTTCATGCCCGACAGGCCCGTCGCGGGCTCGAGCTTTTCCGGAGCGGTTTCCTTGACCTCGGGCTTGGTCGTTTTAGAGGTATCGGCAAGGGGTAGGGGCAGGCTGATCTTGACCAGTGTGCCAGCGCCCTTGCGGCTGGAGATGTCGATTTTGCCGTTCATCATGCTGACCAGACGGCGCACGATCGACATCCCGAGGCCCGTGCCGCCGTAGCGTCGCGTGATCGCCCCGTCGGCCTGTTCGAAATCGTCAAAGATCCGGCTGATCTGCTCTTCGGTCATGCCTATGCCGGTGTCGATCACCGAGAACTCGAGATTCCCGTAGGGCGGGTTCGACATCCGCAGGGTGACGCTGCCGGTGTCCGTGAACTTGATCGCATTGCCCAGAAGGTTGTTCAGGATCTGCATCAGGCGCATGGGATCGCCCACACGGCGCGGGCCGTTCTGGTCGGCCTCGACGATCAGGCGGACATTCTTGGCTTCTGCGGACAGGCGGTGCAGGCCGGAGGCGCGGCGGATGATTTCCTGTGTGTCGAACTCTTCGGGCAGAAGCGCGAGCTTGCCTGCTTCGATCTTGGAGAGGTCCAGAATGTCGTTCAGGATGTTCAGCAGAACATCGCCCGACTGGCGGATCGTATCCACCATCTCGGCGTGGCGGGCCGAAGTGATCTCGTGGGACAGGACTTCGGCCATGCCCAGAATGCCATTCAGGGGGGTGCGGATTTCGTGGCTCATATTCGCGATGAACTGGGACTTCATGCGATTTGCGCTCTCGGCTTTGTGGACCGCCTGACTGAGTTCGGCATTGGTGCTGCGGATGTCGGTGACATCCTTGAGCAGGACCGTCCACCCCATGCAACTGTTTGAATCAGCCAGAGGTTTGTCGATCGGGATCACCCGCAGTTCAAAGGCGCGGTCGGCGGCTTCGAAGACGGTGCTCTTGGGAAAGTTGGGATCAAAGGCGAGGGTGTTCAGCTCGTCCCATTCTGCCAGTCGTGTGATTCCCTTGTGCTCGCAGGCATCCAGTAGGGCCTCGAACGAGGGGTTCATCACGACGAACTGTCCCTTTTCGTCGATCACCGCGACGGGCTGCTCTGCGTCGTAGAACAGGTAGTTCTTGGCAACAGAGGCCACGTCGAACATGCTGTTGGTCATGATCATCAGCACCAAGAGGATCATCACCAGAGAGAACAGGAATGGCGTGGGATCAAAGCCAAAGAAGGCAAAGCCGAAGACCACATAGGCCACATTGCCCAGTGTCGGGATCAACGTGATCATCAGCAACATCAGGAAGTAGCCGCGATAGGCCGTTCGCGCCTTGAGGAACCCCCGTGCTACAATCAGTACGCCTCCCGCCATAAAGGTATAGAGGTAGATGACCGCCAGCAGAAACAGAGGCCCGTGCACGTAGTCCAGAGCGGGGCCCTGACTGGTTTTGATCACCCGCGTTTCGGGCAGGTAGAACAGCTGATGGACAGAGTTCGTCACACTCAGCAGCATGATCACCGTCGGCGCGACAATCAGCGAGGCCAAGCGGGGCAGGCTGATCGTCACCGTGCGGGCGTGGGAATAATCATAGAGAAAATAGCACCATGCCGTCGGCAACAGAGCGATGAAGAAGAAGCTGAGTTCCGCCCAGAACATCTTGCAGGAGGGCAGAGTTGCCATCAGTTCCGCAATGACCAGCACCAGCCAGCCCATCGTGGCCAGATATCCCATCAGAAAGAACGGACGCCCGTGGAATTCGCGTTTCCGCAGGATCATCACGCCCGCTGCACAGACACCGGCCAAGGTTCCCAGCGCAACATAGGCAGGCAACTGCGGAGCGGCAAAATCAAGGCACTGGGATGGATGCAATGGGCGGTTCCTTGGAGATCCGGCGCGAGAGATGCGCTTTCCTTCCAGACCTGCCAGAGAACACGGCAAAAAAGGAGGTGTCCTCTGGGCTAACCGCCTGAGCAATTCGAAGAGGTTTGCTGTTTGACCTCGCCTTTCGGGTAGGCAGGTGCCGCGCGCTAGGCGCGCGGTGAACTCTGCGCGGGGGCGGTCATGGTGTCATAGGCCGGTTCCGGCGCCGCGGCGATCAGACCCTGCGGTTTGCGGGGCTTGAGCGATATGGCCTCGGCAGTCCATGCGATCAGGATCATCATCGCAATTCCGGCCAGAGGCAGGGTCCACGCCAGCCATTCAGGTTGACCCATAGCATTCATCAGAACCTGTGCACTCAAGGACATCAGCGTACCGCTCGAGAACACCAGCAGGCCCTGACGGCCCATCATGGCCAGCGGCTTGGTCCAGTTCTGCGCACAGAGCCGGACCACAAAGCCAGCATGGGCCAGCACATAGGTCAACGCCATGATGTGCAGCATACGGGGCAGGGCCACAAAGGTCTTGTCATGGGCGACGATGTGGAACGGCACACCGGCGCGGCCGCCCATCAGCATGATCTGGTTCATGGCTTTGCCAAGGGGCGGGATTTTCATCCATGCCAGCACGAACAGCAAGAAGCACACAGCGCCCCAGAACAGCAGCGGTTTGTAGGGGATGAACTGTTTGCCCTGCCGTTTGCTCAGGCCGGTCATCAGGCCCGCCACGAACAGCACTTGCCACGCCAAGGGGTTAAAGAACCAGCCGCCAGGGTTCGGGAAAGCGGGCAGGTTCCAGCGGTAGAGGCCGGTCAGGAACCAGAACGCCAGCGACAGACCCATCATCAGGGCGGGGCTGCGCAGGCCCACGAGCAGCGCGATAGGGGCGGTAATCAGCAGGACCGAATAGGCGGGCAGGATGTTCACGTATCCCAACTGGTGGCCGAGGGCGGGAATACCCACCAGCGCCTCGGCGGTATCGCCGAAGACGCGGGACAGGTTGATCTTGGTGATCATCTCGGGAACCCTGAACCAGAGCGCACCGGCGCTAAAGATCGCGATAGCCCAAGCGGTCAGCAGGATCTGGGTCATATACAGGGTCCACGCGCGCGACCACATGGGCTGGATCGCGGCCCACAGACCGTTGCTCTGGCGTTGTGCCTGCATGAAGCGTCCCGAATAGGCCAGACCAGCCGCCATGCCCGACAGCATAAAGAACGCCTCTGCCGCGTCCGAGAACCCGAAATTCCGGTTGGTGTAATCCTCGTAGGGGTTCCCCGGCACGTGGTTGATAAAGATCATCACCAAGGCGAGGCCGCGGAACACATCGAGGCGGGCATCGCGTTTGCCAGTGATGGCATTCTGGCTAGCGGATGCTTTGGGAAAGGGCACCAGCTTGGCTTCAGGCTGTGACATGTTTGGAGAGTCCTTCGCTGGCGGGGTCGTTCGGGACGTCCTCGGACTGCCAGCGGGCGTGAATATCGTGATAGAGAGCCACAACCGGCGCAGCTTCGAGCTCTTCGGGGGTGGTGAACAGGAAATGGGTCAGCGGCCGCGAGGTGATCGCGATCAGCATGGGGGCCAGCAGCATGGGCACGCAGACAGGCAGCAGCCACAGTGTCAGGTCCGGAGCAATGTAATGCACAACGGTCAGGGCAATCGCGCCCGTGCCGGTGATCCACATGCCCGCGCCGATCCCTTGCCAGAGGGTCAGCTTGCCTTCGCCGCGCTGGTTGGCGGGCCATCCGCCGTCCTTGCCAAGCAGCACCTGAATGACGGCGCGGCTCTGGTACATCAGCATGATCGGCGCGAGGAACGAGGACAGGATGATCTCTGTCGCGACGGAGAGGGCGGCTCTGATGGTTCCGCCGAACCCTTCGATCTGGCCCTCGCGGGCGACGGCGGTCAGGATCAGGAACTTGGGCACGATCAAGAGGCCCACGATCCCTAGGAACAGCGCCGTGATCTCTTTGGTCCGGTCATCGGGGAACACGGGGAACAGCTGGTAGGGTTCGGGGAAATAATCGGGCAGGGGGGCCATGATGGTCGCCAGAACCGAAGCCACGAGGAAGCAAGCCCAGATCAGCGAGACGATGTAGGCAAAGATTCCCTGCACAAAGACAAAGCGGCTCCATGCGGCGAGGCCGGGGGCGAACAGCAGGCGGGTGTGCTGGAGGTTGCCCTGACACCAGCGGCGGTCGCGGCGGGCATAGGACAGGATGTTTTCGGGGCCCTCTTCGTACGAACCGTCGATGGTCTCGTCGACAAGCACTTTCCAGCCATTGCGGGCCAGAAGGGCGGCCTCGACGTAGTCGTGGCTCAGGATGTGGCCACCAAAGGGGGGCGGGCCCGCCAGTTCAGGCAGGGCGCAGCTTTCGGCAAAGGCACGGACGCGGATGATCGCATTGTGCCCCCAGAACGGGCCGGTCGATCCCTGCATCCGCGCAAGACCGCGGCTGAAGATCGGGAGATCGGAAGAGCGTC
>CAXQKF010000540.1:0-6824 GCA_964224285.1 Donghicola sp. | reverse complement strand
GCCTGAGCGATGTCGTCGACGCTGGCGCCTTCGAACCCGTCGCGCATGAAAATTTGTCGGGCCCCTTCGAGCACCTGATCAAATTTGCGTCCTCTGCGGACTTCGGTGGCGACAGTCATGTGGACCTCCAGCGTAGGCGGCCACAGTAAACCGCACGGTTCAGTTCAGCAAGAAGTCTGGTGCCTTTGCAGGTGCACACACGGGTTTGAGCAAACAACGCGAAGGTGTGCGCAATTGCCGCTTGAACCTGTCTTTAAGAAGAGTATTTTAGAACTATTCTAAAAAGTGAGGTGGCGTCATGCGTTTCAACACTCAGCGGCGGCGGTTTTCGGACCTGTCGGATCAGGAAGTTCTGGCGCTGGCCATTTCGTCCGAAGAGGACGATGCGCAGATCTATCGGACCTATGCTGCCCGCCTGCGCGAAGAGTATCCGTCGACCGCTGCCGTCTTTGATGGCATGGCCGCAGAAGAGGACAACCACCGCGCCCAATTGATCGCCCTGCACCGCGAACGGTTTGGCGAGACGATCCCTCTGATCCGCAGGGAACATGTGGCTGGTTACTATGCGCGCCGTCCCGTGTGGCTGGTGGAAAATCTGGGACTGGACCGTATCCGCGCCGAGGCAGAGGGCATGGAGCGCGACGCAGAGCGGTTCTATACGATGGCGGCACAGCGCACCTCTGATGCTGCGACCCGCGATTTGTTGGGACGGCTGGCGCAGGCCGAGGCAGGTCACCAGAATACTGCCGCAGATCTGGAAAAAGCGCACCTTGAAGGTGACGCCAAAGAGGACGAGGATGCCTCGGCCCATCGCCAGTTTGTCCTGACCTATGTCCAGCCCGGTCTGGCGGGGTTGATGGACGGGTCGGTCAGTACGCTGGCCCCGATCTTTGCGACGGCCTTTGCGACTCAGGACACGCACACCACGTTTCTGGTTGGTCTGGCCGCTAGTGTGGGCGCGGGCATCAGCATGGGCTTTACCGAAGCGGCCTCTGACGACGGAGAGCTGTCGGGACGCGGATCGCCGGTCAAGCGCGGCTTTGCGGCGGGGATTATGACGGCGGTCGGGGGGCTTGGGCACGCGCTGCCCTATCTGATCCCGCATTTCTGGACAGCGACGATCACCGCTTTCCTTGTCGTTTTCATTGAGCTGTGGGCCATCGTCTGGATCCAGAACCGTTATATGGATACGCCGTTCATGCGGGCCACGTTCCAGGTCGTTCTGGGGGGCGCGCTGGTGTTCGCGGCTGGCGTATTAATTGGCGGAGGCTGATGCAGGGCTGCCGCGCCCTCCCGTATAATGGAAATTGCAAAAACGCGTCGTTGCCATAGGCGGCGGCGCTGTCTATCGCTTTGGGCATGATAGAGATTTTCTTTAGAACATTGCCGTTCTTTGCGATGATCGCGCTGGGCTATGGCGCGGCGCGCACGCGCTTTTTCAGCGCCGAGGCAACGGCGGCCATCACCAAGTTCGTGTTCTATTTCGCCCTGTCCGCGATGCTGTTCCGCTTTTCCGCGGACCTAAGCATGGGCGAAGTCTTTGATGGCCCGTTCATTCTGGCCTACCTTAGCGCGTCTTTCCTGATCTACGTGATCGCCATGGCTTTCGCCCTGTTCCGAGGGCGCCCCATGGACGAATCCGCGGTCGAGGCCCAGTGCGCCGTTATCGGAAACACAGGTTTTCTGGGCATTCCGATGCTGACGATGCTGATGGGGCCGCAGGCGATTGGCCCCGTGATGATGGTTCTGGCGATCGACCTGATCGTATTCTCCAGTCTGATCGTGATCCTGATCACCGGCTCGCGCGACGGGCGGATGCGCCTGAGCGTATTGAAAACCGTGGCAATGGGCTTGCTGAAGAACCCGATGATCGTGTCGATCGCTTTGGGGCTGCTGTGGTCTACCGCGTCGCTGCCCACACCCGCGCCGCTGATGGATTTCGTGTCGATCCTTGGGGCGGCGGCAACGCCCGGTGCGCTGTTCGCCATCGGGGCGTCCTTGGCCGGCAAATCCGCTGAACGGATGGAGATCGCCGGCTGGCTGTCGTTCTGCAAGCTGATCCTGCATCCGGCGGCGGTGGCCTATGCGGCGCTGGTCCTGTTCCACGTGGAACCTTTTGCGGCCAGCGTGATGATCGCGGCGGCGTCTTTGCCGGTGGCGGGCAACGTCTATATGCTGGCGGCGCACTACGGGGTGGCGGTGCAGCGCGTATCGACCTCGATTCTGATTTCAACGACGCTCAGTATCGCTACAGTGTCGGCAGTGATCGCTTGGGTGACGGTTGGTTAGCGCACCCTCATAGCGCCAGTTCAAGGGAGAGATTTGATGGAAACGATTTCGGAAAACCGGTGCTTTGGCGGTGTGCAGGGGGTCTATTCCCACGATAGCGCCGTGACGGGCGGCAAAATGACGTTCGGCCTGTTCCTGCCCGAAGAGGCAGAGCACGGCAGCGTTCCCCTGCTGTGGTATCTGTCGGGCCTGACCTGCACCCACGAAAACGCCATGACCAAAGCGGGCGCGCAGGCGTGGGCGGCTGAACATGGGATCGCCCTGTGTTTTCCCGACACCTCGCCCCGCGGCGAGGGCGTGGCCAACGACGATGCCTATGATCTGGGGCAGGGCGCTGGTTTCTATGTGAACGCGACCCAAGACCCTTGGAAGCCGCATTTCCAGATGTGGGACTACATCGCCGAGGAACTGCCCCGCGTGGTGGACCACAACTTTGCCATCGACCCCGAGCGCCAGTCGATCACCGGCCATTCGATGGGTGGTCACGGCGCGCTGACCTTGGCGATGTCCTTGCCTGGCCGCTATGCGTCTGTATCGGCATTCTCACCCATCGCGAACCCGACGCAGAGCGATTGGGGCCGCAAACAGCTGACTGCCTATCTGGGCAGCGACGAAGAGGCATGGAAGGCGCACGACTCCAGCCTGCTGATGCTGGATCGCGGGTTTGACGGGTCTGTTCTGATTGATCAGGGCGCCAGCGACCAGTTCCTTGACCTGCTGAAGCCCGAAGCGTTGGCCCACGCCATGGCCGCCCGCCGTCAGGACGGCGCGTTCCGTATGCAAAAGGGCTATGACCACAGCTATTTCTTCGTCTCGACCTTCATGGAAGAACACGTCGCCTTCCACGCAGAGGCGCTTTACGCCCTATGATTTACGTCGACGCGGACGCCTGTCCGGTGAAGGAAGAGATCGAGCGCATCGCCACGCGGCACAAGACCGAGGTGGCGATGGTTTGCAACGGGGGGCTGCGCCCGTCGCAAAACCCCTTGGTCCAGTTGGTGATCGTGCCCGAGGGCCCCGATGTGGCCGATATGTGGATCGCGGACCGTGCCAAGACGGGCGATGTGGTGATCACCAATGACATCCCCTTGGCCGCGAAATGCGTGCCGGCGGGGGCCATCGTGATCAAACCGAACGGCGAATTCCTGACCGAAGCCAATATCGGCAATGTGTTGGGGATGCGCGACCTGATGGCTGATCTGCGCGCCGCCGACCCGTTCCGCCAAGGGGGCGGCAAAGGGTTCACCAAGGCCGATCGCTCCCGCTTTCTGAATGCTCTCGAAGACGCGCTGCGCCGCGTGAAACGCAAAGGATAACCCATGACCCCCGAAGCCGTCATTTTCGACATCGGCAACGTCCTGATCGAATGGCAGCCCGAGCGCCATTTTGACCGCGTGATCGGAGAGGCCCGCCGCAAGGAACTGTTCGCCGCCGTGGACTTGCACGTAATGAACGATCAGGTGGATCGCGGGGCGAACTTCCACGAACTGCTGGCGTCGATGGCGGATCAGCACCCTGAATGGCGTGCGGAACTGGGCATCTGGCACGACCAGTGGATCGAGATGGCAAGCCCCGAAATCCCCCATTCCGTGCGCCTTCTGCGCGCGCTGCGGGCCAAAGGGGTGCCGGTCTTTGCCCTGACCAACTTTGGCGTGCAGACCTTTGCCATCGCCGAGCCCGTCTACCCGTTCCTGACCGAATTCGACAAACGCTACATCTCGGGCCACATGCAGGTGATAAAGCCCGAGGTCCGCATCTACGAGATGGTCGAAGAGGATTGCGGCATCGCCCCCGCTGGCCTGCTGTTCGCTGATGACCGCACGGATAACATCGAAATGGCGGCCTCGCGCGGATGGCAAACCCACCTGTTCACCGGCCCCCAAGGGTGGGCCGATTGTCTGGTCGCCAAGGGCCTTCTGACCGAGAGCGAGGCCGCATGATCCCCGCCATCGTCCCGTTCGAAGCCGACGCCCATCTGGACTGGATCGCCCTGACTGACGCCATCTGGCAGGCACACAGCCTGCCCAAGGCGCAGATTTCGGACAGTTTCCTTTATCGGGGCGATGACACGTTGTTGCTGCGCTCTGCGTGGATCAACGGGCTGGGGCTGGCGGTCAAGGCCGCGACGGTGTTCCCCGAAAACCCCGCCTCTGATCTGCCCCGCGTGAATGGCGGCGTGTCCTTGTTCGGCGACGATCATGGGCTGCTCGAGGCCGTGGTGGACTTCCATCTGGTGACCAAGTGGAAGACCGCTGGCGACAGCCTGCTGGCCGCCCGCCGTCTGGCGCGGCCGGACAGCCGGAACATCCTGATTATCGGGGCAGGGACTGTGGGCGCGAATATGATCGACGCCTATTCCTCAGCCTTCCCCGATGCGCAGTTCACCGTCTGGAACCGCACCACCGCCCGCGCCACCGAGATGGCCGCAGCCTTCCCCGGCCTGAAGGTCGCCACCGACCTGCCCGAGGCCGTCGCGCAGGCCGACATCATCTGCTGCGCCACCATGAGCACCGAGCCGGTGCTAAGGGGCGCTTGGCTGCAATCCGGCCAGCACGTGGACCTGATCGGCGCCTACCGCCCCGACATGCGCGAAGCCGACACCGAGGCCCTGACCCGTGCACGCCTGTTCGTGGACAGCCGCGAGACCACGATCGAGCACATCGGCGAGCTGAAATTGCCCATCGCCGCAGGGGAAATCACCGCTGACTACGTGATTGCGGACTTCTACGACGGCGCGGCTTTCGCCCGCCAAACGCCCGAAGAAATCACGATCTGCAAGAACGGCGGCGGCGCGCATCTGGACCTGATGGTCAGCCGCTACATCCTCGACGCTTGGCGCGCAGCCCAATGAAAAGGGGCCCTGCGGGGCCCCTTGAACTCATGCCGTCAGTGCGACGCGCTTTTCCTTGATCGGCAGGTGGACCAGCGCTGAGAATGCGCCAACCCCCACGCCGACCCACCACACAGCCGTGTAATCGCCGGTGATGTCGTACATCTTGCCCCCCAGCCAGACGCCCATAAAGCTGCCCAACTGGTGGCTCAGGAACACGATCCCATAGAGCGTCCCCATGTAGCGCAGGCCATACAGATGCGCGACCAGACCAGAGGTCAGCGGCACCGTCGCCAGCCATAGCGAGCCCATCACGATCGAGAACAGGATCACGGTCGCAGGGGTCATCGGGAAGAGGATAAACGCCGCCGCTACAATGGTCCGCATCGCATAGATGCCCGCCAGCAGGTATTTCTTGGAATACCGCTTGCCCAAGTACCCCGCGAACAACGTGCCCGCGATATTCGCCAGACCGATCAGGCTGATGGACACCGCCCCAAGGGCCGAAGTCGTTTGAATCCCTAGCGAACTCAGGACGCCGCCAGCGGCAATCGGGCTGCATACCTCTGTCACAAAGGCCGGAAAGTGCGCGGTGACAAACGCCAGCTGATACCCGCAGCTGAAGAACCCAAGGAAAATCATGGTGTAGCTGGGATCGCGGAATGCACGGCCAAGGATCTGGCCCATGCTCTCCTCTAGCTCTTTTTTCGAGGCAGGGGGCTCGACCCGCATCATCGGTAGCACCATCAGCACTGCGATGATCGATGCCGCGAACAGCAGGAACACCTGTTGCCACGTCATGAAGCCCAAGAGCCACTCGGCCAAGGGCGCACCGAACACCTGTCCAGCGCTGCCCGCCGCCGTGGCAATCGCCAGCGACATGGACCGGTTCTCGTCACTGGATGCGCGGCCCACGACCGCCAGAATGACGCCAAAGCCAGTACCGGCCACGCCAAAACCGACCAGAATTTCCAGAAACTGGTGCGCCGCCGGTGTGACCGCAAAGCTGGACGCCACCAGACCCGCGGCATACAGAACCGCGCCAAGAATGATCGCCTTGCGATCCCCCAGACGTTCGGCAAAGGCCCCGAACAGCGGTTGCCCGATCCCCCAAGCGAGGTTCTGGATCGCGATGGCCAGACTGAAGTCCGCCCGCGCCCACCCGAACTCTTCTGCAATCGGGATCTGGAACACGCCAAAGCTGGCGCGGATTGCAAATCCGACCATGATCACCAGACAGCCCGCAATCAAGACGGGTGTCACCAAGGGGCTGCTGCGTTCCATTTCGCGCTCCTGTTTGTCGACCGCACGACCTTAAAAGATCAAATGCGGTCGTCAAATCAAGGATTGTGATGGGCTAGCCTTCGGTTAGTCATCAAAGAAGTCGTCGTCCCATCCGTCCGAGCTTGAAGACGCGGCGTCCGGAAAGTCGAGCTCTGCGAATAGCGCGTCCATCGCAGGGTCTGCCTTGGGCGCAGCGACTGGCTCGGGCACGGCCTCGGGTTCGGGCGCGAGAGGCGCCTCGTCCGCCGATGACAGATGCCCATGTGCCGGAATGTCCCGCAAGGCCTCGCGATTGATCCCCTCTGGAAGTTTCTGCCCGGAAGACAGCTTTTTAAGGAGCAACATTTCCAATCTTGTGAGGCCAACCTCTTGCGTTGAGTCCGAAGCTGTGACCGCTTTCTCAGGCTCAGGCTCAGGCTCA
>CAXQKF010000539.1:0-14616 GCA_964224285.1 Donghicola sp. | reverse complement strand
CTCGATCTTGCGGGGCTGGATCGAATGGGTCAGCCACTGATAGCCCGCCGCGTTCACACGCTGCTTGGTGCCAAAGGGGCGTTTGTCTTCGACGTTCTTGGCCCGCTGATAGACGATGGCCCGCGCCTCTCTGGAAAAGGGCACTTCGTCTTCGTCACTTTCGACAAAGTACTGACGAATCTCGGGACGGATGTCTTCGAGCAAGAAGCGGATGTGGCCAAGCACCGGATAAT
The DNA here is from genome assembly GCA_964224285.1 of Donghicola sp. Classification (GTDB taxonomy): domain Bacteria; phylum Pseudomonadota; class Alphaproteobacteria; order Rhodobacterales; family Rhodobacteraceae; genus Donghicola. The sequence goes on along the minus strand of CAXQKF010000539.1, from coordinate 14,383 downwards.
TCCGCAAAACTGCGTGCTTGGTTTGCAGCATGTCCCTGACGCCCAACGCACTGAGCCCAGCAAAGACTAGGGCCAAAAACCACAGCCAACCGTTCCAGAATGCGGCAATTGTAAACACCACCGCGAACACGACACACAAAAAGAAGGTCAGAAATCGAATCCACTGAGACATCTTCGGCACCTCTTAGCTGCTCTGTCGCCGCCATTAGTTTACCAAGTGGTTCGAATCTTCAACCAAAGTCTTAGACTGCTGGTGACATCATGTTACGGGCAGCACCAATCGGCACAGGCCGTTTCCACGGCACTTTCTTCTTGCGGCGATCGAGGATCACCTGACGGCGCAGAAGCCCCATCGCCAAGCCTGCGTGAGCAAAGAACACCACATCAAGGTTCGGATAGGGCGCCGACATCATCGCCTGTATCAAGAAACCCACACAGGACGCCTGCATCGCAGCGATCACCGCCGAGGTGTGGGTATCCCTCTCGGACTTTGGGGGACGCGCCAGCAAGAACTGCGCGATAAAGAACAGGTACAGCGCCGTGCCGACGACCCCGATGTTGCCAAAACAGGCGTACAAGAAGCTAGAGGCTCGGACGCTGCCGATCCCCGCCCCCAAGCCATAGGTGTCCAGCATGGCCGTCATGGCCTGTGTATTCCAAGACATCCGCTCGACGCCGGAGTCGCTGGACATCTTGGTCAGCAGGATCTCGTCCAGCATGCCCGACAGCATCGGGTTAAGGGTAAACAGCATGACGAAAATGATCATCATCGACGGGACGGCCACAATGGTCGCCACATAGATCAGGAAAGCCCGCCGCGCCTTGAACATGGTCCGGAAGTGCCACAGGAAATACAGCCCCAAGAAGCCACCGAGCGCCACGTAGGTCGAACTCGACGTGGACCGGATGATCAGAGCAAACATCAACAAGGCAATCAGCCCGCTCTTGGCGGATGTCCTGTCAGAGAACCAGTATCGCAGCCAATATGCGAACAAGCCCATGGTATAAAAGCCAAATGCTGACGCCTCGGCAAAGCCGCCCGCGATCCGTTTGATGCCCATGATGCGCTGGTCATCCAGCATCGCCATGTTCGACGTGCGGATCAGATCAAGCAGGTCGTTCATCCCGATCGCATGGGACGCCACATCCAGAAACGCCAGCAGTACGTTCACCCAAGTAGCCAGCACCATTCCTCTGTGGACCTGCATCGCGCTGCCATAGAGCCGGAACAGGGTCGTCAGGATCACAAAGGACGACATGGAGATCATAAAGCGGATCGGCTGGCTGATGTTCTGGGTCGTCGGCTCCAGCGGCCTCAGGCGAAAGGCCATGCCCCAATCCGGCACCTTCACGAGCATGAACACCTCTGTGTCCCCGCGGAAAAACCGCGGCATGAAAAATGCACTCAGGGTCGAAACGATCAGAAGCAGGAGGAGCGTGAAGCCCGGCCGCCCCGGCTTTAGCGTGGCAAAGAGTTCGGAGAAACCGGTCGGGAACAGCAGCAGCGATGCCCACATCGCCATGATCACAAAGTCCGCCATGTAGATCGAGCCAAGGCCCGACACATTCATCGCCGCCGACGCACCCATCGGCAGCACAAGGAAAAGACACCACAGACCTTTCACAGGTCCGCGCATCATAATGTAAATAAACATGAACAGCGCCAAAGGCGTTGTGGCGAAAACTTCCATAGCAAAACGGGCCGTCAGAATGGGCTGTGCCGCAAGTGCACACAAATTTCTCAATCAATGGGTTTTTAGTACCGAAATTCTCAAAAATCTCAATACCCATTCACTCTATAATCCGCTGGGAAGAATCAAAACCACTTGCAAAATGCCTTATGTTTAATCGACCATTTTGATATTTTTTCTTTGCTTGAATGCGCAAAGAAACCCCAACACAATAAAGCAATGGTCGTGACATTCATTATTGTAGAGATTTTCAATGCATTTTTTCAAAGGCATAACCGCCGCCCTTGTTTCGTCGGTGTGTTTTAGCGTCCAAAGCCTTCATGCGCAGGACATAACTGCACCATTGTTAGGAATAGATGCGGGCCTCTTTCTCGTTCCGAACACCAAAGTGATCGAGCGTCTCAAGCAACTCGGGATAAACGATTTGCGAGACAACGCCGTTTGGGCTCACATCGAAACTGAGAAAGGTAAGTACGAATTCACTGTCGACAAGCAGAAAGGCGTCGATGAACTGAACCGTGCCGGATTAGGAGGCTCTCTGATCATTTGGGCGGACAATCCGAATTACGAGGACGGGAATACCGTTCTTCAGTCGGACGGGATCGATGCGCTTGGGCGCTTTGTGTCGGCCTATCTCGAGAACTACCCCGAAGTGCGGTCGATCGAAATCGGGAATGAATTCAACTCTCCCAGCTTCATCTACGGGCCGATCAAAGACAAAACCGCGCAAGAGTTGGCAGCCGTGCAGGTTGACTACCTCAAGGCGTTGAACGCGTTCGACAACGTCAAGAACACCCGCATCATCGGGGCCTCGGCACACTCGATCGCTGGCGGTTACATCTGGGAGATGCTGGATCTTGGCGCGGCCGAATACATGGACGCGGTTTCGATCCACACCTACACCACAGAACCAGAGCACATGGTCGAAGAACTGGACGTCTTGCGCCGCCACCCCCAAATGGCGGAGATGGACATCGAGATCACAGAGTTCGGTCAGCCCAACCTCGGCAACGCGGCCCCTGATTTCTTTTGGCGGAACTACTGCACAATGGCCGCCGCTGATGTGAAGCGGACCGTCTGGTATCCCCTCACCCAACGCGGGGACAACTATCCTCCGGTGCTAGATGAAGACCTGTCGCTCACGCCGATGGGACAGGCCTTTACCTATGCCCACACGAAGTTGCAGGGCAAACCGGTCGAGTTCTTTATGCCCGATCCGTTTACCTACGCTTGCGTCTTTGACAACAATGACGTCGTAATCTGGGGCGAGCCCAGAGACGTCACGATCCGCCGACCGGATTTGCAGCCACGCCGCGGCGATCTGCGAGAGCTCGACCGCGAGCTCGAACTGATGCGGGACCGTGTCCTGTTGCTGCACACGGATGGCACACCGATCAATCTGGAACATGATATCGACTTGGGCTTCCAACCGATTGTCGCCGACAGCTTCCACCAGTTCTTCCGCCCCGCCGAGGGCGAGAACGCGCGCACTGCCGAAGGCATCGATGGATGGCGCCGCTATCTTCTGGTGGGTCCGGATGATCAGATTGTCGATCTGGAAACATGCCCCGGCCAGCAAACCAATGGCGTTCCGTGGCGCCCCTATCTCTGCCAATCTACCGTTCCGAACCTATGGAACTTCGCCTGGTTGCCCACAGGGTTCAACATCGTCGGTGGCCCCGAAGAGAACATGCGCGTGGTGCTGGAGCATATCTCGGAAAAGGACCAGATGCTGTCGGTTGAAACAGATGTGAGCCTGAACATGCTAGGGGCTGCCGGAGTGACTCTGGACATCATCGTCGCGGGCGAAACCAAGGTATCCACGGTGGTGGAAGGTACAGTTCAGTCCATCTATGGCCCCTTTGAAGTACCCGAAGGGAAAGAGGTAAAGGTGATCTTTGGGCCCTCGGAAATGCCTCAGTTCTACAATGGTGAGTTCCGCGTGAAGCTGGTCAACCCCGCTCCGTGAGTAAATCAAAAGAGCGCTTGCGAAGTTTCGCGCAAGCGCCCTTTCTATTCTTGATCTAATAAAGTTCAGCTACGTCGCGCGATCATTTCCAAGATACGCTCCGGCGCATCACGGCCGCGAAGCACGTCAAAGAACGCCACCCAGTTGCCCTTGGCCCGCTCCTTGCGATTGATCCAAGGCTCGGGGAACAGGAGCTTCCCATGATTGGCCAAGATGTTCTTGCCCATCAGGTAAAGCCCATAGAGCACCGGCAAAGACTTCTTGCGCATCAGGTAGACGGGGTTGGCGATCTGGCTGTAGCCTAACAAAATCCCACTCGTCTCCCGACCGGATTTCGTGCCGCAATGCACACCGGTCAGGTTCTTCAGCTTGATTTTCTCGGCCTTGAGGCGAGACGAAAAGTCTGTGTCCTCTTGCCAGCCATACAGTGGCAAACGCGGGTCAAAACGATCCGTGCCAATCGCACTGCACCGATAGGCCATATTGCACCCGTACAGACCGATGAGGTTGCGCTGCGCGACAACTGCCGTGGGGCCAGAGGCTGTCGCCTCATACTCCTCAATCAACTTCCGAGCGGCGGGCACTTCGACGCCGCTGGTGTTGATCCCATCTGCCAAGGGCGTTCCTGTCAGGCCACCGGCCTCGGGGAACTTGGTAAAGCCGCTTTCCAGAACCTCTAGCGCATCCTGCGCGGGTAAGAAGTCGTCATCAATAAAGAAGACGGCGTCACATTCTCCCTGAATTGCATCAAGGCCGGTATTTCGCTGCTTTGTTAGTCCTTTGGGGGAGTACAGGACCTGAATTGGAAGATTGTATTGAAGCGCACTTTGGGCGGGCAAATCTTCGGGTTTCGTCACCACAATCAAAACGTGGCTTGGCTGCTTTGTCTGACGCGCAATAAAGGGAAGGACAGATTCAATGGCTTCCGGACGCCCGACAGAACAGATGATGACTGAAATTCGCATATTTTAGCGCACTCACATTCAAACAAGAGGCGCGAGCGTAAGGGGATGACGCCCGCGCCGTTGGTGTGGCCGAAGGAGATTAAAATTAAACGCCAGTGCGCTTGAGAATCGCACCAATCGTACTGAACAAAATCTTCAAATCCTGCACCAACGAAACCTCGCGGCAGTAACGCGCGTCCAATGCCACACGATCATCATAGCTAGTTTCATTGCGTCCAGAGACCTGCCACAAGCCGGTTACCCCAGGACGCATTTCCAAATATGCCCACTTCTGTGAGCCATAACGGTCGAGCTCATCATACGTCACAGGGCGCGGACCAACCAAGCTCATTTCGCCGCGCAGCACGTTCCAAATCTGAGGAAACTCATCAAAGCTGGATTTCCGGATGAACGCACCGACACGGGTAATCCGCGGGTCGTTACGCAGTTTGCGATCACGGTCCCACTCAGCCTTCGCTTCGGGATCAGCGTCTAAATGCTCATTCAAACGCTCTTCCGCGTCGATCACCATGCTGCGCAGCTTCCAGCACTTGAACATTTTTCCGTCGCGACCAACACGCTCGTGACCAAAGAAGCCAGGACCACCGTCAGAACGGACAACAAGATAAAGCACACCGATAATCGGCAACAATAAAGGTAACATAAACGCTGCAAGCACAATATCGGCCAGACGTTTCATCGCTCCGTCATAGGGAGGGAGATAGCCGCCTCCGGACCCATGGGCGGGTCCGCCATGGTTTCCAGCGGAAGTAGAGGTATTTGTCACAATGGCCCCCGGTAAAAGTCTTGTTTTAAAAAATCTGCCAAACACAGTCGCGACTCGCGACCTAAGTCATTGATGGCCAACAAATCATGGCCGAAAAAATCAAACTCGCTTACTTAATTACATATTATTTGAAACTTTTCCACGAATTTTGTCCCAATATGCACAAATTTTCAAGGAATCCACAAAAATCAAACACCGTCAAAATAATAGCAAAGCGCACTCGAAAACTTCAAATTTTGCAAATAACGAAGAGCCTCAAGTGTAATCGTACTTCTGAGCGTAGCCGTCAGGGTCCTCGCGAACGTCAACCATCGTCATCACAAGCCCGATGTTGTTCACACCGACGTTTTCCAGCGTATCGAGGCCATATTTAACCGATTTCTCAGAGGTATGACGCCAGCGCACCAGATAAAGGATCCAATCGACGACAGGTGCAATCTGCAAACCATCCGAAACCGCAAGGATCGGCGGTGCATCAATGACCACGACATCATAGCGCTCCTTCAACTCGTTAACCATATCACGAATTTGCTCTGTGCTCACGCCGTCCGCCATAAGGGATTGGTGTTTGCCCGCTCCGGTAATATCAAAAAGAGTATTTTGACCCTTGATGATTGCCTCATCAATCGTGATTTCACCTTTAAAGTAATTGGACAGATCAACCATCTGGCCTTCGGTAAACTCTGCCTGCAAAGTCCCGCGACGGTTGTCTAGGTCCACCAGAATGGTCGAGACCCCCGCCATCGCGCTGGCGTGCGCGAGCGCCACAGCGGTCGAGGTCTTCCCCTCGTTCGGAGCAGACGACAGAAGCAGGTAGCAGTTCTTGCGTTGCCGCGTAGCAATGGGCAAAACAGCCCGCAATTGCCGCACACGTTCGTTCAGCAAGTGATAGCCACGACTGCTCAGCAGTTTGACCACATCCTTAGGCGAGGTCACCTCGGCGCGGGGCATTGCGCTCATTACAGGGAGGCCCGTAGCGATCTCCAGCTGGCGAGCAGTCGCAAAGCCCCCTCGGGTCATCTCGACGATCAGGACAACGACCAAGCCCACTGTAAGGCCGATGGCGGCACCGAAGACAGTCAGCAACTTGATCCGCGGCGACGAAGGCACGAGCGGGAACGAAGCTGGGTTAATGACCTTGGCGTCGGCGCGCTGGATCTCGACCTGGGCTTGGGTCATCCCCAAACGGGTCAGCATTTCTTCGAACCGCAGGCGCGCGGCATCGGCCTCGCGCTCGACCTGACGCAAACGGAGTGACGCATTTGACAGCGCCGCAAGCTTGTCCTGCAGTTCCGTGACATCAGCGTTCAAAGACGCCTCGCGGGTCGCGAGCACATTCACCCGGCTCTCTGTGCCGCGCATAATATTATCGACTTCCCGCGAGATGCTCTCGTCAATTTTCGCAATCTCGACCGCAATATTCCGCCGCGTGGGGTGGTTCGGACCGAGCGACGACGACACCGCTGCATCCTCGCTCACCAGCTCCTGACGGGACTCGCGCAACGCCGTCACATACGGCACATCAAGCGAATCCGCGACCGCAATGGCCCCTTGGGTTTCCTTAAGGAATTGGGTCTGACGAAGCTTTGCACTCTCGGTCGCGCGTTCTGCGCGTGCAAGAGCAAGCTGCTGGTTCAATTCGGCCAGCTGCTGCGTCAGAACCTCTTCCGAAGCACCACTTGTCTGCAGCAGGTCGCGCTTGAATTGCTCGACCGTCTCTTCGGAGGCAAGAAGCTCCTGACGGGCCACTTCGACCTGATCCGCCAACCAGCGGGTGGCGTTGCTGGCCACCGACTGTCGGTCTGCCAACTGGTCCGTAATATAGGCCTCTACCAGCGTATCAGCCACAACCGTAGAGAGTTGCGGATCGACGGTTGTGACCGAGACTTCGATCACAAAGGACTCGCCAACACGGTAAACGTTAATACCTTTTTGAAGCTCTTCGACGATGAACTTCAGGCGCTGTTGATCGAGTGAAACGATACTGTCGTCAAAATATTCGTAACCGTCTTCACCAGCCAAAATATCAAAACGATCAATTCCGATTTTTTCGACCGCTGCACTCAAAAGCGACGAAGAACGCAAAACAGTGACCTCGCTTTCGATCAGCGGGTCATCCAATTTCAAGTCACCGACGACTTGCTCTTGCATAGAAACGAACTGTTGCCCACGAGCCTCCAACATTACTGTGGTGTGGGCGGTATATTTCTTTGCCTGCATGAACGCAGCCAAGAAAAACAAAACGGCAAAGCCAAAAATACAACCTAGAACAATATTCTTGCGAACCCAAACCGTTCGAATCATTCGGCTCAAATCTGCGCGGTCATCTTCTTCGGGGCGAATAACCTCGGGATCGCCCATGGCTCGTCCAGCAACCTGCGCCGAAAAAAGAGGGCTTTGGGTGCCAAAATCAGTCATAAATAGAAACTCCAAAAATGCACGATTGTGCACTTATCCGAACAAATACACCTTCGGGATATCGCTAAAGAACATGGTTGCGCCGCGCGTGACAAGAGCGGTATCTCTTAATTATCACAATTTTTCCCCTTTGGGCGCATTTCCCCTCCAGACCTTTTTTGTTTCCGTAAGATATATTATCGGAGTGATATTTTGCTCTTTAGTAAGCTAAAGTCATCTTTTGCAAGAACGGGTGGCACGGCCGCGATTTCTGTTTTCGGCCTCGCATCCCAACAGATTGCTTCCTTTGTTATTACCCTATTGGCCGCAGGCTTCCTCACCGCTGCGGACTACGGCACCTACACGATTGCAATTATCGCAGTAGAGTTTGTAATTATGCTAACTCACTGCGGATATTTTCATTTCCTAGTGAACTCCGAGAAGGACGAGTCTGCAGTTTTGTCGACTGTCTTTTGGATCATGTTGGCAATTGGCGTTGACGGCGGGGCTGCCATGTATCTAGGCAGTGAATGGCTTGCCCGGCTCTTCGACGCCCCTGACCTCGCGATGGTCCTGCGCTACTTCGGCGTCTTTCAGCCGTTTGTTTCAATCATAGGTTGGGCCTCAGCAGTCCTGACCCGCATGGGATTAATGAAGCGATACTTTCTCATTTTGATTGCAGGAAATTTGGGCGGGCTTGTCGTTGGTTGCATAATTCTAGTGGTATGGAAGTCGCTTTTTGCATTGGTGGCATACCGAGGCATCAGAACCGCTTTAGAGCTGGTTCTGTTTGTCGCGGCCTGCCCGAAACGCCCATCCCTGCGATTCGATACCAAGATTGCTTACGAAGGACTCCGCTTTTCTAGCGGCCTGTATGGATCAAGACTGTTGTCGTTCCTCGCGAATTTCGGGACAGATCTGATCCTCGCCTACGCTCTTTCCACGACCGAAGCCGGCCTCTATCGCTTTGCCAACCGCCTTGCCACCGGCACTGTGGATATTATTGCACAACCTCTGCGCAGCTTTGCCATCAAACTTTTTGGAGCTGCATCACGTCTTTCGGAGCCTCTCGATCCGATCTTCAAGATCATGCTCGCTGGGTCCGTCTTTTTGACTGGCGGGTTCGCGATTGCGATCTCGGCATTGGGCGGCGGGCTGGTCGAAACCTTCTTCCGGCCTGAGTATGCTGCCGCTCTGGGGACACTTTATGCCTTTGCATTACGGGCGGTTGCGCGGTCTGGAAACGACCTTATCGAGCCTGTCTTTGCAGCACGGCGCGCCACTCAGGTCTCACTGCATACCAATTTGGTCTGGACAAGCTTAATGCTCGGCACGATCGTCATCTTTGCCCCGATGGGTTTCGAGACCATTGCCTGGGCTCAGGCGGGCGTCCAAATCCTATCATTCTTCGGATCGCTTCTGGTGTTCAAATACTGGGGTAAAATCGACCTCAGCAACGCGATGCCGCCGTTGTTCACCGGATTGGCACTCCTCGCGGCCTACGGACTTGCTGTGGTAACGGGCATCTTTGCGATTGGTGCATTGGGGTTGAGCCAAGAGGTGCGATTTGCCCTGATCACGCTGGTCACAATCGTGCTTGCCGCACCCACGATCTATTTGGGCATCCGGTCAAGCGTGCTGGAGATGAGCATTTTCGAGTCTCGATAGCCGAAAGAGGCCATCACCTTGTGTGATGGCCTACGCCTGCCCCGCCCATGCGTCGATATAGCCAAAGGCTTTGGCCGCCGACGCATCCCAGGTAAAGGTCTTCGCCCGAGCACGGCCCCGCATCTTCAGCAGATTGGCATACTCGAAATCCTCGGCGATTCTGAAAATATGTGCCGCGATATCCTCGGGGCGGTCAGGATCAGCGATCAAACCGGCATCTCCGACCACTTCGGGCAGCGCGCCGCACGTCGAAACGACCGCAATCGCACCCCGCGCCATACCTTCGAGCGCCGGCATTCCAAAACCCTCCTCTCGGGAGGGAACGCATACCGCCAGCGCACGATCATAAAGCGCCGCCAGCTCCTCGTCAGTGACGAACCCGGAAAAGTGCACGTTATCAGGCACATGATGCCCAGAGGCAACGAAATCCTCTCGGGCCGCCTTGCCAAACAGAACCAGATTGATGTGGGCCAGTTCAGGCCGTGCGAAGGCACGAAAGAGCACTTTGATGTTCTTGTGGGGCAGCATACTGCTGAGCCCCACGCAAAACGGTGCGGCAGGATCGAACTTGAGCCGGTCAAAGACTCCATGATCGGGATCGGCACGGCCAACATTTCCGGGGCCGTTCGGGACAATCCCGAACTCCGAGCGCAAACCGACACGATGTTTTAACAGGCTCGACTTGGAATATTCTGACGGAGTCAGCAGGTAGTTGCCTTTGCAGCCCGCACGGCGCGACAGGATTTCGCGCCACAGCCGCGTCAAAGGCCGATACGACTCGGGACTGTTCATCACATGCGCATCATGAAGCATAGTGATATAGCCGCGCCCATACAGAGGCACTGTGTTGAAAAGGCTTAGAATTACGCCTTCGTTGCGCAAACGCGGAAGCTCCAGCTGCTCCCACGCGATGCCCGACAGACGCCCGAGGCTCCGTACGGGCATGGGCAGTCTATGGGCGGCTTCGACCAGAGTATGCGGAACCACCAGCTCAACTTTCCAATCATTTGTGTGCTGAGTTGCGTGTTCGAATAGCGCCGTAGACAATTCCCGCGCGACAACATTCACAGCTGTTGGGTCGCCGGACAGAAAACGTCCGTTAATCAGGAGCTTCCGCATAGCTCTGCTCGCAAATAAAAATAAAATCTAAAAACACTAAGGGCGCCTGCAAGACGCCCCCAGAACATTGTTTTCAAAGGGCTTTCGCCCTTTGCGCCTTGTCCGCGTGAGTAGACATCGTCGTAACGCACGATATCATCCTCACCGACATAAGATCCTGTCTGAACTTCGATCAGGACCATCGGCACCTTGCCCGGGTTCTCCATCCGGTGGACCGCTCCGAGCGGCACGTAGATGGATTCATTCTCTGTCACGAGGCGAACCTCGTCATCTACAGTAACTTTAGCAGTGCCCTCAACGACGATCCAGTGTTCCGACCGGTGGAAATGGCTCTGCAAAGACAGCGAAGCCCCCGGATGCACCTGAATCCGTTTCACTTGGAAACGCGATCCGACAACCAGACTTTCAAACCAACCCCACGGGCGGTGATCCTTGGGGAAAGCCTCTGCCTGAACAGCCGATTTCTTTTTGAGTTCGGAGACGGCCAGCTTGACGTCCTGCGCACGATCCTTGTGAGCGACCAAAACAGCGTCATTCATTGCAACAGCGACGATATCCTCGACACCGATGCCGACCAATTCCAGATGAGGGGATTCCGAACGCAGAACAGAGTTCTTGCAGTCGATCGCAGTGACGCGCTCGGTGGTTGCGACCCCATCTTCGGATTGTTCCATCGCACGCCAGACAGCATCCCAGCCGCCCAAGTCGGACCAAAGCGCGTCATAGGGGACAACCGCCAGATCCGACGCCTTTTCCATGATCGCATAGTCGATCGAGATATCCTCGGCCTGCTCCCATGCCTCGGCTTCCAAACGCAGGAAACCCAGATCCGGAGCTGCCTCTGCAACCGACTTTTCAACGGGCGCGACCAATGCAGGCGCATGCTCTTTGAAGGCAGCAATGATGTCCGCAGCACGGAACAAGAAGATGCCCGCGTTCCAGAGGAACCCGCCGTTGTCCAACATGCTCTGCGCATTCTCTGCATCAGGCTTTTCAACAAAGCGCTTCAGAGTGGTGACGCCGTCTTCGGTCGTGCCATTCAATTCAAGGTAGCCGTAGCCCGTTTCCGGACGGTCGGGACGAATGCCAAAGAGGACAAGCTTGCCCTTCTGCGCTGCCGAGATCCCCTTGGCCACTGCCTCGCGGAACGCCTCGGCGTCGGGCATCATGTGGTCGGACGGCGCCACGAGCATGATCGCGTCCGGGTTCTGCGCGTACAAATGAAGCGCAGCCGCCAGAACAGCGGGGGCAGTGTTCCGCGCCGAAGGTTCGATCAGAACAGCGCCAGGATCGACACCGACCTCGGACAATTGTTCGACGACAATGAAACGGAAGTCAGAGTTGGTCACAACCATTGGGCGGTCGTACACGACACCAGTCCCGACACCGCTCAAACGTTTGGCGGTCTGCTGGAACAGGGTCGTGCCACCGACCAGCGGCACAAATTGCTTCGGATAGCTCTTCCGGGAGAGGGGCCACAACCGTGTACCAGAGCCACCGCACAAGATAACCGGAGTAACAGAATTCATAAGATGAAAGCCTTCAGTGTTTTCATAAATACTACAATAGAAATACTAAAATTCTATGAGCTCGAACTTGCGTCACCCATCCCAGCTCGCAGAACTCTCCCACCTTTTTACACAACCTGTTTCGATCTCGCTACCATTAGAGCAGTCCGGACAGACAACAATTCAACACGTCGGACGAAACGGCGACCATAAATATAGGCATATTTATTGCAAAAATGGCCGCGCAATAGGAAATCAAAAGGATCGGGGATTTTCGCCTTGCGATCTTTGCGCCGATTCCAGAAATTCCTTTCGAAGACCGCGCTCGCAACTGGTATCATGCCAAGCAAATCGTAAGCGGTTTATTTCGAGTACTGGATATTTCAAATTACGGCCCCTTCTCATGAATAGTTACGTATTGAACGCGCGTTTTCTGATGCGCCCGCTCACTGGCGTCGACCGTGTCGCGACTGAACTGATCTCTGCTTCGCTGGACGCCGGCATCCCCTCCCGTTTCAAAGACATTCTGGCAGTGCGTCCCCAAGGCGAAGTCTTCACCCCCGAACAACGCCCCAAAGATCTGCTGTCCATCACCTCCCCGACAAAATCGAAACTGACCGGCCATCTCTGGGAACAATTTGCCCTCGCCAAAGAGACCAGGGACTCTTGGCTCATCAGCCTGTGCAATATGGGCCCGGTTCTACGGAAGAAGCAGATCGTGATGATGCATGATGCGCAGGCCTTCCGGCAGCCGGAAACCTACTCCAAGGCCTTCCGGACCTTCTACCATTTTGTCCAACCCCGACTGGGACACAGGGCCCATACGATCCTCACCGTCTCGGAGCATTCCAAGAGAGAGCTCGAACATTTCGGCGTCGTCCCCAAAGGGAAGGCGATCGTTATCCCCAACGGGGCCGACCATATCCTGCGCCTTGATCCGGACACCCGTGTTCTGGAAGGTCATGGGCTGGAACGCGGCGGCTACTTCCTCGCGATTGGCAGCCTCGCCCCGCACAAAAACCTGAAGATGCTGATCGACGCCGCAAACGCGCGCACCAACAAAGATCGCCCTTTGGTGATTGCCGGCGGCGGCAATGCCACTGTCTTTGGCGAGAACGGTCTACAGGAATCCGAACATGTGAAAATGCTCGGGCGTGTTACTGACGAAGAACTGCGGGCGCTGTATGAAAATGCTTTCGCCTTGGTCTTCCCCTCCAAAACCGAAGGGTTCGGCCTCCCTCCGGCCGAAGCAATGACATTGGGATGCCCCGTTATCGCTTCGACCGGCGGCGCAATTCCCGAAGTCACCGAAGGCGCCGCGATCAGCCTTGCGCCGACGGATCAATCCGCCTGGACAGCCGCAATGACAGAACTTGAGCAAAATATGTCCCAAGTGGAAGAGCTGCGTGAGAAAGCCCTCGAGAGGGCGAAAATGTTCACGTGGGCACGCGCCTCCGAGAAGTTTCTTGGCGTGTTGGACACTTTACCGGCGCACTGAGTCGCGACCAAATCGATTCAAAATTCTCCAAGCGGGCGTCGACGACAGCCCGCTTTCTTCTTCATATTTTTACGGATCAGGGATTTGTAATCACGAAGACGCTAACGCCACCGCAGTGAACCAACTTTTCTGCAAATACCCATGTCGCTTCTTTGCTTTACCCCCACCATCGACCCTACAAAAATAACGACAGCTAACATTTTGATAGCACAAAAAAGTTCCAATTCGAAATTACATTTAGGAGAGTGCAACCAGAGGAGCCGAAAAAATAAGCATGATACTACAATGGATTATGCGCAGATAATCGAAAAATTGCACAAAGTTCATTAAATATCGGCAACTATTCGCCGTCTACAAAGAGAGAGAATGCGGATTTCCACCGCAAAAAAGCATACATCAAAATTAGGAGTTGATCCTGATTTGATACACCTATAATTCTGCAATAGACAGCAATGGTTGGAAAAATGTTCAGCGCCGATCTAGTAAGAAGACGACTACAGACCGCACTCGCCGAAGAGCAGCACAAGCGGAGCGACACCCGCGAGGCCAAGCCTCGGGCGTCCTTGCCTGGCGCGGCGTTCTTCGCGATCCCTGTAGCACTCATCTTCACTGCATGGCTCATCGCCACGTTCGGCATTTCCCTTTGGTGGGCTTTGCCGCTGTACAGCTTGATTGGTGCGTCAGTAATCACCTTGTTCGCGGTTCTACCGCGCGATTGATCAAATTATTTTGGCGAGAGAAGCGTATACACCCTCACGGAACGCATTTTCGTCAAACATACGGGCGCGGTTGACGCAGATTT
>CAXQKF010000538.1:0-7923 GCA_964224285.1 Donghicola sp. | reverse complement strand
CTGCACCTTGAGGTGATCCGCGACCGGATCGAGCGCGAGTACAACATCGAGCTGATCACCACAGCGCCGAGCGTGGTCTACCACATCTACATGCGCGACGGTGAGCTGATCGAGCTGCACAACCCCGCCGACATGCCCGACCTGTCCAAGGTCGACCGCATCGAAGAGCCCCGCATCAAAGCGACCATCATGGTACCCGACGAGTACCTTGGGGACGTTCTGAAGCTGTGTCAGGACCGTCGCGGCATTCAAGAAGACCTGACCTACGCTGGCACTCGCGCGATGGCGGTCTATGACCTGCCCCTGAACGAAGTGGTCTTTGACTTCTACGACCGCCTGAAATCGGTAACCAAGGGCTATGCGTCCTTTGATTATCAGATGACCGGCTACCGCGAAGACACACTGGTGAAGATGCAGATCCTCGTAAACGACGAGCCTGTAGACGCGCTGTCGATCATGGTGCACCGCACCCGCGCCGAAACCCGCGGCCGCGCCATGTGCGAGAAGCTCAAAGAGCTGATCCCCCGTCACATGTTCAAGATCCCGATCCAAGCGGCGATTGGCGGCAAGGTAATTGCCCGTGAAACGCTGGCTGCGCTGCGCAAGGACGTGACCGCGAAATGTTACGGCGGTGACGCAACCCGTAAGCGGAAGCTTCTGGAAAAGCAGAAAGCCGGTAAGAAGAAGATGCGCCAGTTCGGCCGCGTCGAGATCCCGCAAGAGGCGTTTATCAACGCCCTCAAGATGGACGACTAAGTCAGAAGCGCCTCCGGGCGCTTTTGTTTTGGGCGGGTTATGGGCGCGCTGCCCCCGCCCGCGTGCCGCGGACTCCCCCGGAGTATTTAGGCAAAGGTGAAAGACGCAGGCGAGATGTCTATTTTCGCGCCGCGCTGCTTGGCCTAAGGGATGGCAACGATCTCCAACCGGAAAGTTAGCCGATGCCCTGCGCCCTTTGTTCTGCCGATACCGAGACCTCTGCCTACGCCGTGACCGGCGGCCCCGAAAGCGCCACCACCGAGATTTGCGATATCTGCGCGGCCCAGATCGCCGAGACCACCGAGCCTGATCACTGGCGCTGCCTCGGGTCTGCCATGTGGTCCGAAGATGCGGCCACTCAGGTATTGGCGGTGCGTTTGCTCGGGCGGTTATCAGAGCATGACTGGGCCCGCGACTTGACCGATCAGGTCTGGCTGGATGACGAGCGTCGTGCCTGGGTCGAGAACGAGATCAAGGAAACCATCCACCGCGATTCAAACGGCGTCCAGCTGGCCCAAGGGGACACCGTCGTCCTGATCAAAGACCTGCCCGTCAAGGGCGGCGGGTTTACCGCCAAGCGTGGAACTGCTGTGCCCCGTATCTCTTTGGTGCCCGACAATGCAGAGCACATCGAAGGCCGCGTCGAAGGCCAGCGGATCGTGATCCTGACCAAGTATGTGAAGAAACGCTGATCCAGATCAAGGAAGACATTCCTGGTTCGGAATATGAATGTCCTCGGGTAACGCGCCGCTGCCCGAGGAGGCACTCATGTTCCGACTAGCAACAACCCTGTTCTCGATCATCTCGACCACCCTCATGGGCACTGCCATTGTCGCGATGCTGGTTATGGGCTTTGACACCTTGATGCCTATTCTGATCGCGGCCATCGTCGGGTTTGTGCTGGCGCTGCCGATCAGTTGGTTCGTCGCCAAAGAGATTTACGAGAACGCCTGAGCATCTATCCAGGTGCGCACAGCGGCTTCGAACTCGCGCGGCTTCTCCGCGTGGAGCCAATGCCCCGCACCCGGAATTTTAAAGAACTTCGCCAAGGGGAAATGGCCCTTGGCCACCTCGCGCCCCTCGGACGTGAGATAGTCGCTGTTGGCCCCAGAAATGAACCCTGTCGGCCCATCATAGCGGCGCCCTGCCATGTCCTGTTCGGGCCACCCTGTCACGGTCGCCATCTCTTTGGCGAGGACGTCCAGATTCAACTTCCAGCGACGCTCTTTGACGTCAAGAGATTGCAAGAGAAACGCCCGAACACCATCGTCCGGCACCGTCTCTTGCATCAGGCGGTTCGCATCCCCACGGGACGCGACCTGCGACAGGTCCAAGGCGCGCATGGCCTCAATGAACTGGATTTGGGTGTGACTGTAGGCCAGCGGCGCGATATCGGCGACCACCAGCCCTTTGACCAGATCGGGCCGCGTCATTGCCAAGGCCATCGAGGCTTTACCACCCATGGAGTGCCCCATCACGATCGCGCCGCCGGGCATTTCCGCCTCAATCACCTGCGCCAGATCCTGCGCCATGTCCGCGTAGTTATGTGAATCGTACCAAGGGCTGTCCCCGTGGTTCCGCTGATCCACAGCAATCACCTTGCGGTCCTCGGACAAGCGGCGGGAGATGACGCCCCAGTTCCGCGCAGATCCATAGAGGCCATGAACAATCATGAGCGGCGGCTCGCCCGCGCCATAGGTGTCAAAATTCAACATCTTTGTGTAAATTTCCAAAGCTCGATTGCATTCCAGTCGGTCACATCCCCTGATAAACCATCTTACGCCACAGATGGCGAGAAGGATGATCCATGGACCCGCGCGAAATCGTGACACTCGAGGCTAATCTGTCTAGCCAGATGCAATCCCGCCTCGGGATCAAGGGCAGTTCGCTTGATGTTCAGGCAGCCAAAGCCAGCGGCAAACTCTCTCGCAAGGCCAAACGCGCCGCGATCGAACTGGCCGAAGCCAGCCGCCTCGCGGCCCATCCGAAACTGGCGCTACAGGTAGACACATCGCAAGCCTCTCAAAATGCGGCGATTCTGAAAAAGCACCTGGGACGTGCCAGCGCGCCGGACCGCCGGAGCAAACGCATCCGGATGATCAGAAGCATTGCGATGAATCTGGTGATCATTCTCGCAGTCTACCTGCTCATCGTTTTCTATCGCGGCCTCATTTGACGAAAAATGCCGCCCTGAACCCCAAGGCGGCATCAACTTCATCTTTGTAAAAATACTCCGGGGGAGTCTGCCATAGGCAGGCGGGGGCAGAGCCCCCCTTACATCCCGTGACCTGCCCAAGGACCGTGCAGACCGGTTTCGTCGCTGTCCACACGCTCGAACCCGTGCGCACCGAAATAGTCGCGCTGCGCCTGGATCAGGTTGGTGGTACCGCGACCGTGACGCATGGTGTCGATGAACGACAGCGCGCTGGCCAAGGCAGGCACAGGCTGGCCTGAGATCGCTGCAGCAGCCACGACACGGCGCAAAGCAGGCAGACCGCCCGTGACTTTCTCGAGCAAACCTTCCGCCAGATAGAGCTGACCGTTTGGCAGACCGGCACGGTGGGCGCTGCTGATCTCGTCGAGGAGAACGCTGCGAATGATGCAGCCTGCACGCCAGACTTCGGCAACACGCGCCATGTCCAGATCCCACGCATAGGTATCGGACGCGGCCTGCAGCACGCGGAAACCCTGCGCGTAGGCCAGAATGCGCGCCGCGAGGAAGGCGTTCTTCAGGTCTTCGGGTTCGACAGCCACAGCTTCGGTGCCTGCGGGGACCAAGGCCGCCTCGCCTGCGCTCCGCACTGCGGGTTCCGCAGACCACGAACGCGCCGCAACGGCGGCTTCGATAGTACTTGCGGACTGGCCCAGTTTCAACGCTTCGATCGCGGTCCAACGGCCGGTGCCCTTCTGGCCCGCCTTGTCCGCGATCACATCGACCATGGCCACACCGGTTTCGGGATCGGTGGCGGTCAGGACGGCTTCGGTCACTTCAACCAGATAGGAGCCCAGATCACCCTTGCCCCATGCGCCGAACAGCTCGCCGATCTTGCCCGCGTCCCAGCCAGCATCGCGCAGCAGGCCGTAGACTTCGGCGATCATCTGCATGTCCGCGTATTCGATCCCGTTGTGCACGGTTTTCACAAAGTGACCTGCCCCATCGGGACCAAGATGCGCGGCACAAGGCGCACCATCGAACTTGGCCGAGATCGCCTCGATGATGGTTTTCACAGGTGCATAGGCGTCTGCGGTGCAGCCGACCATGATGCTGGGACCGTGACGCGCGCCCTCTTCGCCGCCCGACACACCCATGCCAAGGAACTTGAAGCCAGCCGCCTCCATGTCCGCAGTCCGGCGGCGGGTGTCGTGGAAATCAGAGTTACCCGCGTCGATCAGCGTGTCGCCCTGCGCCAGCAAGGGCTTCAGGTCTTCGATCATCGCATCGGTTGGGCCGCCTGCGGGGGTCATCAGGATGATGAACCGCGGCTGGGGCAGACGTGCGACCAGATCGGCCAGATCGCCTGCGCCCTCAAGGTTCGAGGCCAGCGCACCGGCCTCGGAGATGAATTCGGGAACACGGGCCTGAGTCCGGTTCTGCACGACGACGTGCGCACCCTTTTCTGCCAGGTTCAGCGCCAGCGCGCTGCCCATGGTTCCCAAGCCGATCAAACCGATCTTCTGTGCCTCAGCCATCCGTCACTCCTATCAAAACTGGTGTGACATCTAACGGTGTTAGCGTGAACATCAAGCGCTTTTAAGCGAAGATGGGATGTGCAGAGGCGCAGAACGTCAGAGGCCGAGGCACCAGCGCATGACCGCTTTTTGCGCGTGCAGACGGTTCTCTGCCTCGTCGAAAATCACGCTCTGGGGGCCGTCCATGACGCTGCTGGTGACTTCCTCGCCGCGGTGCGCGGGCAGGCAGTGCATGAACAGGGCGTCATCCTTGGCGGCGGCCATCAGTTCGTCATTCACCTGATAGGGGCGCAGCAGGTTGTGTCGGCGTTCCTTGGTGGACTGGCTGTCATGCATGGACACCCATGTGTCCGTCACGATCAGGTCCGCGCCCTCAACCGCTTTGAAAGGATCACGCTCGATCGAGACCTGCACACCCTTGGAGCGGGCATAGCCGATGAACTCTGCTTCGGGGTCCAGCTTTTCGGGGCCGGTGAAGGTGAAATCGAAACCGAACTGGCCCGCTGCGTGCAGGAAGGACGCGCAGACGTTGTTGCCGTCGCCGGACCAGACCACTTTCTTGCCTGCGATATCACCGCGGTGTTCGCGGTAGGTCAGCAGGTCCGCCATGATCTGGCAGGGGTGAGTGCGGTCGGTCAGGCCGTTGATGACCGGCACGTCCGAATATTCGGCCAGCTCCAGCAGGACCGATTCGTCGAAGGTCCGGATCATGATCGCATCCACGTAGCGCGACAGAACCCGCGCGGTGTCCGCGATAGTTTCCCCGTGACCCAGCTGCATGTCCTTGCCCGAGAGCAACATGGTCTGACCGCCCATCTGACGGATGCCGACGTCAAAGCTGACGCGGGTACGGGTCGACGGCTTTTCAAAGATCAGGGCGACCATGCGGCCCTCGAGGGCCTTGTCCGCGTCCAGCTCGCCTTTGGGTTTGCCCGCACGGTCCGCTTTCATGCGGGCTGCGAGGTCAATCATGTTGTGAAGGTCGGCTTGGTCGGTTTTGTGCAGGTCGAGGAAGTGGTTCATTTCGGTGTCTTTCTTTGGGGCCGGGGTCGAGGGGGGGCGCTGCCCCCGTCCGCGTGCCGCGGACTCCCCCGGAGTATTTTCGCAAAGATGAAGTCAGGATGGTTGCAATTGGGTTGCGACCGTTTCGAAGCGGCTGAGGGCTTCGGAGATGTCTTCGTCGGGGATGTTCAGGGCGGGCAGCAGGCGCACCACGTTGTCCCCGGCGGGCACGGTCAGAAGGCCCGCGTCATAGGCGGCTTTGACCACGTCGGTGTTGGTGACCTTGCATTTCAGGCCGATCATCAGACCAAGGCCGCGCACGCTGTCAAAGAGGTCAGGGTGACGGGCGACCAGAGATTCCAGACCCTGACGCAGAAGGCCCGCCTTGCGGTTCACTTCGGACAGGAAGTCGGGGCTGCTAACGATTTCCATGACCTTGTTGCCGACGGCGCAGCCCAGCGGGTTGCCGCCATAGGTCGAGCCATGGGTGCCCGCGGTCATGCCGCTGGCCGCATCCTCGGTCGCGAGAACCGCGCCGAGGGGGAAGCCGCCGCCGATGCCCTTGGCCACCATCATGATGTCGGGGGTCACGCCCGCCCATTCGTGGGCGAACAGTTTACCGGTACGAGCGACGCCGCACTGGACCTCGTCCAGCATCATCAGGGCGCCGGTTTCGTTGCACATGGCGCGGATGCCCTTGAGGCAGACATCGGGCAGCGGGCGAATGCCGCCCTCGCCCTGAACGGGCTCGATCAGGATGCCGGCCACGTCGGGCTGTTTGATCGCCTCTTTGATCGCGTCATGATCACCGAAGGGCAGATGGCGGAAACCGGGCAGCAGGGGCGCGAAGCCCTTGGTCATTTTTTCGCTGCCAGCGGCGGCGATACCGGCGGACGACCGGCCGTGGAAGCTACCGTCAAAAGTTATGATCACATGGCGCTCGGGCTGGCCTTTGTCGTACCAGTATTTGCGCGCCATCTTGACCGCCAGCTCGCAGCTTTCGGTGCCCGAGTTCGTGAAGAACACCGTGTCCGCAAAGGTGGCCTCGACCAGACGGTCGGCCAGCTGCTGCTGCTGGGGGATGTTGTAAAGGTTCGACACATGCCACAGGGTCTGCGCCTGCTGGGTCAGGGTCTGGGTCAGCTCGGGGTTGGCGTGGCCCAGTGCGTTCACGGCGATACCTGCGCCCAGATCGAGGAAGCGTCGGCCATCAGCCTCTATCAGCCAGCTGCCTTCGCCTTTGACGAAGGACAGGGGAGCGCGGTTATAAGTGGGCAGAACCGAAGGGATCATGGCATTCTTCCTTGTGGATGAAGGCTTTGGTGGCCTGTAGGGCCGTTCAAGTCAACGATTTCAGGTATTTTGCAAAAGATAGCGTGCGAATAAAGCACAAGATGACGGGAGCCGTTACGCGGCGTAAGCGCGTCGGCGTCGTTCGGCTGTTACAGCGCGGAAAATCGACAGGGTCATCATGCCCTGCGCATAGCGCGGCGCAGGGCAAAAATAAAGAAGATTCGTTCACGCCTTGAGGCGGTAGCCGGTGCGGAACATCCACCAAGCAACGAGATTAACTGCGATGGCCGCGACCAGACCGTAGCAGAACCCGAACAACGGATTGCTGTCCGAAATCCCCAGCACCGACCAGCGCACCCCGTCGATAAAGTAGAAAATCGGATTCAGGTGGGTGATATGATAAAGGCCGGCGGGCATCGCCTCGACCGAGTAGAAGGTGCCGGACAGGAAGGCGAGCGGCGTGACGACAAAGTTGGTGATCGCGGCAATTTGATCAAACTTCTGGGAATAGACCGCCGCGACCATGCCCAGACCGCCCATGAAAGCGGACCCCACGATGATAAAGGCCAGCGCGACGAAGGGGTGTTTCAGCCCCGTGCCCAGAAACAAGAGAATCGCTAGGGCGATGACCACGGCCACCAGCACCCCGCGGACGATCCCGCCCGCCAGATACCCCAGCACCATTTCGCCTGCGGACAGGGGCGGCATCAGCGTATCGACGATATTTCCCTGCACCTTGGCACTGACGATCGAGGACGACACATTGGCAAATGCGTTCTGGATCACGGTCATCATCAGGATGCCCGGCGCGATGAAATGCACGAACGGCACGCCCATCACATCGCCCCGCGTGGGGCCGATTGCTATGGCAAATATGGTCAGAAACAGGCCTGCGGTCACAATAGGTGCGGCCAGCGTCTGGTTCCAGACCGCCAGAAACCGGCGGCATTCGCGTTCGGCCAGTGTCATCAGGCCTAGCCAGTTCACCCGGCCAAAGCGGCGCTCTCCCATTTCGTTTGTCTGCGACATGTGACGATTTCCCTAGAATGCGTTGGGTGCCTTGTAACGCGGCGTGGGATGATTAGAATAGGGCCTCGACCAATTTCTGTTAGGCTGTCCCCCTTCGGACGCCTTAGACCATCAAGGAAAGCTGTATGTCCTGGACCGACGAACGCGTTGAGC
>CAXQKF010000537.1:0-3239 GCA_964224285.1 Donghicola sp. | reverse complement strand
GTCGAAAGGGTCGCGTCAATCGCGATATACGCGCTGGTAAACAGCAGCGCCGCCTCTTTCTGGTGGAGGTCAGCAAGCTCGGCCTCGAGACGTTTATGGTAGACCGTGGTGCCCGAAATGTTGCGGGTTCCGCCCGAACCTGCGCCGGTCGCATCAAGCGCCTCGTGCATAGCTTCGAGAACCTTGGGGTGCTGGCCCATACCGAGGTAGTCGTTGCCACACCACACCGTGATATTCTGCTCGGAGCCGTCTTCCTTGCGCCATACAGCGTGCGGATAGTTACCCTTGCGGCGTTCAATGTCGATGAAGGTGCGATAGCGGCCTTCTTCGTGCAGGCGGTTCAGAGCTACGTCGAGCTTTTGGGTGTAGTCCACCGGTGTCTCCTGTGTTTGGTTGCCGCATCCCGCACATGGCGAAATATGACATGCCTACCTAGGCATCCCGTCGATTTAGAACGGATATAGGTTACTGTTCGCGTAGGCAACAGGCTACAAGGTGCCGCAGGTATTAGACTTTGATCTGCATCAACGTGCTTGACCGGACCGTGACTGGACAGCCCGAGCGCTGCTGATAGGGTCGCCGCCAGAAATATTCTCGGAGATTCACGATGACCCTTCCCGCCGTACTGGAGAAGATCGACGCCGACCTGGATGCCTCTCTCAACCGTTTGATGGACCTGTTGCGAATCCAGTCGATCTCGACCGACCCTGCCTATGCCGACCAGTGTCAGGCCGCCGCTGACTGGCTGGTGGCCGACCTGCAGAGTTTTGGCATTGCAGCAGAAAAACGCGAGACCCCCGGCCACCCCATGGTGGTGGGTCACGTGCCCGGGGACGGCCCCCACGTGCTGTTCTACGGACACTATGACGTTCAGCCCGTCGATCCGCTAAACCTTTGGCACAGAGACCCTTTTGACCCCGCGATCGAAGATGCCGACGGCACGCGCGTGATCCGTGGCCGCGGTGCCAGCGATGACAAAGGCCAGCTGATGACCTTTGTCGAGGCCTGCCGCGCATGGCAGGCGGTCCACGGTTCCCTGCCCTGCCGGATCACCTTCTTCTTCGAGGGCGAAGAAGAAACCGGCTCGCCCTCGCTGGTACCCTTCATGAAGGAATTTGCCGACGAGTTGCGCGCCGATCTTGCGCTGATTTGCGACACATCAATGGTTGCCCCTGGTGTCCCATCTATCGCCAGCCAGCTGCGCGGGATGCTCAAGGAAGAATTCACCCTGATCGGTCCGAAAATGGATTTGCACTCGGGTCATTACGGCGGAACCGCTCTGAACCCGCTCCATGCAATTGCACAAATTGTAGCCTCTTTTCATGATTCGACCGGCCGCGTCGCTGTCGAAGGCTTCTACGAGGGCGTGCATCCCCTGCCCGACGACCTGAAGCGCCAGTGGGAAAACTGCGGCTTTGACGAAGAGGACTATCTCGGCTCTGTCGGCATGAGCAAAGCCCACGGCGAAGAAGGTTACTCGACCCTCGAACTGCAGTGGGCCCGCCCGACCCTAGAGGTCAACGGCCTATGGGGTGGCTACAATGGCAAGGGTAGCAAGACCGTGATTCCGTCCGAAGCCCACTGCAAGATCACCTGCCGTCTGGTCGGGGACATGGAACCCGACCATCTGCGCAAAGCGATCCGCAAACACGTCGAAGACCGCCTCCCCCAAGATGCCTCGGTCCAGTGGGACAATGATGTGGAAGGCGCAAAGGCCGCGGTCATGAATATCGAACTCCCCGAATTCGAAGCCGCCCGTCAGGCGCTGTCCGACGAATGGGACCGCGAAGCCGTGTTTGTCGGCATGGGCGGGTCGATCCCGATTGCCGGCCTGTTCAAGGATATCCTTGGCATGGACGCGATGCTGATCGGCTTTGCGCAGGATGACGACCGCATCCACTCGCCCAACGAGAAGTATAACGTCGAAAGCTTCCACAAGGGGATGCGCTCTTGGGCGCGGGTGCTCGAGGCGCTCTCGCAGAAGTAAAAACAGCAAAGCCAAGGCACCGCGCCTTGGCTTTCTTCTTTTCTAGGCAAAGATCACGTCGGCGTGGTCCTGCATATAGACCTTGAGCCACGGGGTGAACTGATCCGGCTGCGCGTCAATCCGGCGGGCCAGTTCTGGCAGCGTCACCCACTCGACCGCCATGACCTCGGCGGGATTCGGGGTGATCGTCAGACCCTCGGGCGCGTCAGAGACATAGATCTGCACCACTTCGTGCTCGGTCAGGCCTTGCCCTACGTCGGCACGATATTCGACTTCTTCACGGTAGCGGACGGTGATGCCGGTGACACCCAGCTCTTCTTCCATCCGTCGCAAAGCGCAGTCTTCTGGTGCCTCGCCCCAGTGAGGATGGGTGCAGCAGGTGTTCGCCCAATATCCCGGCGTGTGGTATTTCGACAAAGCGCGCCGCTGGATCAATATCCGGTCCCCGTCCCGCAGGAAGACCGACACAGCCGGATGACGCAGGCCCAACTGGTGGACCTCCAGCTTTTCGACCGGTGTCAGGACGCCATCGCGCCAAGCAGGGATAAGATCAGCCATCACGCGCCCGTTCCATTGCACTCACGGGTGGCGGGAATAGCCGCTCTGACCGACTGCCGCAACCCGGCTAGGATTTGAGCGCCTCTGGGTTGTGACGCCAGATCGACCCGTTCAACGCGGCAGCCACGCTGACCCACGCCAGATAGGGCAGGAACAGCATTCCGGCCAGCCAATCGATCTGCCAGAGCACCCCCATCAGCACCGCAATCACGACCCACATGGCCGATATGATCGCCATCCCGAGCCGAATCCGGTGCGCGCCGAAAAACACGGGCGTCCACAAGGTGTTGAGGGCAATCTGCAATGCCCAGAGCGCCATCGCCAGTCCCAGCAAAGACCCACCCGCAAAGGCGGCTCGCGCGCCAGCGAGCGCCATCAGAATATAAAGTGTCGTCCACACCACAGGGAAAGCCCAGTTCGGCGGCGTAAACGACGGTTTGCGCAGGGCAACATACCACGTGCCGGGCTTGAACAGCACACCGGTCGCAGCCGCGGCACCGCTGGCCGCCAGAAGAATAAAGAAAATCGTCCAATCCATGATGGATAGGTAATGCGCTGCTTGATTGGTTCAAGCGCCACTTCTTTGATTTTAAGGGAAGAAGTGGCGCGGTTGACGGGGCTCGAACCCGCGACCCCCGGCGTGACAGGCCGGTACTCTAACCAACTGAGCTACAACCGCTCGCTGCTGTGTGTG
>CAXQKF010000536.1:0-3102 GCA_964224285.1 Donghicola sp. | reverse complement strand
GACGGCGGCGGCAACGGCCTCTTCGATCGACAGGCTGGTGGTGTCCAGTTGCAGCGCATCATCCGCAGCCTTCATCGGCGCATCGGCGCGAGTGCTGTCACGGCGATCCCGTTCGCGCAGATCGGCCAGAACCTCGTCCAGCGATACCTTATGTCCTTTGAAGGTCAGCTCTTTCCAGCGGCGCTCGGCCCGCACATCATCGCTGGCGGTGACGAACAGTTTGACCTCGGCATCGGGGCAAATGACGGTGCCGATATCGCGCCCGTCCAGAACCGCGCCCCCTGCCCGCTGCGCAAAGGCCCGCTGGAAATCGACCAGCGCCTTACGCACATCGGGCATCGCGGCGACCTTGCTCGCGGCCTGCGCCACAGTGGGAGAGCGCAGCTCATCCCCTTGCAGATCCTCGGCAACCAAGGTCTGCGCGGCCTCTAGCGCCGGAGTCCCATTCAACGTCTTGCGGCCCGTCGCACGATAGAGCAGCCCCGTGTCCAGATGCGCGAACCCGAAATGCGCAGCAATCGCGCGGGAAATCGTGCCTTTGCCGGATGCGGCGGGTCCATCAATCGCAACTGTGAACATAGGGGCCTCCTGTCAATCGGAAGTCTGTCCTAGCCCAGACCGCCATCGGGGACAAGCATCCCGCAACCGGCGGGCAATTTCCCGCAACCCGCCCCAAAGAAAAAGGCGACCCGTAGGCCGCCCCAATTCTTAGGTCCGTTCGATCTTGGCCCCGAGGTCGGCCATCAGCCCCTCGAAGATCGGGAAGCTGGTGGCAATCGCGCCGCCGTCATCCACGCTGATCGGGGTCTTGCTGCACAGGCCCGCAATCAGGAACGACATAGCAATGCGGTGGTCCAGATGGGTCGCGCAGGTCGCGCCGCCGGTCACGTTGCCAGCGCCAAGCCCCTTGACGATCCACCAATCCTCGCCCTCTTCGACCTCGACCCCATTGGCGCGCAGGCCCTTGGCCATCGCATCAATCCGGTCGCTTTCCTTGACGCGCAGCTCCTGGACGCCGCGCATCACGGTGTCCCCGGTCGCGTTCGCCGCCACGACAGACAGCACAGGGTATTCGTCGATCATCGAGGCCGCACGCTCCGGCGGCACAGTGATCCCCTTCATGTTGGGCGAATACTTGGCGCGCAGGTCAGCCATAGGCTCGCCGCCCTCGACCCGCTCGTTTTCATAGGTCAGGTCCGCGCCCATCTCGCGCAGGGTGGTGAACAGACCGGCGCGGGTCGGGTTCAGACCGATATTCGGGATCAGCACATCCGAACCGGGCACCAACAGCGCCGCGCACACGGGGAAGGCCGCCGACGACGGATCGCGCGGCACGGTGATGTCCTGCGGCTTCAGCTCGGGCTGGCCCTTCAGGGTGATCACGCGGCCCTCTTCGGTTTCCACGGTCGAAATCTCGGCCCCGAAACCGGCCAGCATCCGCTCGGTATGATCGCGGGTGGCTTCTTTCTCGATCACCACAGTTTCGCCCGGCACGTTCAGACCGGCCAGCAGAACCGCCGACTTCACCTGAGCAGAGGGCATCGGCACGGTGTAGCGCACAGGCACCGGATCAGCCGCACCCACGATGGTCATGGGCAAACGGCCACCACTACGGCCCACCGACTGCGCGCCGAACAGGGCGATCGGATCGGTCACACGGGCCATGGGGCGCTTGTTCAGACTGGCATCGCCGGTAAAGGTCACGGTGATCGGGCAAGTCGCCATCGCGCCCATGATCAGGCGCACACCGGTGCCAGAGTTCCCGCAGTCGATCACATTGTCGGGCTCGGCAAAGCCGCCAACGCCCACACCCTTGACCGACCAGTTGCCGCCGCCGTGGTTGGTGACTTCGGCGCCAAAAGCCTGCATCGCCTTGGCGGTGTCCAGCACGTCCTGCCCCTCGAGCAGACCGGTGATCTTGGTCTCCCCCACGGCCATCGCGCCAAGGATCAGCGAACGGTGGCTGATCGACTTGTCCCCGGGGACATGGGCCTCGCCGGTCAGCGGACCAGAGGCATAGGCGGTCATCGGGATGGGCGTGCCATGTGCAGACATCGGGCGTTCCTCGTTCAATCAATCCGCCCTTCTGTTATCGCAAACAAAGGGCATGGTCTATCGCCCTCAGCGTCGACGGAAAGTCATGTAATGGGGCGTGCGCCCCTCGCGCAGAGCCTTCTGCTCATACCGCGTGGAAATCCAGTCCCCCCAAGGCTCGCGCCAGTCAGCGGGCCCCTCGGCCAGCCATTCAAAACCGGCCTGCGGAACCTCTTGCATGGTCTGGCGGACGTAATCGGGAATGTCGGTGGCGACGCGGAACTCGGACCCCTGCGCCATCACCTGCGCCAAGGGCTGCAGATGCTCCTGCGTCACGAACCGGCGACGATGGTGCCGCTTCTTGGGCCACGGATCAGGATAGTTCAAAAACGCCTTCTCAACGCAGCCATCAGGCAGCACATCGAACAGATCACGCGCATCACCGGGATGAACCTTCAGGTTGGTCACGCCCGCCTCGCGGATTTTCCCCAGCAGCATGGCGACACCGTTGATAAACGGCTCACAACCAATGATCCCCATATCGGGATAGGTCTTGGCCATATGCACCAGATGCTCACCGCCGCCAAAGCCGATCTCCAGCCACAGCGGACGCCCGTCGAACATGGCCTCCACATCCAGCTTCTCGCGGTCAGGGTTCACATCCCAACCAACCGGACCGGGGGACAAAGGCTCCAGATCCTCTTCCAGAAATTCTTTCTGGTTCGGTCGCAGGGTCTTGCCCTTGAACCGTCCATAGAAGTTACGCCAAGGCGCGCCAGAGGGGTGTGTTTTCGGTGTCTCGTCGCTCATGGCCTGCCCAATAAAGCCGCGCCCTGCCCAAAACAAGCCCCAGCTTCTTTTTGCCTTAAATACTCAAAAACGAAACAGGGCCCACCAAGGGGCCCCGTCTGCATATCTCGATCCCGACAGAAATCAGCGGATTTCGCGGGCCAGAGCCTCGGCCAGATCGGTACGTTCCCAGCTAAAACCACCGTCCGCCTCGGGCGCACGGCCAAAGTGACCGTAGGCCGCAGTGCGCGAATAGATCGGCTTGTTCAGGTCCAGATG
>CAXQKF010000535.1:0-11953 GCA_964224285.1 Donghicola sp. | reverse complement strand
GAAAACGCGCACCGTGTCAGGCCCATAGGGCAGATACCCCAGCACCGCGTGGGGGTGGATCGCCAGCGCTGCCAGCCCCACCAAGGTCAGCCCCGTCCCCAGAGCCAGCCCGATATATCCTGAAATCGCGGCCACTTCGAAAGCGTTCAGCCCATAGGCCGAATAGATACGGTATCGCACCGCACCGCCCGAAACGACGCTCACGCCGATGGTATTCCCGAAGGCATATCCCAGAAACCCGCCAATCCCGACCACACCGGCGGGCAGCGTCTTGCCGATATAGCGCAGGGCGTAGACGTCATAGAACGCCAGGGCCACATAGGCCATCGCCGTGCCGCCAATCGCGCCCCACAGCGCCGCCCATGGGGTCGATTTGATCTGGTTCAGGATCGCGCCGGAATCCACAGGGCGCAGCAGATGCAGCAGCGCATAGATGCCCATGGCAAACAGAACAGCCCCCAGCAGGATCGGAAACGTCCTGCGTAGAACCTGAAGCGTTTGACGTGCCACGTAGACTCCTGCCCTTTGGAATTGCGCCGCTATGGCACAGAACCGACGCCCTGTAGAAGGACATCATACGCCAAACTGCGCGAACGGACGGATTTGTAAAGATGGACCAAACGCTTCCCCTTCGTCATGTGCGCAGTCCCGCTTGTGAATATTGACCCGAAATAGGTCACTCCACCTCTCCGTCTGATATCTTTTCCCAGGCCCTGCGCCCCGTAAACTCTCCTCAGGATTGTTAGAAAGGCCAGAGGACACAGGGGATGAGGACAACAGCGTGGAACGGTTTAACCCTGAGCTATCTATCACAGGACGTGTTCGACGCGGTTCTGGACGGGACACACCGGAACGCGCAACTTTTATTGACGAACACCACCGGCGAAACCACACCCACCCTGTATTACCAGCTCGCGGTCATGGACGAAGAGGGCCACGGCCTCGAAGGCTGGCCGCTTCCGGTGGATTCGGGGGGCTTTGCGACCTTTCCCAACGGCGGCTCGATCACGCTGGAGGCCGGCGAAAGCCTGATCCTGCAGAACTGGCTGAGCGGGGTGTACGAGACCCGCTTTGACAACACCCCGCCCGCAGTTGGAGAGAGCGCGACTTACAGCTTTACCTTCTATGTCAGCACCAATCAGGACGCGTGGCGGGATCTGTCGTTGCTGCAATCCGATGACGTGACCATGTCACTGACGGTCCCGATCACCTTTGTGAACAGGGACGGGGCGTCCCTGCCCTCGGGCGACCAGACCCTGTCGGGGACTTTCACCCTGCCCGCCGGAATTGACCGCGTTATGGTCGAGGTCGGCACCGAGTACGGCCAGTGGTACAGCGTCGAGACCTCGATCAACGCAGGCAAGCTGCGCTTCTCTGTGGATGTGCCAGATCGGGACGACTGGTTTGTGCGGGTCTCTGGCGAAGGGATCGAAAGCGCGGTCTACACCGGCTCGGATCTGGACGAGCGCATCGTCGAGACCTTGGTGGAAACCGATGCCACGCCCGATGTTTTCACCGTGGCGACCGCTGTAGACACCGGCACAGGGTTCTGGCGCGGGGTGGCCTCGGAAATGGAAGGGACGTTTGTCGCCATCCCCGGACAGGAGAACTGGGCCGGATCGACGGATCAGGACCGCGCAGACCACAAGGAAAACAGCACACTGGTCAAGATGACCTATGACGGCGACGTGCTATGGACCCATGACACCGGATGGGAGGCCTGGGGTGGTGCCATGTCCGAAGATGGCGGGATGGTCGCCTATCTGACCGCGCCCCACACCGGCGCAAGCGGTTACACGGGCGATCTGGTGGTGCTGGACGGCACCGACGGCACAGAGATCTGGCGCGAAAGCTATGGCCAGACCGGCAACCGCGCGATCGAAGGGCTGGAAATCGGCATGAACGCCGCTGGCACGCGGGTTCTCTCGGGGGGCAGTTTCGGCAATCTGGCTATGTACAACGCCCGCAACGGCAACACCCTCTGGGAAAGCACTCTGGTGCAGGGACAGGTACGCAAGATCGTCTTTTGCGAAGACGGGGACTCCGTGCTGGTCGGCGCGGGGGACAACTACCTGTACAAGCTGGACAGCGCGACAGGCGACTTAATCTGGAAGGCCGAGATCGGCGGATGGCCCTTTGTGAACGGGCTCGACATCTCGGCCGACGGGACCAAAGTGGCCGTGGGCACCAAATCCAAGGAAGTGTCCGTCATTGATCTGGACACCGGCGAGGTGCTTTGGCGCAAAGAGGCGTGGATGGATGCGGTCTTTTCGCCGGACGGGGCACTGGTGGCGGATTTTTCTGGCGGGATCTACGACGCAAAGACCGGCGAGCTGGTCGGGAACTCTGGCCGCTATGGCACGGTCCAGTTCAGCTCGGACGGGCAATGGCTCTATCAGGCGGATCGCGGCGGGATCACCGTCAGTGACCTGACCGGCGCCACCGAAGCCGGATACGAGGATGCCACAGACACCACCCGCGACGGCGGCGAACAGGCGCAATGGTCCTTTCTCAGCGGGAATGACGGGTACTTTGTGGTGCTGGGGCGCGACATGTCCGACCCGTCAGAGCGAGGCATCACAATCTGGCAGAACGCAGCCGCACTGGACAGCGACGGCACCACTCTACGCGGCACCCGCCGCGCCGATGACCTGAGCGGCACCGCAGGTGGCGACCGTCTGTTTGGCGGACGCAGGGGCGATACCTTGCTGGGACTAGAGGGCGACGACACCCTGATCGGCGGCGCGGGCAAGGACGTTCTGGCCGGCGGGATCGGCACGGACACGGCCCTTTACCGGGGGGCTGACGACCTGACGATCGACCTGTCCCACACCCGTTTCCAGTCCACGGGCCAAGGGCGGGACCGCTTTATCTCGGTCGAGAACGTGATCGCGGGACGCGGAGACGACAGCCTGACCGGCTCGGATCAGAACAACACGCTCAAGGGGGGCGCAGGGGCGGACACCATCACGGGCGGCGGCGGTCAGGACAGGCTGTATGCGGGCCGTGACAACGCCGTGGATACCTTTGTCTTTGCCGATACCGACGAGAGCGGTCCACGCCCCCGCCAGAGGGACAAGATCTACCAGTTCGACAGGGGCGAAGACCTGATCGACCTGACAGCGATTGATGGGAATACAAACCGTGCCGGAACACAGGCCCTGAGCTGGTCGGACAGCGCCGCTGCCTATTCTGTCTGGGCCGAGGATACGGGACGCCACATGCTGCTACGTGCGGATGTGACTGGTGACGGGCAAGCCGATTTCTCGGTGCTCGTCACGCGGATCAATGGATTGACCGAGGATGACCTGTTGCTCTGAGCCTTGGCTCAGGCGACAGCCATTTCCTTGCGTAGCATCGCTGCATATTCGCGGAAGGTTAGCAAACGGCGCGTCTTCACGTCCCACAGGTGACGGCGCGCGCAGGCAAAGCTCTCGGCGATGGTCAGCTGCTGCGCCTCGCCCAAGGCGGGGTGGTCGCGCAGAACTTCGGGCAGACGGTAGAACGGGATGCGGCTGTACAGGTGGTGTACGTGGTGAATACCGATGTAACCCACCATCCACGCCATCCAGCCGGGCATGATGTAGTGAGAGCTGCCATGCAGTGCCGCATGATGCAGATCCCAGTCGTCGCTATGATCCCAGCAGGTCTCTTCGAACTGGTGCTGGATGTAGAACAGCCAGACCCCCACAGTCGCGCCAACAACCACCGAAGGCACCCAGACCAGCAGGATCGCAGCCCAGCCACCGATCAGCCAGAACACGGCCAGCAGGCCAAGGATGGCCAGATTGGTGCCCATGGCGCTGATCCAGTAGCGGCGCTCGTTCATCAGGCCCAGCGGAATGCGGTTCTGGAACAGGAACAGCAGCGCAGGCGCCAAACCGAACAGGAACAGCGGATGACGGTAAGCGCGATAGCCCAGACGGCCCCAGAACCCGCGGGCGCGGTATTCCTCGACGGTCAGGGTGGTCACATCGCCCATGCCGCGCTTGTCCAGATGGCCCGCTGCCGAATGGTGCACCGCGTGGGTCTGACGCCAAACCGAATAAGGGGTCACAGTCAGCACACCCATCATCCGGCCCAGCATGTCCTGCGCCTTGCGGTTGGGCAACAAAGAGCCATGCCCGCAGTCATGCTGCAGAATGAACGCCCGGACCAGAAACAGGCCAGCCACAGCCGCCACGGGCAGCGCCAGAACGGGCATCACCACAGAGAGCCAGATCCCGACGCCCCAAAGCGCCAGTAGCGGCCCCAGGGTCACTGCGATTTCGGTAATGCTGCGCGACAAAACGGGATCACGATACTTGGCAAGCACCCGCACCCATTCCCGCTCGGTGCGGATCACTGCTTCGGTTTTCTCTGCGTTCATTGTCCGGCTCGTTCACGTTTTTTAATGGGGCTTTATTCGCAGAAACGAACAAGCCGTGCGCCGATTTACACAAAACACACCTATCGAGAAAGAAGAATTGCAGGAGAAACCGACCTTTGAGAGTCAACCTATGCGAATGCGCTGGCCTGAACCCCTGCCCGCAAACACCGCTTCTCCCCAGACGAGAACGCGCCTGCCAAAGCGGACTGGCACCCGAACTCTTGCACATTTTGATCGAAAACTCGGCCTGCTGTGGCTGAGAACACGCCCACAAGCACCTAAAATCATTGACAGATGGCGGGGCGCGATCGGGCTTGGGCCACGGTGCAAAACCGCGCCAACACACAAGGCGGGCTTTCACACGCGCACCATTGCAACACATCACAAACTCTCGCCGTGATCCAAAAACACACGCCCAAGCTGCGGCCAAAAGGCGCGTACCCCCGCAGAATTATTTTCGCGATATCCTTTGAAACCCCGCAAATTCTGCAGGTGCAGCCACGCCAAGCGCCTTACTTACCTAGGGCAAAGCCCGCAGCGTGTCAGAAGGCCGCTCGCCGAACATCTGCCGATAGGCCGCCGAGAAACGCCCGAAATGGCTGAACCCGTGGTCCAGCGCCGCCTGCGTGACATTCACCTGCCCGACCCGCCCTTCGCGCAGACAGCGGTACACGTCGCTCAGCCTGCGGGAGGTCAGCATTTCATCCAGCCGGAAGCCCGTCGTGGACAGGCAGGCCGTCCGCAAATCCGAGCGCGACATGCCAAGGTGTCTGGACAGACGCGATACAGTCAGTTCCTCGGCTGGCAGTTCTTCGCAGGCTTCGAGGATGCGTTTCAGAACGACCACATCATGATGGTTGTTGCGCAAAACCCGAGTCTCCGGATAGCCGAACAGCAGGGACAGACGGTCCATAACCAATTCCGGCAGCATGGTGGTCAGCCCTTTGGCCTCGCTCGCACTGCCTGCCATGCCGATCAGCCCGCGGATCCATGCCCCGACGGGCTTGGCGACCTCGGCCGGTAGGGTCCGGCCTGTCAGCATGTCATCCGGCACCTCTTCGCGGGCGATCGAAGCGATCACAAATTCCGTCTTTTCAGCGACATAGCTGATGTGCTCGTGCCCGCCGGGCAAGACAGCCACCTGACCGTTGAAAACCTCGTTGCGACCCAGATCGTACATATGCCCCGCCCCCATGACAAAGCCGATGGCGACCGTGCCGTTGTTCACAGAGACCTGCTGTTCAAGCCCCTGGTTCATCGCTTCGTGGGTCAGGGTCAGACTGCCGTAATCCACCGATTTCACGAACCCTTCGAAGCAGCCCGGGGTGAGTTGCCGATATATTTGATCAAATTTTGGCAACGCCTTTTCCTGATCCACAAAGCTGGAAAATCTGTGCTCTGAAATCTGAGGATCGGACGGCGCGCGACACAAAATGTGGTCGGGAACCATGTAAATATCCTGAAAACAAGGGGAGTTGTCTTGGCCTTGGGTCTATTGCTGCGCCTACGCCGCCCTGTTTGTCAAAGCGTTCCCCATCTGGCGGGCCCCACTTTTCTCGAACTGCTCGTTTTTTGCGCAAATTTTCCGGCGAGACTTGGATAGTCCGATGCTGCGCCTGCGACATAACCTGATCGGGAACTCACCGACAGGAGACCAAGAATGAAATACAGTACCGCCATGGCTCTGGCCCTGATGGCTCTGGCTGCGCCTACCCTCGCGCAAGAGGCCATCGAGCCCGAAACCCTGACCGTCAAAGAAACCATTGATCCGGGCCACAACGTGTTCGTCATGGATCAGGCATGGGCCGGTCCCAGCTCTGTCTACGTGGTCGGCTCGGACGAGCTGGACATGAAGGGCAACATGGGCCCCGGCACCGTTGGCCAGATGACCCTGAACGCGGCGGGCGACACCCTGTTCACCTCCTCGGTCTATCTGGAACGCTACACCTACGGCGCGGTCACTGCAGTCGTTCAGGAATGGGATGTCCCGACCCTGAAAATGAAGCGCGAGATCGAAGTCTCGAACAAGATTGCGCAGGTCGAGAGCCAGCCCGGCCTGCTGACCTTTGTCGGCGGCGAGGATTACCTCTTGGCCCAGAACGCCACGCCTGCAACCTCGCTGTCTCTGGTGGACCTGACCGCCGGTGCGCAGATCGCCGAAATCCCGATCCCCGGCTGCTGGCTGGCCATCCCCGCCGCCGAGGGCATGAAGTTCAGCACCGTCTGCGGCGATGGTACTTTGAAAACCTTCACGTTCGAAGCGGACGGCACCTATTCCGAGCCCGCCAGTTCGGACAAGATCTTCGACGTGGACGATGATGCCCTGTTTACCAACCCCACTCGCGCGGGGGCCAATCTGGTCTTTGTCTCGTTCACGGGCAACCTCTACGTGGTGGACGACAGCGGCGAAGTACCCGTTCTGGTGGACAAATTCTCGATCACCGACGGCACCCTTGGCGGATGGGCCCCCAGCGGATCAGAGCTGATCGCCTATCACGCACCCTCGGACACCGCGTTCGTCCTGATGCACTCGGGCAAATACGACGGCAGCCACAAGAACGCCGCCGAGGAAATCTGGGCCGTCAACATGACATCGAAAACCGTCGTTGGCCGCGGGCACGCGCACCACGAGAACGGCATCGCGGTCACCCAGACCGAGGCCCCGATCCTCTTTGCTGCCAGCGAAGAAGGCGCGTTGATCAAGTATGACGTGACGCTTGGCGACGAGGTCACCTTCGCGGTCGCAGGCGAGTTCGAAGGGCTGGCCAAGTTCCCGACCGTGATCAAGCTGGACCAGTAAGCGATGGCAGATCTGGGTTCATACACCTCGGCGGCGGCGGTCTGTTTCCTGACCGCTGTGCTGGCGCGGGCGGCCCTGCACAAATGGCAGAACTACCCTGAAACGGTCGGCTTTGCCCAAGGCTACGGGCTGGTCCCCGACACCATGACACCCGCAATCATCCGGTCACTCGCCGTCATAGAGCCGCTGATCGTGGTGGGGTTGCTACTGCCCCTCACGCGGGAGGGCGCGGCTGTAATCGCGGCGGGGCTGTTCGCAGGGTACGGCGCGTTGATGGCGCTGGCCCTGCGGGCTGGCCGCGACCGGATCGACTGCGGCTGCGGGGGGACGCCCCAAATCGTGTCGGGGCTGACCCTAGGCCGGAACGCTGTGCGGGTGCTGATCGCCCTGTCCGTTGCGCTGCTGCCCTCGGGCACGGTGGGACCGGCAGGCGCGGCGGTGGCGATTGCCACGGGGCTGACCTTTTTCGCGATCTACTCGGTCGTGGAAAAGCTGGCCTCGCACCTGCCCAACATCCGCCAAGCCCCGTGACCTGACGCAAGACACAAGGATAACTTCATGGAACTACTTATCTTTTCGAACATCGCCCTGTGGATTGCGGTTCTGGTGCAGATCGCGGTGATCTTCGCCCTCGCCCGTCAGATCGGCATTCTCTACGAGCGTGTGTCCCCCGTGGGCGCAATGATCAGCGACTCCGGTCCCGACATCGGCGCACGGGTGCCCGCCCTGACCCTGCCCAACCTGAACGGCGCGGAGCTGCCCTTGGGTGGTCCCGAAGGACGCGCGCAACTGGTGTTCTTCCTGTCCACCACATGCCCGATCTGCAAGGCGCTAATCCCTGCCCTGCGGTCTATCCGCGATGACGAAGGCCGCTGGCTGGATGTCGTTCTGGCCTCGGATGGCCGCGAAGCCATCCACCGCCGCCTGATCGAATCCGAGAACCTGCAAAGCTTCCCCTACGTGCTCAGCTCGGAACTGGGTCTGACCTTCAAGGTCGCCAAGCTGCCCTTTGCCGTGCTGATCGGCGCGGATGGCACCGTGCGGGCCAAGGGGTTGGTGAACAGCCGCGAACAGCTCGAAAGCCTCTTTACCGCCTCGGAAACCGGCATCGCCTCGGTTCAGGCCGCCGCTGCCCTGCCGGCCTGATCCCATCCCGAATTTTCTGACAAAGGAAACCAACATGAACAGTCTGTTTGACCGTCTTTTCTCCAAGCTCGACAAAGTGGTCGAGACCCGCACCCGCGCAAGCGCCCGCGAATTCGGCCGCCGCAGTTTTCTGGCCCGCGCTGGCGTGACCATGCTGGGGGCCGTCGTAGCCACCCCGATCCTGCCCTTCGACCGCCGCGCATCCGCCGCCGGTGTCCTGCCCGAGGACGAATGCGGCTACTGGCGCCACTGCGCGCTGGACGGGAACCTGTGTTCGACCTCTGGCGGGTCGCTCACATCCTGCCCGCCCGGTTCCACCGTGTCGGCTGTGTCGTGGGTCGGCACCTGCCAGAACCCCGATGACGGCAAGGATTATCTGGTCAGCTACAACGACTGCTGCGGCAAGCCGATGGTGAACTCGGCCACCTTCTGCTACACCTCCGAAGGCGAGCGCCCCGGTTACCGCATGGGTCTGTACAACGACATCAACTGGTGCATGGCCAACACCGACAAGGGCTACCACTGCACCGTGTCGGTTGTGGTGGGCCTTGCGGAGTAACCCGATGAAGTCGCACTATCTTGCAGCCCGTATCGCGGGCTGCCTGATCCTTGGGGCCAGCCTGCCCGCAAGCGCCCAAGAGATCGACGGAACCACCCTGTTCAACGACAACTGCGCGGTCTGCCACGCCGAAGGGGGCGTCGGGAACCCCGGCTTTGCCCCGCCCCTGAACCGCCCCGCATTTTGGCAAGGCATAGACGCGCCCACCAACTATATCGCCGCTGTGGTGATCGCGGGCCTGCACGGCACCATGACCGTGGACGGCCAGATGTATGTGGGCCTGCGCATGCCCCCCCTGCCCCAGATCAAGGATGCCGAGATCGCCGCCATCGCCACCTATGTGGCCGGTGATCTGGGCCAGACCGATGCCACCGCCAGCGCCGAAACCGTCGCCGCCGTCCGCGCCGCCATCCCCGACAACGCGGCCCTGATGGCCAAGCGCCCCGCCGAATAGAATGAAAGGAGCCGCCCCCATGAACCGTCTCTTTGCCCTCGGGCTGATGGCCCTGACTGCCGCGCCCATGGCCGCGCAGGCCGAACTGACCGCCCGCAGCAACTATGTCCTGCGCTGCACCGGTTGCCACGGGATCGAGGGCATGGGCACCGCAGAGGGCGGCGTCCCCCCCTTTCCCGGATCGGTCGGGCATATCGCCAGCATTGATGCGGGACGGGACTATATGATGCACGTGCCGGGGGTGATTGCCTCGTCCCTGACCGATGCCGAGATTGCCGCCGTGATGAACTATGTCATGGCGACCTTTGACACGACCGATGCGCCCGAATTCACGACCGAGGAAGTCACCAAACGCCGCGCCCTGCCGATGCCTGATATCGTCGTCGCCCGCCGCGCGGTGGTCCAAGAGCTAGAGGCCAAAGGGATCAGCATCGCCGATTACCCTTGGCCATAAACCACTCACACCAGAACGCAATAGGGCCGCCGGATCACTCTGGCGGCCCTTTGCATTGCTTGGTTCGGATCACAGCCCGCCGAAATGGAAGGCCTTGGTTTCTAGGTACTCCTCGATCCCTTCCTGCGCACCCTCGCGGCCAAGGCCCGAGGATTTCACCCCCCCGAACGGCGCTTCTGCGTGGCTGACCGCGCCGGTGTTCAGGCCCACAAGACCCGCCTGCAGCGCCTCGCCGACACGGAAGGCCCGCGCCATGTCCGTGGTGTAGAAATACGCCGCCAAGCCAAACGGGGTGCCGTTCGCGATGGCCAACGCCTCTTCCTCGGTCTCGAATTTGAAGATCGGCGCGACGGGGCCAAAGGTCTCTTCGGAGGCCAAGCGCATCTCGGTGGTCGCGCCGACCAGCACCACGGGGTCCGCGAACCCTGCGGCCAAGTCGCGCTCGGCGGTGGCTTTGGTCGCGCCTTTGGACATGGCGTCGGCCACATGGGCGTTGATCTTGTCGATCGCGGCGGCGTTGATCATCGGGCCGATCATCGCGCCCTCTTCGGTGCCTGCAGCGACCTTCAAGGCGTCCACCTTGGCCGCCAAAGCCGCCACGAACGCATCGTGAATGCCCGACTGCACCAGAATGCGGTTGGCGCAGACGCAGGTCTGCCCGCCATTGCGGAACTTGGAGGCCATCGCCCCTTCGACCGCTGCGTCCAGATTGGCGTCATCAAACACGATGAAGGGCGCGTTGCCGCCCAATTCTAGCGACATCTTCTTGAGCGTCGGCGCGCATTGTTCGGCCAGCAAAGCCCCCACGCGGGTCGAGCCGGTAAAGGACAGTTTGCGCACCACGGGGCTGGCGGTCAGGGTCGCGCCGATGACTTCGGGGCGACCCGTCAGGATGTTCAGGACGCCCTTGGGGATGCCCGCGCGCTCGGCCAAGACACCCAAGGCCAGCGCCGAATAGGGGGTAAAGTCCGACGGCTTGATCACCATGGTGCAGCCAGCGGCCAGACCCGGCGCGACCTTGCGGGTGATCATCGCGTTGGGGAAGTTCCAAGGGGTGATGATCGCGCAGACGCCCACAGGCTCTTTCATCGCGAAAATCTTTTTGCCCGCGACGGGCGACGGAATGATGTGCCCGTTGATCCGGCGCCCCTCTTCGGCGAACCAGCGGACACAGGACGCACCATACAGGATTTCGCCCGTGGCCTCGGCCAGCGGTTTGCCCTGTTCGCAGGTCAGGATCATCGCCAGATCGTCCGCGTGTTTCAGCATCAGATCGTACCACGCCATCAAGAGGTCCGCGCGTTCCAGATGGGTCTTGGCCTTCCACGCGATCATCGCCTTTTCGGCGGCGGCGATGGCTGCGGTGGTTTCGTCGGCCGTGCAGTCCGGCATATGGCCCATGCGCGCGGCGGTGGCGGGGTTGATCACAGGCATATCATCGCGGGCAATCCAGTCACCATTGATCAAGGCGGCCTGACGGAAAAGATCGGGATCGTTCAACTGCATGGCTCAGGCCTCCAGCGCGGACAAGATCGCCGCGGTGAATTCGGATGTAGAGTTCAGGCCCGGACGGATGCCGATGCCCTGTCCCGTGGCGGCCTCAATCGCTTTCAGCACAGCGCCCGAGGCTTCGGTCTGACCCAGATGATCCAGCATCATCGCCCCCGACCAGATCGCCGCGATGGGGTTCGCGATGTCCTGCCCCGCGATATCGGGGGCCGAGCCATGAACGGGTTCAAACATAGACGGCAACGCGCGATCAGGGCTGATATTGGCCGAGGCCGCAAAGCCAAGCCCACCCTGAATAGCCGCCCCAAGGTCGGTCAGAATATCACCAAAGAGGTTCGAGGCGACAATCACGTCCAGATCCTGCGGGGCCATCACCATCTTGGCGGCCATGGCGTCGATATGCATGTGGCTGACGGTAACTTCGGGGAAATCGGCTGCAACCTCGCGCGTCACCTCGTCCCAGAACACCATCGAGAATTTCTGCGCGTTGGATTTGGTGACCGATGTCAGATGCTTGCGGCGCATCATCGCCTGTTCAAAGCCGAACCGGATGATCCGCTCCACCCCTTCGCGGGTGAAAATGGCGGTTTCGACGGCGACCTCGTTGCCCTGCCCCTGATGGACACGGCCACCGGCGCCGGAATACTCGCCTTCGGTGTTTT
>CAXQKF010000534.1:0-7202 GCA_964224285.1 Donghicola sp. | reverse complement strand
GATCGAGTGGGCCGATCTGTTGCCGCAGGGTGTGACCGTCAAGGTCGAGGCCACGTGCCGCAAGTCCAAGATCTACCATGACCGCGCTGCCGCCGACCGCGTGAAAACCGCGCTGAAGGACACCGTGGGCGCTGTGATCGACCAAGAGGCCGAGCTGGTGATCAAGCTGCGGATCGAGGATGACCTCTGTACCTTCAGCATCGATACCAGCGGCGAAAGCCTGCACAAACGCGGCCACAAGGAGCTGGTGAACAAGGCGCCCATGCGCGAAAACCTTGCCGCCGCGTTCCTGCGCCAGATGGGGTATGACGGCTCGCAGGCGGTGCTGGACCCGATGTGCGGCTCTGGCACCTTTGTGATCGAGGCGGCGGAGATGGCTATGGGCCTCTATCCCGGTCGCAGCCGCAGCTTTGCCTTCCAGACCCTGCGGAACTATGACGCCAAAGTGTTCGACGCGCTGAAAGCGGGCGTTCAGCCCCGCGAGGTGCCCGCGCAGTTCTACGGTTCGGACCGTGATACCGGCGCGATCCGGATGAGCACGATCAACGCTGATAAATCGGGGGTAGGGGGCGTGACGGCCTTTGCCCATGCGGCGGTCAGTGACTTGCAGCGCCCCGATTGTGAACCCGGCATCGTGATCGTGAACCCGCCTTATGGCGGACGGATCGGCAATAAGAAGCAGCTATTTGCTCTGTATGGCGCGCTGGGAAAAACCCTGATGGCGCGGTTCAAGGGCTGGCGCGTTGGCATCATCACCACGGACGGCGGGCTGGCAAAGGCAACGGGGCTGCCGTTCCTGCCGACAACCCCGCCTGTGCCTCATGGTGGTATGCGGATCACTCTGCACCAGACTGATCCGCTGGCGTGATCCGCGTTATGCGGGCGTAAAATCGACCTTGCTGTCAGTGTCTTCGTCGTCATCGGTCAGCTTGATGGGGGCGTCATCGGCGGACGATGGGCCAGAGTTCGCCAGCAGCTCGGTCAAATCGGTTTCGGGATTGGTCGCGTCTGCATCCTCGCTCAGGCGGAAGATGCGGATCGAGTCGCGCAATGTCGCCGCTTGGGCCGAGAGTTCCTCGGCGGTGGCGGACAGCTCTTCGGAGGCGGCCTCGTTGGCTTGGGTCGAGCCGTCAAGCTCCAGAATGGTGCTACGGACGCTCTGGGCGCCAGAGGAGATCTCGGAATTGGAGCGCGAGATGTCGCTCACCAGATCCGAAGTCTGCTCGATGGCCTTTACCAGTTTCGTGAGCATTTCGCTGGCGTTCTGGGCCGCGTCGACTGTACCATGCGAAATGTCCCCGATCTCGGTTGCGGCCTGCTGACTGCGCTCGGCAAGCTTGCGGACTTCGGAAGCCACCACCGCAAAACCGCGACCATGTTCGCCTGCGCGCGCGGCTTCGACGGCTGCATTCAGGGCCAGTAGGTCGGTCTGGCGGGCAATTTCCTGCACCACCGCGATCTTCTCGAGGATGTCGCGCAGGGCGGACATGGCTTGGCTGACCGCCTCGCCGCTTTGACGCGCCTCGGCAGCGGCTTCGGCAGCGAACCGTTCGGTTTCGGCGGCGTTCTCGGCGGTTTGCGCGATAGAGGAGGACATCTGCTCGATCGCGGCCGAAACATTCTCGGTCGAATTGGCCTGAGTGGTCGACGAGTTGCGCAGGTCTTCGGAAGTCTGGGCCATCTGGCTAGAGCCGATCGCCACATTCTGGGCGCCGGTGGACACTTCGCCGACGATACCGCGCAGGCCGGTCACCATGCGGTTCAGGTTGTCGAGAAGATCACCGATTTCGTTCCTCTCCTTGTGGTCGGCGGTTTGCGTCAGATCACCGTCAGCAACACGGGCACTCAGATCATTGGCCTTGCGGAAGCCTTTGGACAGCGTCGACACAATGCGGGTCGAGGACAAGATCGACACAAATGCGGCCACCGCCAGTAGGCTCATGGCGATCATGCGCGCTTGGTCAAAGGTATCCGCAGATGCCAGCAGGGCGGCGTCCATCTTCTGGCGTTCTTCTTCCAGAATGCCCCCGATCAACGCGGACATTTGTGCATCGACGACCGAGCTGCCCTCATAGAGCAACTCGCCGGCCTTGCTTGCCCCGCCAAAGCTGAGAACCTGCATGACCTTCTTGTTGACCTTTTCGAGTTCGCCGCGCAGGGCGGCGTATTGATCCAGCAGCTCAAGCGTCTCGGGGGAGGCGCCCTCGCGGGCGGTGCTCAGGCGATCATCCAGTG
This sequence comes from Donghicola sp., assembly GCA_964224285.1. Lineage (GTDB taxonomy): Bacteria > Pseudomonadota > Alphaproteobacteria > Rhodobacterales > Rhodobacteraceae > Donghicola. The sequence goes on along the minus strand of CAXQKF010000534.1, from coordinate 4,967 downwards.
CCGCGCGGTTCTCCTTGAGTTCCAACTTGAACGCACGGCGCTGCTCTTTGCCTTCGATCAGCAGGTAGTCCCGCATGAGCAGCTGGATGCCTGCCTGCCGTTCTGCCAGTTCGTCAAAGACCTCGATGCGTTTGAAGTTCTCGTTCACGATTGCATCGCCGTTGGCCTGAATTCGGCTGAGTTCATACAGAACCAGAAAACCCATCCCTGCCAGAAACGCGAATTGCAGGAGGAAAGTCATGACAAGGCGGAATTTTAGAGACGCACGCATCGAATGGCACCCTTGGGCTATGACGCGGGGCAGGCGGGCGCCGCGTGGTTCTGAAAAGATGCGATTACTTCTACCGGAATCTGCCGTGTGGCTGGACCGATCATCGGGTTACCCAGACTGCGAAAAAGTAGAGCCGCGCTGTCCCAACTGTACGGAAGTGCGGTGCTCCCTGTCTGCGCTACCCAATTGACCGCAGCGCCGGAATTTGAGAGGCCTTGCCCGAGTTATTCCGGAGCATTCCCATGTCGAAACCGATTTTTGTCCTGAACGGGCCCAACCTGAACATGCTGGGCACCCGCCAACCCGAGGTCTATGGCTATGACACTCTGGCCGACGTCGAGGCCAAGTGCCGTGCGCTGGCGTCAGAGCACGGGTTCGAACTGGTCTTTGCCCAGAGCAACCACGAAGGCGAGATTGTCGAGCTGGTGCAGCGTGCACGCCTCGAAGCCTGCGGGATCGTCATCAACCCTGCCGCCTATACACACACCTCGGTTGCGATCCGTGACGCGCTGGTGACCTGCGAGATGCCGATCTTCGAGGTCCACATTTCGAACGTCCACGCCCGCGAGGCATTCCGGCACCATTCCTATGTCTCTGATATCGCTACAGCAGTTATCGCAGGTCTGGGGATCGAAGGGTACATGGCTGCTCTGCGCCGCTTGGTTCAGCTGGTCTGAGGTTCTGATCGGTGCGCGGTGTCCATTATCGGAAACCGACGTTCCCATCGCACACATCCGAACGCCCGTTTCGTCTGAAAACGGGCGTTTTTTCGTTCCGGTAGAGAGCGGGATCGCGATACTCGCCCCTAGGCCTCACTCCCGAGGTTGGCTCCCCGATTGGACTAGACCACCCATGATCCAGACTGCCTCTCTATGCCATGCGCAACAGTGCAGGACGCTAATCGAAGGTGATCTGGCGTTTTCCGACGGATTCTTTCCAAAGCGACGCGCTAGGAATCATTTCAGGAAAACTGCACTGCGTCACCAAAGGGGAAACCACACGGGCCGGGGCGCAGTACGACACCCTCGCTTATCGCATTTTACGCATTAGACGACCGCTCAAGGATCACACGCATGACAAAGTATGCCCTGACCGTCACCTGTCCCTCGACCCGCGGGATCGTGGCCGCCATCGCAAATTACCTCGCTGACAATGGCTGCAATATCACCGACAGTTCGCAGTTCGACGACAAGCAAACCGGTAACTTCTTTATGCGCGTGAGCTTTAGCAGCGAGCAGGGCAAAGAGCTGTCCGAGCTGGAAGCGGGCTTTGGTGGTCTGGCGGGCGATTTCACCATGGATTACACCTTCCATGACGAAAGCGAGAAGATGAAGGTCATCATCATGGTCTCGCGCTTTGGCCACTGTCTGAACGACCTGCTGTATCGCTGGCGCATTGGCGCTCTGCCGATCGACATTGTAGCGGTGATCTCGAACCACATGGACTACCAGAAGGTGGTCGTGAACCACGACATCCCCTTCCACTGCATCAAGGTCACCAAAGAGAATAAACCTCAGGCCGAGGCGGCGATTATGCAGGTGGTCAATGACACCGGTGCGGATCTGATCGTTCTGGCGCGCTACATGCAGATCCTGTCGGACGAGATGTGCCAGAAGATGTCTGGCCGCATCATCAACAGCCACCACTCGTTCCTGCCCTCGTTCAAAGGGGCGAACCCCTACAAACAGGCCTTCGAGCGCGGGGTGAAGTTGATCGGAGCGACCTCGCACTATGTCACCGCTGATCTCGACGAGGGTCCGATCATCGAGCAGGACATCATCCGTGTGACCCACGCCCAAAGCCCTGATGACTATGTCTCGTTGGGGCGAGACGTTGAAGCACAGGTTCTGGCGCGTGCGATCCACGCCCACATCCATCGCCGGGTCTTCCTGAACGGGAACAAGACGGTGGTGTTCCCGGCAAGCCCGGGCTCCTACGCCTCCGAGCGTATGGGCTGATCCTACGCCACATTTCGGAACTTACAGGCCTGCACCAATCGGTGTGGGCCTTTTATTTGCCCGAGAATTGCTCCAATTCGGAATTTGCACCGGAAAAACGTAGCCGGTAGCCCTACAAAAATACAAAATAGAGAGCATCCCAAGAGCTGACGATCCTCATCCCCCTCGTCTATACGAAAGAGAATGCCTGTGCGCCCTGTCCCAGCCTGAGAGTTCAGGCTGTCGGGCGCGGCAGAGCTCAATATGTAATTTTTGTTTACATAAGTGATTTCCCTTAGGGCATCAGTCAAACTGACTGATTAGCGTCACCTCAGTAAAACAAAGCTCTCACCGTCGATTTTCGTGGTCTCGTGCGTGTCTTGGGGGCAGGCGTGCGCACGATTCTTTCTTCCTGTGGATAATTCGAAAATTCCCCGTGTCGCGGCTTGCTTAGGACGGGAACTTCGTGTGCTCGGGCGTACTCCGCGGTCTGAAATCCGTTGCAGCATTTGCCTCCAGATTAGGCTGGCTTTGCAAAAATATAGATCAATTGGCGCCGTCTTCGGGTTATTTCGCCCGCCTATCCCTATGATTTGTCCGATAGAGCGTGATTTCGGCCACATAGGACGCCACCTGCCCAAAAATACTGGAGATTGTGTCCAAAAGAGGGTAGCGTAATTCTCAATGGTAATAAGGCCACGCGAAAAGACGGGCCTATTTGAGGCGGAGCAGAGCAATGCAGTCAGTTGACTATGTCGTCAAGGACGGCACAGGTATTTATCGTGGTGGCTTAGCCGGAGATGGTGGCCAAACCGTTCTTCAAGTTACAGGTGGCCAAGAGATCTCTCTGAATTTGCGTCGTGATTCAGTCATGAATTACGTGCGTGAAGGGGCTAACCTTCAAATCGCGCTGGCGGACGGTCGTGTTATCGTTCTTCAGGACTATTTCGCAGGCGCTGAAAACAAGCTTTTCGTATCGGCCGACGGTGAACTGTCGCAGGTGATCATCACCGGCTAAGAGGGCGCGTCGACCTTTGGTGGCTACGCGGATGTCGCGACCTGGGGCAAATGGAGCCCGTCGGACGAGCTGATCTTTGTCGATGGTGACGAGATCTTCGCGATGGCCCCCGCAGATGACGAAGCCGTCGCAATGCTGGCGCCCGCCGCACTGGCAGGCCTCGGGCCGGCTGGTCTGGCCGCAGCCGGTCTGCTGGGTCTGGCCGCTCTGGCTGACGGCGATGACAACAACGGTGGCGGTGAAGACACCACCAACACGACGATCCCGCCGACCGTCGATCCGGGTGATTACACCGTAACTTCGGACGAGACCACGCAATCCGTTCCGATCACAGGCACCGCGCCTGCTGGTTCGACCGTTGAGGTCGTGATCGGTGACGTGACCCTGACCACTACCGCCGATGAAAACGGCGACTGGGAAGTCACGACAGAGCCCGGAAACATCCCCGACGAAGGCGATCACATCGCCGAAGTGACCATCACCGATCCCACCGGCGTTGTCACCGAGCTGGAAGGCCCGTCGATCTTTGTGGACACGATCGCACCGATCACCACCATCACCGATGGTGCCGTGTCGACCGATGACGTCTGGAACGAGGACGAATACGAAGATCAGGACGGTGTTCTGATCGTTGGCGAAGGCGAGCCCGGCTCGACTGTTGCGCTGACCATCGACGGCACCACCCATGAGACCGTTGTTGCTGACGATGGCTCGTGGAGCATTGCCTTCACTTCGGACGAAGTTGCCGACGGCGACGCAAACCCCGACGGAACGCGCACCACCCCGATCACCATCGTATCGACCGACCCCTATGGTAACTCGGTCACCACCACGGACGAGCTGGCGCTGGACACCGAAACCTACGTGACCGCGGACTACGAGTCCTTTGGTGACGAGGGCACCGCATACGACGACGACTTTACTGCGAACGCAGCAGAGGTTGACGGCGACGGCGTGACCCTGACCGGTACTGCCGAAGCAGGTGCAACCGTTGTCATCCGTGTCGGCGGCGAGCAGGGAACTGACGAGTACACCGTCACTGCAGACGAGAACGGCGAATGGGAACTGGTTGTCCCCGAGGGCGACGTTGTTCTGGGTGATCGCTACGACATCCCGCTCTACATCTATGCGACCGACGAAGAGGGTAACACCGCCGTCGAAAGCAACCCCGATGCGGACCCCAACGATGGCACCGTCAGCGCGACCGGCACTGTCTTTGTCGATACCGTGGTCACCAACCTCGCGATTGACGATCTGACCCCGACCGGCACTGTCTTCAACTCTGATGACATCGCGAATGGTCTGACCCTGACCGGTACTGCCGAAATCGGCGCAACCGAGGTCTACGTGACCCTGAACGGTGACGACAGCACGACCACTCGGGCGACCGTGGACACCGCGACTGGCGACTGGACCGTGACCTTTGATCCTTCGGTTGTTCCCGCAGTGAACAATGGCGAGGTTCTGGTTCAGCTTGATGTGACCGACGTTGCAGGCAACACCGACGGTATCGGCGATGACTATGGCGATGACACAACCATCACCATCGACAACGTCGCACCCGAGACCCTGAACGCTGGCTTCATCACCATTTCGCAGGACAACGTAAACACCGTCGGCTTCCGCACCACAGGCGAGAGCGAAACCGTGCAGGTGTACTCGGTGACCGAGGCTGGTGAAACTTCGGAGATCGGGACCACCGCGACCGATCTGGGGACCTATACCAACGTTGATTTCGCAA
>CAXQKF010000533.1:0-4592 GCA_964224285.1 Donghicola sp. | reverse complement strand
GCGAACCCCTTTACCCACTTCCGCGAGGCCACGTGGGAAGAGGCGCTGGATGCCGCCGCGAACGGCCTTGGCGGTCTGCGATCCGCAAATGGGGGCCGCAGCGTCGCCGGTTTCGGCAGCGCCAAATGCACCAACGAAGAGGCCTATCTGTTCCAGAAGCTGATCCGTCAGGGCTTTGGCCACAACAACGTGGACCACTGCACCCGTCTGTGCCACGCCAGTTCCGTGGCCGCGCTGATGGAGAACGTGGGCAGCGGCGCCGTCACCGCGACGTTCAATGAGATCGAGAATGCGGATGTGGCGATCGTCATCGGCTCGAACCCGACCGAGAACCACCCCGTCGCCGCGACCTACTTCAAGCAGTTCGCCAAGCGCGGCGGCAAGCTGATCATCATGGACCCGCGCGGCACCGCGATGAAGCGTCACGCCGAACACATGGTCCAGTTCCGCCCCGGCACCGACGTGGCCCTCTTGAACGCGATCATGTGCGTGATCGTCGAAGAGGGACTGTACGACCAGTCCTACATCGACCAGCACACCGAAAACTGGGAAGCCGAGAAGCAGCATCTGGCCGGCTTTGCCCCCGAGAAGATGGCCGAGATTTGCGGCATTGATGCCGAAACGATCCGCGCCGTGGCCCGTGATTTCGCGGGTGCCGAGGCAGGCATGATCTTCTGGGGCATGGGCGTGTCGCAGCACATCCACGGCACGGATAATTCGCGTTGCCTGATTTCGCTGGCCCTGATGACCGGAAACGTGGGCAAGCCGGGCGCGGGTCTGCACCCCCTGCGCGGCCAGAACAACGTTCAAGGCGCGTCCGATGCGGGCCTGATCCCGATGTTCCTGCCTGACTATCAGGACGTGACCAACGACAAAATCCGCAGCCAATTCAACAAGATCTGGGGCACCGGTGATTTCAGCAACCAAAAGGGTCTGACGGTCACCGAGATCCTCGATGGCGTCCATGCGGGCGAGATCAAGGGGATGTACGTTCTCGGGGAAAACCCTGCCATGTCCGACCCCGATGTCACTCACGCCCGCGAGGCGCTGGCCAAGCTGGAGTGCTTGGTCGTTCAGGACATCTTCCTGACCGAAACGGCGAACTATGCGGATGTGGTCCTGCCCGCCGCGGCGTTCTACGAAAAAAACGGCACCGTCACCAATACCAACCGTCAGGTCCAGATGGGCCGTGCGGCCGCCACCCCACCGGGTGAGGCGCGCGAGGATTGGGCGATCACCGTGGCCTTGGCGCAGAAGCTGGGGCTGGACTGGACCTACACCCACCCCAGCCAAGTCTTTGCCGAGATGAAGCAGGGTATGCCCAGCCTCGACAACATCACCTGGGACCGACTGGAGGGCGAGAATGCCGTCACCTATCCGTCTCTATCGCCCGAAGACCCTGGTCAGGCGATTGTGTTCGGCGATGGCTTCCCCCGTGCGAACAAGCGGGCCAAGTTCACCCCCGCCGACGTGATCCCGCCGGACGAAGCACCCGATGCGGACTACCCGATGATCATGACCACCGGCCGCCAGCTGGAGCATTGGCACACAGGCTCCATGACCCGCCGCAGCACCGTCTTGGACGCGATTGAGCCAGAGGCGAACTGTTCCCTCCATCCGTCCACCCTGCGCAAGCTGGGGGTCAAGGTCGGCGACAAGGTCAAGCTGGAAACCCGCCGCGGCAGCATCAGCCTACTGGCCCGTGAGGATCGCGCCGTGTCCCCCGACATGGTGTTCGTGCCCTTTGCCTATGTGGAGGCCGCGGCCAACGTGCTGACCAACCCTGCCCTCGACCCCTATGGCAAAATTCCCGAGTTCAAGTTCGCCGCTGTGCGCGTCACCGCCGCGGGCTAGGTAAAAATAAAGGCAGCGCAGGATGGGGGTCCTGCGCTGCCTGTCTTGGCAGTTCCAGAGTATTGGGGGACCTGGATCAGCCGAGATTGAAATCGAAGGTTTCGCGTTTCTTGCCGCCAGAGCTTTTGCCCGCTGCAGGGGTCGTGTCGCCCCCCGCATCAGCGACGAAATCCGTATCATCCGAGGCATCCGCGACCGGAGCCACCGCGGGGCCGGCCTTGGCGACGATCTCGGAGGTTTTGCCGATGTCCGCGACGTGATCCCGTTCGCGCATCCAGTCCGCACCGGCCTTGATCTCGTCGTCATCGCCAGTGCGGAAGAACGAGATGGTCTCTGCCAGTTGTTCTGCCTGACTGGACAATTCTGTCGCCGCAGATGACATCTCTTCGGACGCAGAGCTGGTCGATTGGGTTATGCGGTCCAGTTGCTGGACAGAGCCCGCGATATCCTGCGAACCGTTCGCCAGTTCACGGGAAGCCTGTGAAATCTGCGTGACCAGTTCCGAGGTGCGGCCAATATCGGGCACCAGATCCTCGAGCATCTTGCCCGCCGCTGCTGCCGACTGAACCGTGTTTGCCGACAGGGCAGAGATTTCCGACGCCGCCTTCTGGCTGTTCTCGGCCAGCTTGCGCACTTCGGAGGCCACGACCGCGAACCCGCGCCCGTGTTCACCGGCACGTGCCGCCTCGACCGCCGCGTTCAAGGCCAGAAGGTCGGTCTGACGGGCGATTTCCTGAACCACGTTGATCCGTTCGGCAATGGCGCGCATGGCCTTGACCGCATCCGCGACCACTTTGCCGGATTCGGCGGCGTCATTGGCGGATTTGGTTGCGATCTCTTCGGTGAGGTTGGCGTTTTCAGAGGTGCTGGCGATGTTGCCGGACATCTGTTCCACGGCGCTGGACACCCGCTCGGTCGAGGCCGCTTGGGTCGTCGAGTCCATAGCAAGGGATTCTGAGGTGGAGGCCATCTGGTTGGCCCCTGCCGCCACGTTGCGGGCGGCGGTTGCGACGTTCCCAACGGTATTGCGCAGGGTGTCGAGCATGTCGTTCTGGGCCCGCAGCACGTCGCCCACTTCGTCATCGCGCTTGAACACGGCCTTCTCGCGCAGATCACCATCGGCCACGCGTTTGGCCAGAGCGACCGCTTTGCCGAGACCACGGTTCAGCGAGGTGATGATAAAGAACGCACAGACAAAGCCCAGGAGGATGTTCACCGCGCCGATCCCCAGCAGCACCATCCGCGAGCGGTCATACAAAGAGCGCGCCTCGACGACCGAGTCTTGCATCGACTCGACCATGCGATCACGCACCGCCATCGCCTGTGTCACCACAGCGTCGGTTGCCTCTTTGGCGGGCCCGTGAAAGCGTACGTTCGCCTTCGGGTCGCCCTTGAGTTCCAGCGAGACCACGTTCTTGTTCACGTTCATCATCCGGTCATGCAGGACGATCAGTTCGTGCATCATGATCTGCAGGTCTTCGGGCTGGCGGCGGGTAAGGTCCGCGACCTCGCCGTAAAAGTCATCCGATGCAGCGATCATCTCGCTGCGCAGGCCCTTGATGCGTTCCTCTCCAGTGCCATCGAGGCCCACCAGCGCCTCGCCGACCAGAGAGCGGATACGCAATTCGGACTCGGCCAGAAGGTTCACGGACTGAACATCGGCTTCTTGTACGTCAATGATGTCTGAAAAGGATTTGTTGACCGCGCTGAAGTCATAGAGCGCCACAGTAAGTGAGGCCGACGACATCGCGAAGATCGCGCCGAAGGTCAGGATGAGTTTAGCCTTGATGGTAAAGCGCATGGACGTCCCTACACAAAGGTGGCGCCCCTGCTGGATTCCCCATGAACTCAGTGCCTGCTGCCACAGTTTCATTCAGGTTAATCTGTTTACAAATCACCGCGTAGTAGCCCCACGGCAAAGGGATGCCGAACCTATACCACAAGACGTAGGAACTCGCCTCTCGGTGATAGGGGCAAACCCAATGTCATCAATAGGATAATATCAGGGTTTTACGTATAATTTCCGCAGGCTTACGGGGTGGTTTTGGGGTTGCTCATCCCGAAATCCTCGGGGGATCTGGCCAGCGGACGTGTTAGCCAGTCTGCCAGACGCGCGGCCGATGGCGGGGCATCGGGGTGGATACGGACGTAGAAGTCCTTGGGGGTGGCGATTCCCTCATCCACCAGCGGCACCAGTTTTCCCGCGGCCATGCGGTCGCCCAACAGCTCTGTCCACCCCAGCACAGCCCCCATGTCGTCCTGCGCGGCTTCTAGTGCGACCACGTAGTTGTTTACCCAGAACCCGCGACCCTCTTCGTATTCGGTACCCATCGCGCCGAACCAGTCGGACCACTTGGTCCAGTCGCGGTCCTCGGCGCTCAGGTGGATGAGGGGGGCGCGGGCCAGATCGTCCAGCGTCCTGACCTTGTGCTGGGCTTTGAACGCAGGACTCCCGAGGGCAAGGATCCGCCCGTTGAACAGCGGCCGGCTGGTGTCCGGCACCTCTTTGGGCAGGGGACCGTATTCGATGCTCAGATCGCAGTTGCTGGTCGCCACGGGGTCGTCGCTGACGTGCTGGGACACGATCGTTTCGGGGAAGTGTTTCCAGAACGTCGCGAGGCGCGGGGTCAACCACAGGGCACTGACGGCGGTGCTGGCATGGACCACCACATCCGTTCGATCGGCCCGCACGCGCAACTGGCTGACGGAATCAGAGATTCCCTCGAACCCGCGCTGCA
>CAXQKF010000532.1:0-3971 GCA_964224285.1 Donghicola sp. | reverse complement strand
CATTGTCCACACGGAAATGGGGCAAGTCCTGACGGATCGCACTTTCCAGATTGCGGAACATCTCCATCGCGGCCTTGTTCACGAATTTCACGGTCATGTCGGAATGCGCGATCATGATCGGGTTCGATAGAATATCCAGCGCCATGCTGGTATCGGGATGCAAGTCAGCCATTGGTCAGTCCATCGGGTTTTGTCTCGGGTCTTTTAGAGAAACGGCTTATTTTTAATATGCTTAGGGTATCTTTGGACGGGTTTCGGCAGCAATTGTCGCGCAGTCGGCGCGGGCGATAAAACCTTTATTCAAGAGTAAGTTAATCTAGGCGCCCGCGCCTCGGGGTGATCTGGCTCGCGCGGGTTGAAACGAAAAAAGGGGCGCATGATGCGCCCCTTCGGTCAGGTTGTGGTCGAAAGAGTTATTCCGACAGAACAAAGGGCGCCGAGTAGTTGGCGGCGTTGTCAGCGGTGATGATCAGGCAGTCGAACAGTTGCTTTTCGTCTGCCACCTTCAACTCGCCAGTGGTGATAAAGTGGTCAGCCTGACGAACAGCCTCTTCCGAGAAGATCGCGACGGGCTGCAGCACGGTATAGGCCATTGCGCCGGATTTCACCGCTTCGACCGCATCGGGCGATCCGTCAAAGCCGCCGACGGTCACGCCGTCCAGCTTGCCCGCTTCTTTCAGCGCGGCAATCGCACCCAGCGCCATTTCGTCGTTGCCCGAGATCACGGCGCTGATGTCCGCGTTCGCCTGCAGCATCGACTGCATCTTGTTGTAGCCCTTGGTGCGGTCCCAGTCGGCCACTTCCATCGCGGCTTTTTCCAGATCGGGGTACTGGGTCAACACGGTTTCATAACCGTTCGAGCGGGTCTGCGCGTTGTTGTCCGAAGGTGCGCCAAAGAGTTCCACGTATTTGCCCGCGTCGCCGACAACCTCGACCCACTGCATCGCGCCCAAGGCCGCGCCCTGTGCGTTATTCGACACCAGCTGCGCTTTGGCCAGACCCGACTGGTTGATTTCTGCGTTCACGAGGAACACGGGGATACCCGCATCAACAGCCTTTTTCACCGCGCCGATCGAGCCGTCCGCGTTCGCGGGATCAAGGATGATCGCCTTGGCCTGATTGGTGATCGCGGTGTCGATCAGGGTGCTCTCGGTGTTGGTGTCGCCTTTGTGGGCGCCAACGGTGGTGGTGTACCCCAGTTCCTCGGCGGTGGCTTTGGCGACCTCGCCTTCGGTGAACCAGTAGGGGTTCGACGGGTCGTTGACGATGATGGTCATCAGGCCCTCGGCCCAGGATGCGCCTGCCATCAGGGGCAGGGCGGCAACAGCAGCGAGCAGGACTTGCTTGGTCTTGGTGGTCATTAGAACTCTCCCTTGGGGTTGGTTAGTGGTGCGGGGCGGTCTGCCCCGCAGGTGTCTTGCGGCAGAGGGCTCCTCCGTTGGCCCTTTGGATCTGCCGCCAAGAATTCAGGATTTGCGGGGACGGGCCTTGTACTGGATGCTGTTCAGCAGCACGGCCAGAACGATCACGGCGCCGGTGAATACCGTCTGCCAGTAGGCGCTGACCCCGATGATCACGAGGCCGTCGGACAGGAACCCGATCACGAACGCCCCCAGCATGGTGCCGCGGATGGTGCCGCGCCCGCCGGTCAGGGCCGCGCCGCCAATCACAACCGCGGCAATTGCGGTCAGCTCGTACGTGGTGCCAGCGGTCGGACCCGCCGAGGTCAGCTGCGAGGACAGGACCAGGCCCGCAATCGCCGCGCAGACACCGGACATCATGTAGACCGCGATCTGCACACGCTTGACCGGAACACCGGACAGTTCGGCCGCGCGGGCATTCCCACCCGAAGCATAGAGCCCGCGCCCAAAGGCTGAGCGCGATAGCATCAGGCCAGTTGCCACAGCCAGCACCGCCAGAATGATCACGCCAATCGGTACATTGGCGATCCGGTTGAACCCCAGCCAGTCAAAGCCGGTGTTCCCCAGATCCGCCTTGCCAGCGAGGTTGTTGAAGGTCAGGCCGTTGGTCATCAAGAGCGCCACGCCGCGGGCCACGTACATGACGCCAAGGGTCGCCACGAAGGCAGGTACCTTGAAGAACGCGATCAGCACGCCGTTCACCGCGCCAACTGCCGCGCCAAGCGCCAGCGTCAGCACCCCCACAGCCCAGACGGGCGGATACAGGATGACGCCCGCAGCCTCGACCGTGATGCCCTGCATCAGCCAACCCGCGACCACGCCGCACAGGCCAAGGGTCGAACCGACCGACAGGTCGATCCCGCCGTTCAGGATCACCAGCAGCATTCCGATGGCTAAGAAGCCAAAGATCGCCACGTGGCTGGACATGGTCAGAAAGTTGCTGACCGAGAAGTAGAACGGCGACAGCAACGAGAAGATTACGATGATCGCGATCAGGGCAAAGAACGCGCGGCCTTCCAGCAGCAGGCGGCCAAGGTCAAAGCCTTCGCCGAACAGACCCGAGCGCGAGGATTTCGAAGAGGAACTGAGTGCAGACATGATCTGGGGACTCCGTATTGGTTAAGCGGCCACGGACTCGCCAGAGGCGGCCATGATCTGTTCTTTGGTGGCGTCGGGACCGAATTCTGCGCTGATCCGACCCTTGTGCATGACGATGATGCGGTGGGCGATGGACAGGCATTCGCTGACTTCGGAGGTCGAATAGAGCACGGCGAGCCCGTCGCGGGCCCGCTCGGCAAGCAGGCGGAACACCTCGGCCTTGGCACCGATGTCGATGCCGCGGCTGGGTTCGTCCAGCATGATGACGGTGGGGTGGGTGGCCAGCATCTTGCCGATCACGACTTTCTGCTGGTTTCCGCCGGATAGCGAACCAATCGCCGCCCCGCCGCCATCGGTTTTCACGGTGACATCGCGGATGGTGTCGTCGATCAGCCGGCTCTCGTCCTTGCGAGAGGTAAAGAGCCCCCGCGTGAAATTCCGGATCGAGGCCAGCGAAAGATTCTGCCCCACGCTCATGGTCTGCACGAGGCCGTCGCGCTGACGGTCCTCTGGCACCAGACACAGGCCGGATTCGATGCGCTGCGCGATGGTCAGCTGGCTGACCTCGTGTCCGTGCAGGCGCACTTCTCCGCCCGCTTTGCTCAGGCGGCCCGCGACTGTTTCCATCAACTCGGTCCGTCCAGCGCCCATCAGGCCGTAGATGCAGACGATCTCGCCCGCTTTGATGTCCAGCGACAGGTTATCGACCACGGCAAATCCTGCGCCCGCCTCGTCCATCACGGTCAGGTTCTGGATCGACAGGGCAGGGGTGCCGAAGGTGTAGCCCTCGGGCGGGGAGCCCAGATCGAAATTCTCGCCGACCATGTTGCGGACGATCCATTCCAGATCGATCTCGGCACGGGGGGCATAGGCGGTCATGTTGCCATCGCGCAGAACCACGGCGTGGTCGGTGATGGTCAGCGCCTCTTCGAGGTGGTGCGAGATGTAGACGATCGACACGCCGCGGCTGGTCAGGTCGCGGATGACCTTGAACAGCACCTCCACCTCGGTCGCGGACAGAGCCGAGGTCGGCTCGTCCATGATCAGGATGCGCGATTTGACCGACAGAGCGCGAGCGATTTCCACGATCTGCTGTTGCCCCAGACGCAGCTCCTCGACTGGGGTCAGGGGATCGATGTCCTCTTCCAGTTCTTCCATCAGCAGGCGGGTCAGGCGCTCTTCTTCGGCATAGTCCACACCGGTGGGTGTCCGGATTTCGCGGCCAAGGAAGATGTTGTCCCGCACGGTCATGTTCGGGGCGAGGCTCAGTTCTTGGTGAATGATCGAAATCCCCAAGGACTGCGCGTGGCTCGATGAGGCAAAGCTGACGGCCTGCCCGTCGAGCAGGATTTTCCCCGTGGTGGGCTGGATCACGCCCGACAGCACCTTCATCAGCGTGGACTTGCCCGCGCCGTTTTCTCCGAACAGGGTCGTGACCTGTCCGCGGTGGAT
>CAXQKF010000531.1:0-2532 GCA_964224285.1 Donghicola sp. | reverse complement strand
ATTTCGGCAAGAGTAAAGGTCGTCATTCAGTGCCTCCCGGCCTAGTCCGGGATTTGATCTAGCCCTGAATGGCGCGCAGTACCACCCCCCGCTGCTGCAAGGCCGACCAGATCGCGGCGTCACGCCCGTAGACATCGCGGCGGTATTGCACGTGTCCTTTGGCCGAGGTGAACGCAGTCCGGTATATAATGTGGACCGGCACGGCCTCTTTCAGGGGAACCGTGGTCTCGCGGCCCGTGCTCAAGATGCTCTGGAAATAGCCCTGCGGATCGCTTTCCTGCTTGGCCAGCAGCGCATAGGCAAAGTCGAACGGCTGATGCAGACGCACGCACCCGTGGGAATAGGCCCGCACTTCGCGTCCGAACAGGCTCTTGGCCGGAGTATCATGAAGATAGATATTGTAGGGGTTCGGGAACATGAATTTCACCAGCCCCAACGCGTTCCCCTGGCTCGGCGGTTCCTTCAGAGCAAAAGGAAAGGTCTTGCCCGTGTACTGGGCAAAGTTGACTGCAGAGCGCGGCACGACACGGCCACGGTTGTCGATCAGGTTCAGATGGCCCACCGCATTCGGGTTCTTTTGCAGCATGGGCAGGTATTCTTTGACCGTGATCGAGCGCGGGACGTTCCAGGTCGGGTTGATGACCATGTGCTCCATCACATCGCTGAACTCGGGCGTGCGGCGATCGCTGGTGTTGGCCCCCACAACAGAGCGGGTTTCAAATGTCACTTTGTCGTTGTCGATGATCTTGGCGGTGAAGTCTGTCAGGTTCACCAGAACATGGCGGGCACCACGCTCTTTGTTCAGCCAACGCTCGCGCTCCATCGCGACAACAACAGAGGCCAGACGTTCGGCGGCGGACTTGTTGATCTCGTCAATCGTGGCAGGACCGGCAACGCCGTCCGCAGTCAGCCCGTGGTCGGTCTGGAACACCTGAATGGCCTGCTGGATCGACGCGTCGTAAGTCGTGGTTGCGCTGCGGCCCAGATAGCCCATGGCTTGCAGACGATTACGCAGGATCGCGACGCTGTTGCCCGAAGCACCGGGTTTCAACGCGCCGGGCACCTTCTGGCCCCAGTCACCGAGGCCGATCTGACGCTCCAGATCGGCTTTGACCGCGAACAAGCGGTTGTATTCCTGTGTCTGCGGCGCCAGCGCGCGGAAGAACGGGCGCGGCGAAGATTTCACCACCGCCGTCAGGTAGGACATACGATTCCGATAGGGGATCTCGCGAACGATCAAAGAATCGACACGGCGCGGAACCAAAACCCCTGTTTGCAGATCGCGCGCATATTTTAAGAAGGTCTCACTGATCGCGACCTCGACAGACCCCGCCTGCCGCGCGGTCGAAGCGTTTGCGATATCGTTGCGCAGCCCCTCGATATTATACGAGGATGTCGGAAGCCCGTGGTTGCCGCTGGTCTCCAGCGCCTCGAACAGCGCCTGCAGACGGCGCTTGTTCTTGCCCCGACCCAGCCAGATCGGTTCGAAATTCGTCTCGCGGTAGAACGCGGCGATATCATCGTCACCGACAGAGGCTTCGGCAATTGCTTGTTTAATTGCAGCGCTCTGCGCGTGGACAGGCACCCCGACACTCGCAAAGACGAATGCGAGTACAGCAACGATAAGCTGAATCCGCATCAGTTTTTTAGCCATAAAGGAAAGCATGGCACGTCCTTTGCAGTTCTAGAATTGTTCACACCAATGATCGTGTGGTGACAGGCTTTGTCCACTCCCAAAAGGGTCAATCACCTGCAGGGAATGGAATTAACCAAGCTTTGTATACTTTGGGTCACAATCGAGCGGTGTTGAGCGGAAAAGTGCCAATTGGGTCTATCACGATGGAACCAATTCAATTCGAGCCTTGGTGTGTTTTGGTAACTATGCCATAAAGTGCGCACATCTGGGGATGGATCAAAAATTCGCGAAAACGCGGAACAAGATGAATGGGACAGGCATAATGACGATCACGAATGTGACTCGACGTGGGTTGCTACAAGCTTTCGCTGCGACTGCTGTGGCTGCCGCCCCCACCTACTCTAACGCTTTCGGCTTCCTTCGTGGGTCGGGCGATGTACGGCGTGTTCAAATGTATTCCGGCCGTACTGGCGAAAAGATCAACACAATCTACTGGGTCGACGGGGACTACATTCCCGAAGCTCTGGAAGAAATTAACTATTTCATGCG
This sequence comes from Donghicola sp., assembly GCA_964224285.1. Taxonomy (GTDB): domain Bacteria; phylum Pseudomonadota; class Alphaproteobacteria; order Rhodobacterales; family Rhodobacteraceae; genus Donghicola. Next base: position 347 of record CAXQKF010000531.1, on the reverse strand, counting down.
CGACTGGCGGACCAATCAGGTCAAGAATATCGACGCGCGCACGGTTGACATCATGTCTGCAGCACACCGCCTGATGGACGTGAGCGAACCCTACATGATGCTGTCGGGCTATCGCAGCCCCCAGACCAACAACATGCTGCGGTCACGCTCCTCGGGTGTTGCCAAGAACTCGCTTCACATGCGTGGCCAAGCCGCCGACCGACGCCTCGCATCGCGCTCGGTCAGCCAAATGGCCAAAGCGGCTTCGGCCTGCAACGCAGGTGGCGTTGGCAAGTACAGTCGGTCGAACTTTGTCCACATGGACTGCGGTCAGGTTCGCAACTGGGGCAGCTAAGGCCCCGCAAAAC
>CAXQKF010000530.1:0-2753 GCA_964224285.1 Donghicola sp. | reverse complement strand
GACCTTGCCGTCGATCACGAGGCAGCGGATGTCCTCGCCAGCGGCTTCTTTGACGAACTGCTGTACGAGGAAGTTCGCCTTGAGGCCACGGAACGCGTCGATCACCGACTCGGCGGCTTTTTTGGTTTCGGCCAGAACGACGCCTTTGCCTTGGGTCGATTCGAGGAGTTTGACGATCAGCGGCGCCGCACCGACCAGACCCATTAGGTTGCCGGTGTCCTTGGGCGAGCTGGCAAAGGCAGTGACGGGCATTCCGATCTTGTACTTCGCCATCAGCTGGTGGGCATACAGCTTGTCACGGCTGGCGGTGATGCCCTGTGAGCCGTTCACGCAGTAGGTGCCGATAGTTTCGAACTGGCGGATGATCGCGGTGCCATAGCTGGTGATCGAAGCGCCGATGCGCGGGATCACGGCGTCATAGCGGGGCAGGCGCTTGCCGTCATAATGCACTTCGGGGGCCAGTGCGTTGATTGCCATGTAGCAGCGTGCGGTGTCGATGACTTCGACCGAGTGGCCACGGGATTCGCCTTCTTCGACCAGACGGCGGGTGGAATAGTTGTCCTCGCGGCTGAGTACAGCCACGCGCAGGGCGCGGCGGGGTGCAGCCTGTGCGATCTTGGTGCTGTGATAAACGTCGTAGCTGAGTTTCGGTTGGCAGAAGCGGTCGTTGGGGCTGACCGTGACGTGGTCGATCAGCGCCTGACGCCCCAGCAGCATTCGTGCGTTCATGGTGCGGCGGTCGGACAGGGTCAGTTCGATCGGCCAGGACTGGCCGCCAATCGACAGGTTCGACTCGATGACATAGCGGGTCTCGGTCTCGCCATTGGACGAGGTCACTTCGCGGCGATCTACGATCTCGGCCGAGCAGGGAATGATCAGATCCTCGCGTCCGGGGATCGGATGCACAGTGAAACGAACGCGCGGACGGGTTGCGCTGCCAAAGGATTCAATGTCAAAGGCATGCAAAGCGCTGGTTTTGGCCCCGGTATCCACTTTGGCGCGCATGGCAGGCAGCCCTAGATCAGGCAGACTGAGCCACTCCTCCCAGCCGAGGGTTAAAGGCATCGGTGCACCGGAAAGGGTGTTGGTCTGGTCAGTCATTTTGGCAAGGCTCCTGATACGCGAACCAATTCGGGGTCTCAGCGCATAATTCTAGTCGCGCGATAGAACGAGAGTATGACTATGGCAACAGGTTTTAGCTTTGAACTCAAGGCGACAGACGGCAAAGCCCGCACAGGCGTGATATCGACGCCACGCGGGGACATCCGGACGCCCGCCTTTATGCCGGTCGGAACGGCAGCCACGGTCAAGGCCATGTTGCCCGAAAGCGTGCGTGAGACCGGTGCGGATATTCTGCTGGGGAACACGTACCACCTGATGCTGCGGCCCACCGCTGAACGGATCGACCGTTTGGGCGGTTTGCACAAGTTCATGAACTGGGAACGCCCCATCCTGACCGACTCGGGCGGGTTTCAGGTGATGTCGCTGGCGGGTCTGCGCAAGCTGACCGAAAAGGGCGTCACGTTCAAAAGCCACGTGGACGGGTCCAAGCACGAGATCACCCCCGAGCGCAGCATGGAAATCCAGCGCCTGCTGGGGTCGGACATTGTGATGTGTTTCGACGAATGCACGCCGTTCCCCGCCACCGAAGAGCAAGCGCTGGAATCGATGCGCCTGTCCATGCGGTGGGCCCAGCGGTCGCGCGATGCGTTCGGTGACCGCCCCGGTCATGCGCTGTTTGGCATCCAGCAGGGCAGCACCTTCCGCGATCAGCGCGAGGAAAGCGCCGAGGCCCTGCAGAAGATCGGCTTTGATGGCTATGCCGTCGGCGGTCTGGCCGTGGGCGAGGGGCAAGAGATGATGTTCGACGTGCTGGACTATGCGCCCGACATGCTGCCCGTGGACAAGCCGCGCTACCTGATGGGGGTGGGCAAGCCCGACGACATCGTGGGCGCCGTGAAGCGCGGCATCGATATGATGGACTGCGTGCTGCCGTCGCGCTCGGGACGGACGGGGCAGGTCTTTACCCGCCGCGGTGTCTTGAACATCAAGAACGCCCGCCATCAGGACGACCCGCGTCCCTTGGACGAAGAATGCACATGCCCCGCGTGCCGCAACTATAGCCGCGCCTATCTGCACCACACCTTCCGCGCCAAGGAAATCATCCAGTCGATGCTGCTGACCTGGCACAACCTGCATTACTATCAGGACCTGATGCAGGGGATGCGCGACGCCATCGCCGCAGGCACCTTTGCCCAGTGGGAGGCTGACTTCCACGCCAAGCGGGCCGAGGGGGATATCGAACCTTTGTGATGTGCAAACCCGCACATGTTGTTTGGCGACACGGGCACCGCAGGGGAACTTGCGGTGCCCGTTTGCGTTCTTAGCTCCAATGGCAACGGCCTACCAATCTGGCCGCACCAAAGGAGATTTTCCATGACCGACACGCTTTTCACGCCCTTCACTGCAGGCAAGATCAAGCTGGCCAACCGCATCGTGATGGCCCCGCTGACCCGCAACCGCGCCGATGACGTGACCCAAGAGGTGAACGACTTGCACGTCGAATACTACCGCCAGCGGGCAGGGGCCGGCCTGATCATCACCGAGGCCACCAACATCAGCCCCGAGGGGCGCGGCTATATCCAGACCCCTGGTATTTTCACCGACGGCCAGATCCCTGCGTGGAAAAAGGTGACGGACGCGGTCCATGCCGAGGGCGGCAAGATCGTCGTGCAGCTGTGGCACGTGGGGCG
>CAXQKF010000529.1:0-13262 GCA_964224285.1 Donghicola sp. | reverse complement strand
TCGGTGCCGTCGATCTCTGCGTTCACCTCGGGCACTTCTTTCAGAGCGTGCACACAGGCTTTGGTGAAGAACGACATGAAGCCCATACGGACGCCGTGCTTCTTCTCGAAGGCGTCTTTGTACTGGTTCCGGATCGCCATCACCTCGGTCATGTCCACCTCGTTGTAGGTGGTGAGCATGGCTGCGGTGTTCTGAGCGTCCTTCAGGCGGCGCGCGATGGTCTGGCGCAGGCGGGTCATCTTGACGCGCTCTTCACGCGATGCGTCGTCTGCGTTGACGGGGCCGCGAGGTGCAGCGGCAGGTGCCGGAGCAGCCGAGGTTGCAGCAGCTGCGGCGGCAGCGGCTTTGGCCACGTCTTCTTTCATGATCCGACCGTCACGGCCCGAACCCTGAACCTGACCTGCGGACAGGCCTGCTTCGGCCATGGCTTTCTTGGCCGAGGGGGCGTGCTCTACGTCTTTGCCGGTCGAGGCTGCTGCGGGGGCAGCGGCTGGGGCTGCTGCGGGTGCTGCGGCGGCCGCGCCTGCGCCCGATGCGATGACACCCAGCTTGCCACCGGCTTCGACGGTCGAGCCTTCGGCAAACAGGATTTCCGACAGAACGCCAGCTGCGGGCGAGGGGACCTCGACCGAAACCTTATCGGTTTCCAGTTCGCACAGCATCTCGTCCTGAGCGACGGTGTCGCCGACCTTTTTGAACCAGGTCGAAACGGTGGCTTCGGTGACCGACTCGCCCAGAGTGGGGACCATCACGTCAACCGAGGAACCGCCCGCTGCTGCGGGGGCTGCTGCGGGTGCTTCGGATTTGGCGGCGGGGGCCGCAGGTGCTGCGGCCTCGCCGGATTCCGAGATATTGGCGAGCAGGGCGTCGACGCCCACGGTGTCGCCTTCTTTTGCAACGATTTCTGCCAGAACGCCTGCGGCGGGGCTGGGCACCTCGACGGTGACCTTGTCGGTTTCCAGCTCACACAGCATTTCATCTGCTTCAACACGGTCGCCGGGCTTTTTGAACCAGGTGGCGACGGTTGCTTCGGTCACGGATTCGCCCAGGGTGGGAACGCGGACTTCAGTCATTTGCTCAGTTTCCTTCGATGGTCAGCGCCTCGTCGACGAGGGCCTGTTGTTGTGCTTTGTGCTGCGATGCCAGACCGGTCGCGGGCGATGCGCTGGGAGCGCGGCCGACGTAACGGGGGCGGCTGTGTGTGGCTTTGATGCGGCCCAGAACCCATTCGATGTTGGGCTCGATAAAGGTCCATGCACCCTGGTTCTTGGGCTCTTCCTGACACCAGACCATTTCTGCGTGCGGGAAGCGTTCCAGTTCCTTGACCAGCGAGATCGCGGGGAAGGGATAGAACTGCTCGATCCGCATCAGGTAGACATCGTCGATGCCGCGGGCGTCACGCTCTTCGAGCAGGTCGTAGTAGACTTTGCCCGAGCACATGACGACGCGCTTGATCTTGTCGTCCGACACCAGAGTGGTTTCCGAGTTGCCGCCGCGTTCCGCGTCGTCCCAAAGGACACGGTGGAAGCTGGAACCGGTGGTGAAGTCCTCGGCCTTGCTGACGGCCAGCTTGTGGCGCAGCAGGGATTTGGGGGTCATCAGAACCAGCGGCTTGCGGTAGCTGCGGTGCATCTGGCGGCGCAGGATGTGGAAGTAGTTCGCCGGGGTCGAGCAGTTCGCCACGATCCAGTTGTCCTGACCACACATCTGCAGGAAACGCTCCAGACGCGCCGAGCTGTGCTCGGGGCCCTGACCTTCGAAGCCGTGGGGCAGCAGGCAGACCAGACCGGACATCCGCAGCCACTTGCTTTCGCCAGAGCTGATGAACTGGTCGAACATGATCTGCGCGCCGTTGGCGAAGTCACCGAACTGGGCTTCCCACAGGACCAGAGCGTTGGGCTCTGCCAGCGAGTAACCGTATTCAAAGCCGAGAACCGCGTATTCCGACAGCATCGAGTCGATGACTTCGTAGCGGGCCTGACCTTCGCGGATGTTGTTCAGCGGGTAATAACGCTCTTCGGTCGACTGGTCGATGAAGGCCGAGTGACGCTGCGAGAAGGTACCACGGGTCGAGTCCTGACCGGCCAGACGCACGGGGTAGCCCTCGGTCAGGAGCGAGCCGAAGGCCAGTGCTTCGCCGGTAGCCCAGTCAAAGCCCTTGCCAGTTTCGAACATCTGCGCCTTGGCTTCAAGCTGACGCTTGACGGTCTTGTGGATATCGACCGAGTCCGGTGCGTGGACCAGCGATTTGCCGACCTCTGCCATGGTCTCGGGCTTGATGGCGGTTTTGCCGCGCTGGTACTTTTCGCCCTGCTTGTTCAGGTGCGACCAGCGGCCGTCCAGCCAGTCAGCCTTGTTCGGCTTGAAGGTTTTGCCAGTCTCGAACTCGTCGTTCAGGTGCGCCTGGAACTGCGCCTTCATATCCTCGATTTCGCCTTCGGGGATGAGGCCGTCCTTGACCAGACGCTCGGTGTACAGGGACAGAGTGGTCTTGTGCGACTTGATCTGCTTGTACATCTGCGGGTTGGTGAACATCGGCTCGTCGCCTTCGTTGTGACCGAAGCGGCGGTAGCAGAAGATGTCCAGAACAACGTCTTTGTGGAACTTCTGACGGAACTCGGTCGCAACCTTGGCCGCGTGAACCACAGCCTCCGGATCGTCGCCGTTCACGTGGAAGATCGGCGCCTCGACCATCAGAGCGATGTCGGTGGGGTAGGGCGAGGACCGCGAGAAGTGGGGCGCGGTGGTGAAGCCGATCTGGTTGTTCACCACGATATGCATGGTGCCGCCGGTGCGGTGACCGACCAGACCCGACAGACCAAAGCATTCCGCAACGACGCCCTGACCTGCAAAGGCCGCGTCGCCGTGCAGAAGGATCGGCAGAACCTGCGTGCGGTCTGCGTCATTCAGCTGAGCCTGCTTCGCGCGGACCTTGCCCAGAACAACAGGGTTCACGGCCTCGAGGTGCGAGGGGTTCGCGGTCAGCGACAGGTGGACGCTGTTACCGTCGAACTCGCGGTCGCTCGATGCGCCGAGGTGGTATTTCACGTCGCCCGAACCATCAACGTCCTCGGGCTTGAAGCTACCGCCCTGGAATTCGTTGAAGATCGCGCGGTAGGGTTTGCCCATCACGTTTGCCAGAACCGACAGACGGCCGCGGTGAGGCATGCCGATGACGATTTCTTTGACACCCAGCGCGCCACCGCGCTTGATGATCTGCTCCATCGCGGGGATCAGCGCTTCGCCACCGTCGAGGCCGAAACGCTTGGTGCCCATGTATTTCACGTGCAGGAACTTTTCGAAGCCTTCGGCCTCAACCAGTTTGTTCAGGATCGCACGGCGGCCTTCACGGGTAAAGGTGATTTCCTTGCCGTAGCCTTCGATGCGCTCTTTCAGCCATGCGGACTGCTCGGGGTCCGAGATGTGCATGTACTGCAGGGCAAAGGTGCCGCTGTAGGTGCGTTTGACGATGTCCACGATCTGGCGCATCGACGCGACCTGAAGGCCCAGAACGTTGTCGATAAAGATCGGACGGTCCATGTCGGCATCGGTAAAGCCGTATGCCTTGGGGTCCAGTTCGGGGTGGGGCTCACGGCCGTGCAGACCCAGCGGGTCCAGATCGGCGGCCAGGTGGCCACGAATACGGTAGGCGCGGATCAGCATCAGCGCGCGGACGGAGTCGAGAACAGCACGCTTGATCTGCTCTTCGGAGACTTCGACGCCCTTTTCGGCGGCTTTGGCTTTGATCTTGTCGCCAGCGCCTTTGACTTCTTTGGCCGCTTCGGGCCATTCGCCGGTCAGAGCCCAGACGTCATCGCCTGCGGGCATCATCGGCCAGTCGCTACGGCCCCAAGAGGCGCCAGCGGCTTCTTGTTTGACTTCGACTTCCCCATCGCCGAGGGCAGCAAAGAATGCCTGCCACGCTTCGTCTACCGAGTTCGGGTCTGTGGCGTAACGCGCATATAGTTGTTCGATGTATTCGGCGTTGTGTCCCTGCAAGAAACTTGAGGCATGGAACTGGTCGTTCGGGGATTGATCGGTCATCGCTGCACCTGATTTAGGTTGGACCCGCCCGAGGCGTCCCTCGGGCGGGCTGATGTGTTTGGTCTGACCCTAGCCCTGTGGGGACAGGGTCAGTAATGGATTAGCCGATTGCCTTCAGCACAGCTTCGCCGAGGGTTGCGGGGCTGTCCGCAACGACGATGCCTGCCGACTTCATGGCTTCGATCTTGTCTTCTGCGCCACCTTTGCCGCCCGCGACGATCGCGCCGGCGTGACCCATGCGGCGGCCCGGAGGAGCAGTACGGCCCGCGATGAAGCCAGCAACGGGCTTCCAACGGCCTTTTTTCTTCTGCTCTTTCAGGAATTCAGCAGCTTCTTCTTCTGCCGAACCACCGATCTCACCGATCATGATGATCGACTGGGTTTCGGGGTCGTCCAGGAACATGTCCAGCACGTCGATGTGCTCGGTGCCTTTGATCGGGTCGCCGCCGATGCCGACTGCGGTCGACTGGCCCAGACCGATGTCAGCAGTCTGCTTGACCGCTTCGTAGGTCAGGGTGCCCGAACGCGACACAACGCCGACCGAACCACGCTTGTGGATGTGGCCGGGCATAATGCCGATCTTACATGCGTCGGGAGTGATGACGCCGGGGCAGTTGGGGCCGATCAGACGCGACTTGCTGTCGATCAGCGCGCGCTTCACCTTCATCATGTCCAGTACCGGGATACCTTCGGTGATGCAGACGATCAGTTCCATTTCCGCGTCGATGGCCTCAAGGATCGAGTCCGCTGCGAACGGCGGGGGAACATAGATCACGGTCGCGTTTGCTTCGGTGACGTGCTTGGCTTCGTGAACCGAGTTGAAAACGGGCAGGTCCAGATGGGTCTGGCCGCCTTTGCCGGGGGTCACACCGCCGACCATCTTGGTGCCGTAGGCGATGGCCTGTTCAGTGTGGAAGGTACCCTGCGACCCGGTGAGGCCCTGACAGATTACCTTGGTGTTTTCGTCGATGAGGACTGCCATGTTCTTGGCTCCTAAATTTTTCTACGAGCGGGCCCGGGTTTCCCCGAAACCTTGTTATCTAGGCGGCGGTGTCAGCGTCACGGTGTAGGTTCCGTTCGTGTAGGCGGCGGGCTGACCTGTTCGGTTCACCTCTGCCTGCAACTCGTCCATGACGGACGGATCGAAACCTGAATTGGCGCTGCTACCTACAGTGAGGTTGCTGGCCGAAGTATGCGCGCAGGACCGGCTTCCTTCCGGAGTGATGACCAGCGTTGCGCCCTGAGGGCATCCATAGCTGACCATCTGTCCTGCGATTGGTCCTGGGGCTGCGTCAGCGGGGATACCTGCCAGAGGCGCTGGGCGATCGCCCAAGTCATACCCGATGAAATCTTTCCGTTGAGTTTCATTTGCCGGATGCTCCGGAGCATTGAAATTCACACAGGCCGAAACAAAAACACAGCCAACCAGAACCAAAAAACGCATACTTAACCTTTCACTGCTTTAACGATCTTCTCCGCGCCGTCACTGAGGTTGTCTGCGGCGATCACGTCGAGACCAGAGGTGTTAATAATCTCTTTACCCTTTTCGACGTTAGTGCCTTCGAGGCGAACGACCAACGGAACTTTGAGGCCGACCTCTTTTACAGCTGCGATTACGCCCTCTGCGATCACGTCGCAGCGCATAATTCCGCCGAAGATGTTCACGAGGATACCCTTAACGTTGGGGTCCGAGGTGATGATCTTGAACGCTTCGGTCACTTTCTCTTTGGTGGCGCCGCCGCCAACGTCGAGGAAGTTCGCAGGCTCTGCGCCGTACAGCTTGATGATGTCCATGGTGGCCATCGCCAGACCTGCACCGTTCACCATACAGCCGATTTCACCGTCCAGAGCGATGTAGTTCAGGTCGAATTTCGACGCTGCCAGCTCTTTGGGGTCTTCTTCGGTTTCGTCGCGCAGGGCGGCAACGTCCGCGTGGCGGTAGACAGCGTTACCGTCAAAGCCCAGCTTGGCGTCCAGCACCTTGAGGTTGCCGTCTTCCATGACGATCAGCGGGTTGATTTCCAGCATCTCCATGTCCTTCTCGACGAAGGCGGTGTAGAGCTGGCCCATCAGTTTCACGCACTGCTTGACCTGTGCGCCTTCCAGACCCAGCGAGAACGCGATGCGGCGGCCGTGGTAGGGCTGGTAGCCGGTTGCGGGATCAACAGAGAAGGACAGGATCTTTTCGGGGGTCGACGCTGCGACTTCCTCGATGTCCATGCCGCCTTCGGTCGAGCAGACGAACGAGATGCGGCTGGTGACGCGGTCAACCAGCAGCGCGAGGTACAGTTCGCGGCTGATGTCCGAGCCATCTTCGATGTAGATGCGGTTCACCTGCTTGCCGGCGGGGCCGGTCTGGTGGGTGACCAGAGTGCGGCCGAGCATCTTCTTGGCTTCTTCGGCTGCTTCTTCGACCGACTTGGCCAGGCGAACACCGCCCTTTTCACCAGCGTCAGCTTCTTTGAAAGTGCCTTTGCCGCGACCACCAGCGTGGATCTGTGCCTTTACAACCCAGAGGGGGCCGTCAAGCTCACCAGCAGCGGTTTTAGCGTCTTCGGCCTTGAGCACGACGCGGCCGTCGCTGACCGGTGCGCCGTATTCGCGCAGCAGTGCTTTGGCCTGATATTCGTGAATGTTCATGGACCTGTCCCATCTTGCTGAAATTCGGTGTACATATACGCCCATGCGATGAGCGTATTAAGGAGTTTTTGCGTGACAGGCTTGAAAACCGGCATATTTCTGCCTTTTGTGATCACAGGTTTTGAGGGTGTGATCACAAGTGTTTGTGGTGTTGCACAAAGATTCGCATGAGGTCCGGCGCTAACATAAGTTGGGCCGTTGTCATGACGGTCAAAGAGCCTATCCCACTGGTTATGGCCAATGTGGGATGGCACCTATCCCTTGGGGCAGCAGAGGTGCATGTCTATCTGGATGATCCCGATGATCCGGTCGCTGATCAACTCGAGGTAGTTGAAGGGGTCAACGTCATCCGCTGTGACGAGGCGCATTGGGCGCGGATCAGGGTCGATTCGCAGGGCACCCGGCAGACACGTCGACAGGGGGCCAATGCCACGGATGCCTATCGCCGGACACAGGCCGATTGGCTGATCCATCTGGATGCGGACGAGTTCCTGATGCCCGAGCGACCCGTAACGCAACTGATCGAAGAATACGCCCGCAAGGGGCGGTTTCTGCGCATTCCGCCGTGGGAGCGCACGTACCTGACCGAAAGCGCGCCGCAGGGATTGTTCGATGGCGGGTTTCGCGTGCCTTACCTGGGCAAGCTTCAGGACGACCAAGAGACCTTCTGGCGCTCGACCCCGTTCCTGACCAAAGGGCTGACGGGACACTCTGCAGGCAAAGCTCTGGTCCCCACGGGCAAGGGCTGGCGGATCGGCATCCATTCCCCAAGAGAAGAGGAGCGTCGTCTTCAGGGCGACTACGTGCCAGAGATCGCTTTGTTGCATTTTGACGGGATGACGCCGCTGCACTGGATGCTCAAGGTGCTGCGCTATGCGACCTTGCCGCGGGATGTGGTGCAGGGGATGCTCGGGGGGCACAGGCGCGAGCAAGTGTTATTTGCGCTGCGGCGGTCGCAATCCGAAAACGGTCTGATGAAATTCCACAACCGTCTGAAGGTCACCGATGGCGGCCTGCGGGCGCGTCTCGAGGCGCGTGATATGTTCGTGGATGCGCCCTTTGATCCGGCGGAGCAGATCGCAGCGCAGTTGGGGTACATGCCTGATCTGTCGGTGGACGGGTTCGACGCCATTCTGCGCGAGCGGGCAGGGGACCTGCTGGACCGCCTGAAATGAAAAACGCGCGCCACTGGGGCGCGCGTTTCGAAATCCGGAACCGGTGCGGCGATTAGGCCAGCGAGGGTTCGATCTCTTTACAAGCAGCAACGAGGCCTTTGACCGCGTCCGCCGACTTGTCGAACATTGCCTGCTCGTCTTTGGTCAGCTTGATGTCCACAACCTTCTCGATGCCTTCGGCGCCGATGATGGTGGGAACACCAACGTAGAAGCCTTCGAGGCCGAACGCGCCGTCAACGTAAGCCGCGCAGGGCAGCAGACGCTTCTGGTCTTTCAGGTAGGCTTCAGCCATTTCGATCGCCGAGGTCGCAGGTGCGTAGAACGCCGATCCGTTGCCCAGGTACTTCACGATTTCTGCGCCGCCGTCACGGGTGCGCTGAACGATCGCTTCCAGCTTCTCTGCGGTGGTCCAGCCCATGTCTACCAGGTCGGGCAGAGGGATGCCGGCTACGGTCGAGTAGCGGGTCAGCGGAACCATGGTGTCGCCGTGGCCACCCAGAACGAACGCGGTCACGTCGCGCATGGAGACGTTGAACTCCAGCGACAGGAAGTGACGGAAACGAGCCGAGTCCAGAACGCCAGCCATGCCGCAAACTTTGTGCGCGGGCAGACCCGAGAACTGCTGCAGAGCCCAAACCATCGCGTCGAGCGGGTTGGTGATGCAGATGACGAATGCGTCGGGTGCGTGGGCTTTGATGCCTTCGCCGACCGACTTCATCACCTTCAGGTTGATGCCGAGCAGGTCATCACGGCTCATGCCGGGCTTGCGGGGAACACCTGCGGTCACGATGCAGACGTCTGCGCCAGCGATATCGGCGTAGTCCTGAGTGCCCTTCATTGCCGCGTCAAAGCCAGCAACGGGGCCGGATTCTGCGATGTCGAGCGACTTGCCCTGCGGGGTACCTTCCGCGATGTCGAACAATACGACGTCGCCGAGTTCTTTCATTGCAGCCAGGTGAGCAAGGGTGCCGCCGATCTGACCAGCGCCGATAAGGGCAATCTTGGGTCGAGCCATGGATTTCATCTCCGGGTCGGTTGAAATTGGGCTTTTGGGTAGTGCTTTGTTTGGCGTCGCGCAAGTGTGCTGCGATGCGGCGCAGCGAAATCAGCGGCTTATGTGAACGCTAACCCTATGCTAAAGCCCTATTTGTATGCGCTTTTTTGAAAGGAACTTTCGTGATCGATTTTAGCCTTGTCTTCTTTGCGATCACGATCCCGGCCGTGATTTTCGCTGGAATTACAAAGGCGGGGTTCGGATCGGGGGCGTCGTTTGCCTCTGCTTCGATTCTGGCTCTGCTACTGGAACCCGGCATCGCGCTGGGGATTATGCTCCCGCTGCTGATGCTGATGGATGTGTTTTCCCTGCGTCCCTACTGGAAGCGCTGGAGCGGCCGCGATGCCCTGCGGATCATCATCGGCGCTGTGCCTGGTGTGGCGCTGGGGGCCTTTTTGTATGACCTCGCGGATCCGGATTTGTTTCGTCTGTTGATCGGCGGGATTTCTATCGCATTCGTTGTATGGGCTGTTGCGCGGGCCAAGGGGTGGCTCACAGTCTCGGGAGAGCCTTTGGGGGCCGGATGGGGCGCGTTTTCAGGGATGATGGCGGGGTTCACCAGCTTTGTCAGCCATGCGGGCGGGCCGCCTGTGGCGGTGTATCTGCTGCGTCAGGGCATGGATAAGACCACGTTTCAGGCGACCACGATCATCGTCTTTTGGGCCATCAATCTGATGAAGTTCATCCCCTATTTCGCCTTGGGAATCTTTACCCAACAGACTTTCCTCGCCGACTTGTTCCTCGCGCCGTTTGCGGTGCTTGGGGTGTACTTGGGGGTCAAGGCGCACCACCTCGTGCCCGAGAAGCCTTTCTTCATCTTCACCTATGTCGCGCTGACCCTGACTGGTGCCAAACTGATCTTCGACGCATTGTCCTAAAGTATTCTGCATTGCGGCAAGATTGCGCTTGAAATAGTTGATCGGAAATGTATCCATCCACGCAACATTATTGCGAGGAGATTTGCGATGGACGCGACCACACGGCCCACCCGCTCGGTACTATACATCCCCGGCTCCAAAGAGCGCGCTCTGGAAAAGGCAAAGACCCTGCCTGTCGACGCGATCATCTTTGACCTCGAAGATGCAGTGGCGATTGATGAAAAAGTCGGTGCCCGTGACACCCTGAAGACCGCTCTGGCCGAGGGGGATTACGGCAACCGTCTGAAAATTGTCCGCATCAACGGTCTGGACACTGATTGGGGCGAGGACGACGCGCGCGCCGTGGCGACCATGAATGCTGATGCGGTTCTGCTGCCCAAGGTTGATGGTCCCGCGCAGTTGGATGCACTGGCAGCATTGGTGCCCGGCATGGACATCTGGGCGATGATGGAGACCTGCAAAGGGATGCTCCACGCCGAAGAGATTGCCGAACACCCCGCCCTCAAGGGCTTTGTCATGGGCACCAACGATCTGGCCAAAGAGCTGAACATGCGCTTCCGCGCCGATCGTTTGCCCCTGATCACCAGCCTGCAGCTGTGCCTGCTGGCGGCCAAAGCCAACGGCGTGATCGCGGTGGATGGTGTTTATAATGCCTTCAAAGACGACGAAGGTCTGAAGGCCGAATGCGAGCAGGGCCGTGACATGGGCTTTGACGGCAAGACCCTGATTCACCCCGCGCAGGTCGCGATCTGCAACGAAGCCTTTGCCCCCTCCGAAGCCGAGATCGATCTGGCCAAGCGTCAGATTGCGGCGTTCGAACAGGCAGAAGCCGATGGGCAGGGCGTTGCGGTGGTCGATGGCAAGATCGTCGAGAACCTTCACATTGTCACAGCAAAGAAAATTCTGGCACAAGCGGAGGCAATCGAAGCTCTAGCCGCGGAGTAAGCCAGAATGCTTATCCTGATCCTCGGTCTCCTGCTCTGGGCAGGGGGCCACTATTACAAGCGAATTCTACCCGCCATCCATGAACAGATGGGGCAAAAGGCCAAGGGCCTGTCGACCCTGCTGATCGTTCTGGGCCTTGCCATGATGATCGTCGGCTACCGGAATGCCGCGTTTATCAACGTCTGGTACCCGCCCGCGTGGACCGTACATCTGAACAACCTGCTGATGCTGGTTGCGGTGTTCGTGTTCGGAACGGCCCACACCAAGGGCCGCCTGCGCGGTTGGACCCGTCACCCGATGCTCATCTCTGTGAAAATCTGGGCGGTGGCGCATTTGCTTGTGAACGGGGATCTGGCCTCGATCCTCCTGTTTGGCGGGATGCTGCTGTGGGCGGGGATGCAGGTCATGCTGATCAACCGCGCCGAGCCCGATTGGGAGCGCCCCGCGAAAGGCCCCGCCAAAAAGGACATCCTTCTGGTGGTCATCACCTTGGTTGCGTTCGGCGTAATCACCGGCATTCATATGGCCTTGGGCGTCTCGCCCTTCCCACAAGGATAAGACTGATGAGCAAAATCTATCGTTTTTTGACCGAGGACGACACCTCGGACTTTTGCCACAAGGTGACTCTGGCCCTGTCCAAGGGCTGGGAACTGCACGGCAACCCGACTTATGCGTTTGACCATTCCACCGGCAAGATGCGGTGCGGTCAGGCGGTCACCAAAGAGATCGCGGGTGAGTACACCCCCGACATGAAACTCGGAGAGCAATGACATGAGCAAGACCAACGCGGGACGTTTCTTTGAAGATTATGCAGTGGGCCAAGTGATTGACCACGCGGTTCCGCGGACGGTCTCGGGTGGGGAGCGGGCGCTGTACCATGCGCTCTATCCTGCCCGTCATGCCCTGTATTCGTCGGACGCATTTGCGCAGGCCAGCGGTCTGCCCAAATCGCCGATGGATGATCTGATCGCGTTCCACACCGTGTTCGGCAAAACCGTCCCCGACGTGTCGCTGAACGCGGTGGCGAACCTTGGCTATGCCGAGGGCCGCTTCCTGAAGCCTGTGTACGAGGGCGACACCCTGCGTTCGCGCAGCGAGGTGATCGGCGTCAAAGAGAACTCGAACGGCAAGACCGGTGTGGTCTACGTTCGCACTCAGGGTCTGAACCAGAACGACGAAGTGGTCATGGAATATGTCCGCTGGGTCATGGTCCGCAAACGCGACGTGACCGCGCCTGCGCCGGACGCCGTTGTGCCTGATCTGAAAAAGGTTCTGTCAGTCGAGGATCTGGTGATCCCCGAGGGGCTGGATTTCACCGGCTATGACTTCACCTTGGCAGGCGAGACGCATCGCTGGGCTGACTACGAAGTGGGCGAGAAGATCGACCACGTGGACGGCGTCACCATCGAAGAAGCCGAGCATATGCTGGCCACCCGCCTCTGGCAGAACACCGCCAAGGTGCACTTCGACGCGACCTTTCGCGAAGATGGCAAGCGCCTGATCTACGGCGGCCACGTGATCTCGATGGCGCGGGCGTTGTCGTTCAACGGTCTGGCCAATGCGCAGATGATCGCGGGTATCAACGGCGGCGCACATGCCAATCCGTGCTTTGCGGGTGATACTGTGAAATGCTGGACCGAGGTTCTGGACAAGGCCGAAACCAGCGCGCCCGGCGTTGGTGCATTGCGCTTGCGTCTGGTCGCGACAAAGGGCGGCGCACCGTTCAACCTTAAGGGTGAGAACGGCAAATACCTGAGCGAAGTACTCTTGGATTTGGACTACTGGGTTCTGATTCCCTGTTAACGCTAAAACGTGATCACACTTATTAACGGTGTGATCACGTTTCAAAAAAATATGACGGAAACACGATAAAATGCTGCCATGCGGCACGTTGGAGCCGTGACAGATCGCGAAAATCGGCTATCAATCTGCCCGAGGCACCGCGGCCACCTAGGGAGTCGGCTGCGCAACCGAAAGGAAGACTTATGGCTGATGTGAATCGGGGCAACCGCCCGCTCTCACCGCACCTGACGATCTATCGCTTGCCGATTACTGCGATTACGTCGATCCTGACCCGTATCACCGGAAACGCCCTGCTGGTTGCAGCACTGATGACCGTTTGGTGGTTTCTGGCGGCCGCGTCGGGCCCCGAATACTATGACTTCGCCAACGCTGTGATCACCAGCTGGTTCGGTGATCTGGTCATGGGCCTGTCCGTTCTGGGTCTGTGGTACCATACGCTGGCTGGCGTGCGTCACCTGATCTGGGATCAGGTCATCGCTCTGGACATCAAAACCGCCGAAAGCCTGAGCTGGGCTGTCGTGATCGGGTCTTTGGCACTGACCGTGCTGACCTGGATCATCATGCTGGTCGCATAAGAGGAGAGCGTCTGATGGCATATCTTACCCCCCGCAAACGCGCCACTGGCATGGGCTCGGCCAAATCGGGCGTCGAGCATTTCTGGAACATGAAGGTCAGCTCGATCGGCCTGCTGATCCTGGTTCCCCTGTTTGTTTTCACCTTTGG
>CAXQKF010000528.1:0-10564 GCA_964224285.1 Donghicola sp. | reverse complement strand
CGGCCTTCCTGCCCATGGCGATTGGCGCGGGCATGACATCAGCGATCATGAACCCCGTGCGTCAGGTGGAAATGGAAGCGATCAAAGCAGCCAACATGCTGATGAACCACGACCCGAACGGCGGCGCGTGGATCCAGTTCTCCAAAGTCCTCGAAGCCACCAAAGAAGGCGCGACCTTTGCCGAAGCCGCGCAGGCGGCCCAAGCCGCTGGCGGTGGACGTGGCGGACGCCGGGGTGGTCGCCGTCGCGGCTAAGCCGGACCAAGTAAACAAGCAAAAGGCTGGTCAACCGACCAGCCTTTTTCATTTAAGAAACCCTCTAGCGCGCTCAGCGATAGAGCAACGAGCGCCCGTTGTTGAACAGATGCACTTTGCCCGGTTCCGCCGTCATCCGCATCCGCTTGCCCCGCACATCCGTGTGAATGCCAGGCAGCTTGGCGATGACCGGATCATGCTCGGCCTTCTGCTTTTTGAAATAGAGCAGCGTGACCTCACCCAAGGCTTCCTTGATCTCGACCTCGCCTTCATAGGCGTAGTCCGCGCCATCTGTCGCGATCATATCCTCGGGGCGAATGCCGACCTCGACCTCCAGTCCCATATCGCTGTCTTTGGTGGGGTAGTTCGACAGGATCGTCCCCTGCCCCTCGGGCAGTTCCACGCGGGTCTGCTGCCCCGTCCCGACAATCCGCCCCCCCAAGAGGTTCATCTGCGGCGAGCCGATGAACTGCGCGACAAACGTATTCTCGGGCCGCTCGTACAGCTCCAGAGGCGTGCCCACCTGAGCAATCCCGCCCCCCGCCAGAACGACGATCCGGCTGGCAAGGGTCATCGCCTCTACCTGATCATGCGTCACATAGATCATGGTGCTGTCGGGCATCTGTTCCTTCAGCTGCGCGATCTCGATCCGCGTTGCCACGCGCAGCGCCGCATCGAGGTTAGAGAGCGGCTCGTCGAACAGATAGACCTTGGGGTCACGCACAATCGACCGCCCGATCGCCACGCGCTGGCGCTGACCGCCGGACAGGGCCTTGGGCAGACGGTCCAGATAGGGTTCCAGCTGCAAAATCTTCGCGGCGCGGGACACGGCCGCTTCGATCTCTGCCTTCGACTTCCCAGCGATTTTCAGCGCAAATGACATGTTCTCGCGCACGGTCATATGCGGGTACAGAGCATAGGACTGGAACACCATGGCGATCCCGCGCTGCGCGGGGGGCACGTTGTTGACCACCTGCCCGTCGATCTGCAACTCGCCGCCGGTGATCTGTTCCAGACCGGCGATCATCTGCAGCAAAGTCGACTTCCCGCATCCCGACGGCCCGACAAAGACGATCAGCTCGCCCTTTTCGATCTCCAGATCAATGTGCTTCAGAACGTCGACCGGCCCGTAGCTCTTCGCCACATCGGTCAGTTTCAGATCGGCCATAATGTCCCCCTCCCGTTCACGCTTAAATCTTTACCAGAAAACTGGGCTGCCACGGGCCCAGATGGATTTTCCCATCCTCGGCCACGCCGCAGCTGCCCATCTCGGTGTTGACGGTGTGCCAGTTGCCCACGGGCCCTTGGATCGTCGCGGGCTGGTCCGACATGTTGAAGGCACAGAACAGCTCCTCGCCCTCGGTGATCCGGCGGAAAGACAGCACGGTGCCCTCGGCCTTCAGGTCCGCATGATCGCCTTTGACCAGCGACGGGTGCGCATGGCGCATGCCGATCACACGGCGGTAATGGTGCAGCAGCGCCGAGGGGTCTTTCTCCTGCTCGGCCACAGCTTTGGCCGCGTGATCCCCCGACACAGGCAACCAAGGCCGCGCGGCGTTCGAGAAACCAGCGTTGTGTTCGTCGATGTCCCAGACCATCGGCGTGCGGCAGCCGTCGCGGCCTTTGAACTCGGGCCAGAACTGGATGCCATAGGGATCTTGTAGATCCTCAAAGGCAACATCGGCCTCGGCAAGACCCAGTTCTTCGCCCTGATACAGACAGACCGACCCGCGCAGGCTGATCAGCAGCGACACGAACAGGCGCTGCGCTGCGGGCAGCAGGTTCCAGCGGCTGGCATGGCGCACCACGTCGTGGTTCGAGAAGGCCCAACAGGCCCAGCCTTCGGCGGCCACATCGTCCACCTGGTTCATCACACGAACCACTTTCTCGGGCGACAGGGGCTCGTTCTCGAGGAATTCAAAGGCATAGCACATATGCACACCCTCGCCCTTGCGGGTGTACTCGCCCATAATTTCCAGACCGCGCTGCGCGTCGCCGACCTCGCCCACGGTCGCGGCACCGGGGAATTCATCAAGCACCTCGCGGAACTTCTTCAGGAAGGCGAGGTTCTCGGGACGGTTCTTGGAATATAGGTGGCGCTGGTGGTTATAGGGGTTCACCGAGGGCGCGATGGTGTCCTTGCGCTCTTCCTTGGGCAGAGCGGGGTTCGACCGCAGTTCTGCGTCGTGGAAGTAGAAGTTGATCGTGTCCAGACGGAAGCCATCGACCCCCCGCTCCAGCCAGAACCGCGCGGCGCTCAGGACGGCATCCTGCACATCGGGATTGTGGAAATTCAGGTCGGGCTGGGACACAAGGAAGTTGTGCAGGTAATACTGTTCGCGCCCTGCATCCCACTGCCAAGCCGGTCCGCCAAAGATCGACAGCCAGTTGTTGGGCGGCGTGCCGTCATCCTTGGGGTCGGACCAGACGTACCAATCGGCCTTGGGATTGTCGCGGCTGTCGCGGCTCTCGATGAACCACGGGTGCTGGTCCGAGGTGTGCGACATCACCAGATCGATCATCACCTTGATGCCGTAGAAATGCGCCGTCTCGATCACCGCGTCGAAATCCGCGAGCGAGCCGAACATCGGGTCCACGTCGCAATAGTCGCTCACGTCGTAGCCGAAATCCTTCATCGGGCTGGTAAAGAACGGCGAAATCCAGATCGCATCCACCCCGAGCGAGGCGATGTAAGGCAGACGCTGGACGATGCCCAAGAGGTCGCCAATCCCGTCGCCGTTACTGTCCTGATAGCTGCGCGGATAGATCTGGTAGATGACTGCGCCGCGCCACCAATCGGGGTTTTCGGCTTTGCTCAGTTTGGGAACCATGGTGAATACTTTCTATTGTCTCGGATGCGGCCGGAGGGGGCCGCGTTATTTCACAGATCCGGCCAAAAGGCCGCGGACCAGATAGCGTTGCATCAGGAAAAACACGGCGATCGGGACGGCAATCGACACAAAGGCTGCCGTCGCCAGAATGCCCCAGTCACCCCCGCGCGAGCCCAGAAGGTCGTCGGCGATCTTGCGTGTCATCACCCAGCTGCCGCTGTCGGACGGTAAGAAAACCTTGGCGACCAGCAGATCGTTCCATGTCCACAGGAACTGGAAGATCGCAAAAGAGGCCAGCGCTGGAAAGCTGAGGGGCAGCACGATGCGGGTGAAAATCTGGAAGTCCGTGGCGCCATCGACCTTGGCCCCTTCGATGATGTCTTTGGGCAGGCCGACCATGTAGTTGCGCAGCAGGTAAATCGCGAGCGGCAGGCCAAAGCCCGTATGCGCAAGCCAGATGCCGACAAAGCTTTGGCCGATGCCGATCTCATTGTGCAGCCGCAGGAGAGGGACCAGAGCCAGTTGCAGAGGCACCACGAGCAGGCCCACGACCCCTGCGATCAGGAGGCCCCGTCCGGGGAACTGCATCCACGCCAGCGCATAGGCCGCAAAGGCCGCGATTAGGATCGGGATCACCGTCGCCGGAATGGTCACGGTAAACGTGTTGATAAAGGCCTGCGCCATGCCATTCGAATAGAGCACCCGCTCGTAGTTATCGGTGGTGAATTCGGGGGGCACTTCGGCAGCGAAATAGACGCGCTGGCCTTTGCTATCCGGCTCTTCGGGGGTGCGCATTTCATAGCTGCCGTCGGCGTTCACAAGTAGCGTGCCACCGCCGCGCAGCTCGGTCACTTCGCCCGCAACGATCCCCGTGGGGTCAGAACGGCTGACGCCAAAAGCTGTAATCTTGCCAATGCCTTCTTCGACATCCTTCAAGTTTCCGGTCAGCACGTAGACGCCATCGACCAGCTCCGGCTCTCCGCTAATCCGCGTGGCTGCGGCTTGCTCGGTCGGGAACGGGGCCTGCCACCACGGGCTGGCCGAAATGTCGTCACGGTCACGGAAGGACGAAACGAACAGCCCCACCGTCGGCACCAGCCATAGGATGACCAGAACCAGTACGCAGATGCGGGTGACCCAAGTCAGGGCCGATTTATGTCCGGCGATATTTTCCATGGTCCCCTCCTCAGCGCATTTCTTTGCGGGCTTGGCGGATGTTCCAGATCATCACGGGCAAGACGAGCACCATGATCACCAGCGCCACCGCAGTTGCGCGACCATCATCGCGGAACATGTATTCCATCATGTAACTCGGCAGGATCTGGGTGCCGAAGTTGCCCCCTGTCATGGTGTAGACAATGTCGAACACCTTGAGCACGAGGATGGTGATCGTCGTCCAGACCACCAGAATAGTGCCCATGATCTGCGGCACCTGAATTTTGAAGAAGATCTGGAATGGGTTCGCGCCGTCCAGAATGGCGGCCTCGATGGTTTCTTCGGGGATGCCGCGCAGGGCCGCCGACAGGATCACCATGGCAAAGCCCGTCTGAATCCACACCAGAATAACCATCAGGAAGAAGTTGTTCCAGAACGGCACCTGCAGAGGGTCAATCGGCCCATCCGCGCCAAAGAACAAGCGCACCGCGTTCAGCATCCCGATACTGGCGTCATTGGCGTAGACGAACTTCCAGATCAGCGAGGCCCCGACAAAGCTGATCGCCATGGGCATAAAGATCAGCGACTTCGCGATCCCGCCCCACTTCAGCCGGTCGGTCAGCTGCGCGATCACCAGCCCGAGGAAGGTCGCCGCCGCGGGCACCACAAGCACCCAGAGCAGGTTGTTGAACACAGCACTGCGGAATTCGGGGTCAGCCGCGAGATTCTGGTAGTTCTGGAACCCTATGAACGTGTCGCCCGTCCGGTCATGCAGCGACCGGACAAAGCTGCCCACCACCGGATAGACCAGATAGAGCGTCAGAGCGAAGAGCGCCGGAAACAGGAACAGCCAGGGCCGGACCGCATTGGCGCGGTTGATGTTGCGCCCCGCGTCGTCGTTTCGCGCGGGAAAGATCAACCGGTCGAGGATCAAATTCGATGCGTAGAAATATCCGATGCAGCCGAAGACCCCGATCAGGATAGTCAACGCGCCTTGCATGAGCGGGCCCATGGCTTCGTTCCTTCTGGATCAGAAATTGGGGGCGCACTGGGGCGCCGGATTGGCCTTCCCGCCGTAATGGGCGGAAAGGCCATGCCCGTGAGTGGGTTTACTTGATTTCGTTCCAGCGGGACTGGATCGCAGCGGTCACATCCTCGGCGCTGGCGCCGGTGGTGTAATCGACCATGCCGGTCCAGAACGCACCTGCGCCGATCTCGCCGGGCATCAGGTCCGACCCGTCAAAGCGGAAGGTGGTCGCGCCCTGCAGGATCTCGCCCATCGCGCGTTCACTGTCGGTGTTATACAGACCGGTGTTCACACCCGCATGCGCCGTCAGGAACCCGCCCTGCGCCATCCATGCTTCGTGCGCGATCGGCAGTTTCATGAACTCGAGGAACACGTTGGTAGCGTCCGAAGGCGTGGTGATCCCGAACAGGGTACCGGCGCCCAGAACCGGGTTGCCCAGATCCTTTTCCGCGTAGCTCGGGAAGTAGAAGAAGTCTGCATCGGTGCCCACTTCGACATCTTCAGGGAAGAACGCGGGAATGAACGACGCCTGACGGTGCATGTAGCACTTCGGCGGCAACGAGAAGAGACCGGTGGGACTGTCGCGGAAGTCGGTCGAGGCCACGGCCTCTGCCCCGCCATCGGCGTAGCCTTCGGTGCGGGCGAACCAGCCGAATTCATTGATCGCGCCGATGATCGCGGGATCGTTGAAGGGCAGCTCGTTGGTGACCCACTGGTCATAGACCGACGCAGGCTGGGTGCGCAGCAGCAGGTCTTCGACCCAGTCGGTTGCGGGCCAGCCGGTGGCCGCACCAGAACCCAGACCGATACACCAAGGGGTGCCGCCGTCGTCGACGATCTTCTGGGTCAGCGCCTTGAGGTCTTCCATGGTCTGCGGGATCTCGTAGCCCATTTCCTCGAAGGCTTCGGGGACGTACCAGACCAGCGATTTCAGGTCAGCGCGGTAGAACAGACCATAGAGCTGGTCGTTGCCATCCTGGTCCGCATAGGTGCCCAGATCGACCCAGGACTGACCAGCGGCAAAGTTCTCTGCGACCCACTCGGCGGTGCCTTCGGGCAGCGGGGTCAGCAGGCCGCGCTTGGCCATATCCGCCGCCAGACCCGGCTGCGGGAACACGGCGAGGTTCGGGGCAGAGCCTGCCTCGGCCGAGATAACGATGTCCTGCTCGAAGCTGTCAGAGCCCGAGTATTCGACTGTCGCGCCGGTCGCGGCTTCGAAGTAGTCGAACACCTTTTCAACGCGTTCTTTTTCGTTGCCGGTCCAGGGGCCGGTGATCGTGACGGTCTGTCCCGCCAGATCATTCGCATCAGCAAAGGCCTGATAGCTGTCCCAGTGAAAATCGCCCTCGCCGGGCGCGAACATCAGGTCCTGCGCATGGGCATTTCCTGCAATCATCGCAGAGGCGGCAACGCCCGCGAAAAGTACCTTCTTCATGTCTTCCTCCCAAGGTCCACGGCGCAAATTCGAATCCTCTCCAAACGGATTCAAAGCGCTTTGAATGGCGCGACGGTGCTGCAAGTTGTTCTATCTGTCAACACCTGTCTTCTGCATGGTGACGCAGATCGCCATTAATTCAATGGTATTTTCATCTGCACCGCAGCATCGCAGATGCAGCACGCATTGCTCTTTGACCTGACCTGCAAAGGCTCGTATTGTCCCCCACATTCAAATCGCTTTGGCCGGACCTAACGCCATGAACCTGAAACAACTCTCGGAGATTCTGGGCCTGTCCCAAACAACCGTCAGCCGTGCGCTGAACGGCTATCCCGAGGTTGCAGAAAGCACGCGGCTGCGGGTTCAGCAGGCCGCGCAAAAACATAATTACCAGCCGAACATCGGCGCGCAGCGACTGGCGCGGGGCCGGTCCATGACCATCGGGCATGTCATTCCCCTGTCGACGCAGCATGAAATGGTGAACCCGGTTTTCGCCGACTTTATCGCCGGTGCGGGCGAACGCTATTCGGCCTGCGGCTACGACATGAAGCTGACCATCGTGGACGACCAGAACGAAGAGGACATCTACCGCGACATGAAAAACCGCGGCAGCGTGGATGGGATCATCGTGCACGGTCCCCTGATGAACGACCCGCGTATTCCGCTGCTGCAGGAACTCGAATTGCCCTTTGTGGTCCATGGCCGCGCCAGTGACATCGCCACCCCCTACTGCTGGGTGGATGTGAACAACGCCAGCGCCTTTCAGCGGGCCGGAGAGTTCCTGCTTTCCCTTGGCCACCGCCGCATCGGCTTGATCAACGGGCTCGAGCATATGGACTTTGCCTACCGGCGACGGGCGGGTCTGGTCACCGCCCTAGAGGCCGCTGGCGTCACCCCGAACCCCGACTACATGCACGCGGGCGAAATGACCGAAATCAACGGGCATGATGCGATGCGCGCGATGCTGGCGCTGGATAGCCCCCCCACGGCGGTGGTCGTTGCCAGCTTTATCGCCGCCCTTGGCGTCCGCCGTGCGCTGGACGAAGCAGGCCTGCGTATGGCGCGTGACGTATCCGTGATTACCTTTGACGATGACCTGTCCTACCTGCGCAACGGGGACAGCATCCCGATCTTTACCGCCACACGCTCTTCGGTGCGGCAGGCGGGACGGCTCTCGGCGGATCTGCTGATTTCCCACATCGAGAACCCGACCGCAGCGCCCGAGCACAAATTGCTCGAAGCCGATCTTATCATTGGAAATTCCACGGGCCCCGTCCCGCAAGAGTAATTGCATATGAAATTCAAACGCAGTGATTTCCCGCGCAATTTCACCTTTGGCGCGGCCACGTCCAGCTACCAGATCGAAGGCCACGGGTTTGGCGGCGCGGGCCCCACCCATTGGGACAGTTTCGCCGCCACTCCGGGCAATGTGGTGCGCTGTGAAAACGGCGCGATTGCCTGCGACCACTATCACCGCTTCGAAGAGGATCTGGACCTGATGCAGGCGGCGGGCTTTGACGCCTACCGCTTTTCCACATCATGGGCGCGGGTTTTGCCCGAGGGACGCGGCACCCCCAACCCCGAGGGGCTGGATTTCTATGACCGTCTGACCGACGTTATGCTGGAGCGGGGCCTGAAGCCCTGCGCGACCCTGTATCATTGGGAACTGCCCTCGGCCCTCGCCGATATGGGCGGCTGGCGGAATGCAGACATTGCCAAGTGGTTCGGTGATTTTACCGAGGTCATCATGGGCCGCATCGGGGACCGGATGCATTCCGTCGCCCCGATCAACGAGCCGTGGTGTGTGGGCTGGCTGAGCCACTTTATGGGCATCCACGCGCCGGGCCTGCGCGACATCCGCGCTACCGCTCGCGCCATGCACCACGTCCTGACCGCCCACGGGACCGCCATTCAGGTGATGCGCAGCTTGGGGATGCAGAACCTTGGCGGGGTGTTCAACATGGAATGGCCGATCCCCCATTCGGGATCAGAGGCCGACTACCGCGCCGCCCAGCGCTATGACGGTTATTACAACCGCTTCTTTGTCGAGGGCATCTTAAAACGCCAGTACCCCGAGACGGTGCTAGAGGGGCTGGAGCCTCACCTACCCGACGGCTGGCAGAATGACTTTGACCTGATCGCCCAGCCGCTCGATTGGGTCGGACTGAACTACTATACCTGCAAGCGGATCGCGGACGCGCCCGATGCCCCTTGGCCCAGCCTGACCGAGCATACCGGCGCCCTGCCCCGCACCCAGATGGGATGGGAAATTTACCCCCAAGGTCTGGCGGATTTCGTCCGCCGTATGGCGCGGGAATACACCGGCGATCTGCCCATCTACATCACCGAGAACGGCATGGCGAACGCGGACCACGTGATCGGCGGCGAGGTCGATGACCACAACCGCATCGCCTATCTGGATGCCCACCTGTCGGCCCTGCGCGACACCATTTCCGAGGGCTGCCCCGTGCGCGGCTATTTCTGCTGGTCGCTTCTCGACAACTACGAATGGTCTTTGGGCTATGAAAAGCGGTTCGGTCTGGTGCATGTGGACTTTGAGAGCTTGAAGCGGACGCCCAAATCGTCCTATCACGCCCTCAAGTTAGCGCTATCACAGTAGCACCCACCGCAGACCTCTTGAGGACGGACAGAATGGACCACACGGCCCCCCTGAGCATTGTCGCCGACATTGGCGGCACCAACACGCGCATCGCACTGGCGCGGGGCACCGAGATCCTGCACGACACCATCACCCGATACAAGAACGCGGGCGAGCCGAACTTTCCGCCCCTGCTGGAGCGGTTTCTGGCCGAGCATCCCGAGGCAAAGCCCGAAGCCTGCTGCGTTGCCGCTGCTGGCCCCGTGCGCGATGGGCGGGTCGAGATGACCAACCTGTCGTGGGTCTTCGACAAGGACGATCTGGCAGCAGCCACTGGCGCCACGGTGATCGCCACCCTGAACGACCTGCAGGCCCAAGGTCACGCCCTGCCTTATCTGAAGCCCGAAGCCCTGACTAACCTGCGCAAAGGCCAAGAGGCCAGCCCGCAAGCGGCCATGCTGATCGTCGGCATTGGCACCGGCATGAACATCGCGCCCGTCTACCATAGCGCGGCAGGCACTCTGGTTCCGCCCGCAGAGGCAGGCCACCCCCTGCTGGCCGTGCGCAACGACGACAACCTGCGTCTGTGCCAATACATCGAGAAGCACCACGGCTTCCCCTCGGTCGAGGAGGTCATGTCGGGCCGCGGTGTGGCGCGTATCTATGAATGGCTGTCGTCGGAAGCGGGTGAGAAGCAGGTTCTGGACCCCGCCGAGATCGTGAAGCGCGTCGAGGATGGCAGCGATCCATTGGCGACCGAGACCGCCCGTCACTTTGTCCAGATCATGGGCAGCGTGTGCGGGAACTTGGCGCTGACCCTGCTGCCCTTTGGCGGGATCTACCTGATCGGCGGCGTGTCGCGGGCTTTTGCGCCCCTGCTGGACAAGATGGGGTTCGAGGATAGTTTCCGCGATCTGGGCCGGTTTGGCGATTTCGTCGACCAGTTCGGCATCTGGCTGGTCGAGGATGACTATGCGGCTTTGACCGGGTGCGCCTCACACGTGCAGGATTTGTTGAAGCGGCCGCACTGACGCGGTTGGGTGGGTGCCTGTGGTGCCCGTCGTGACGTGAGTATTTAGATCAACAAGAAGCATGGGGCGCGGCGATGGCTGCGCCCGTTGTTTTGTGATCAGGGGGTAAGGGGGAATGGGCTTGGCAGCGGCGGGGGGCTGGCGTATGCCGTAGGGCCAAGCAGTCAAGACGGAACGCCATGGACCTCAAAGCCAAGATTCCCGCCCGTATCGCCAAGGAAATCAACGCCAG
>CAXQKF010000527.1:0-7262 GCA_964224285.1 Donghicola sp. | reverse complement strand
CGTTCACCCCGTATTCGTTGGGGTTCGAGCGGCGCTGGTGATGGGTGTAGATGCCGCAGTGCTTGCAGAAGTAATGCTGCGCGGTGCCTGTGCCAAAAGTGTAGAGGGTTAGGTCACTGGCCCCTTGGGTGATGGTGATCCCGTCCAGTGGGGCCGTCAGGGCGACCGCACCGCGCATGGCACAGAACGAGCAGTCGCAGCGGCGGGCGGTGTTCAGACCGTCGGACAGACGGACGGTGAACCGGACCGCGCCGCAATGGCAGCGGGCGCGGAGCGGTTCGGACCAGTTAACCACCGGTGTGGCTCATGTGGCGGGTCATCTGGCCGGCCACGGTCTGGCGGGAGTAGTCGAAGTCGTGGCCCTTGGGCTTGAGCGTGATGGCGTCGCGGATGGCCTGTTCCAGCGCCGCGTCATCGTCCGAGGTCCGCAGGGGCGCGCGCAGGTCGGCGCGGTCCTCTTGGCCGAGGCACATGAAAAGCTCTCCGGTGCAGGTCAGGCGCACGCGGTTGCAGCTTTCGCAGAAGTTATGGGTCAGGGGCGTGATGAAGCCGATCTTCTGGCCGGTTTCCTCGATCCGGACATAGCGGGCGGGGCCGCCGGTGCGCTCGGTCAGGTCGGTCAGGGTGTAGCGTTCGGCCAGTTGGCGGCGCAGGTCTTTGAGCGACCAGTACTGGTCGAGGCGGTCCTCGTTGCCGAGATCGCCCATGGGCATGACCTCGATCCACGTGAGGTCCATGTCGCGGGCGGCGCACCATTCGGTGATCTGGAACAGCTCGGGTTCATTGAACCCCTTCAGGGCCACCGCATTCAGTTTCACGCGGAGACCGGCGGCCTGTGCCGCATCAATCCCGCGCAGCACTTGGGGAAGGCGGCCCCAGCGGGTGACATCCGCGAATTTCTGATCATCCAGCGTATCAAGCGAGACATTCACGCGGCGCACGCCAGCGGCGTAAAGGTCGGTCGCGAACCGTTCGAGCTGTGATCCGTTGGTGGTCAGGGTCAGTTCCTTGAGCGCGCCTGAGTCGAGGTGGCGCGACATTTTCTGGAAGAACTTCATGATGTCGCGGCGGACCAGCGGTTCTCCGCCGGTGATGCGCAGCTTTTCGACGCCCAACCTGATGAATGTGGAACACAGTCGATCCAGTTCCTCGAGCGTGAGAAGTTCTTTCTTGGGCAGAAAGGTCATATTCTCGGCCATGCAGTAGACGCAGCGGAAATCGCACCGGTCGGTGACGGATACCCGCAGGTAGGAGATGGCGCGCTGAAATGGGTCTATCAGAGGTGCTGTCATAAGCGTAGAACGTAGGCGCGGGTTGCTGGTTGGGCAAGATGATTAGTTGCTATGATAACAGAATATAATTTCGAGAGGTCGAGAGCAGAATGAACAAGGTTTTGATTGGGGCTCTGGCCGGTTTGATGCTGGCAGGCTGTACCTCTGAACAATTTGCCAATGTCAAAGAGCGTGCGGGCGCGTTCAATCCGCTGCGCCGCGGGCAGGAGCTGGATGCGCAGATCCAGAGCAATTCGCCCATGCAGACCGTGGCTGGTGCCGCCATCCAGCCCGCGCCGAGCGTGGCGACCAGCGTGATCTTTCCGCCTGCCAATGCGCGGACGGCGGCGGATTTCGACACCGTGACCCCTGCACAGAAGGCGGCGGCCTTGGGGTCCGGCCAGACGGCGAGCAAGGGGCGGTATCTGGGCACGCAGACGGTGTCCTTGGGCGATCCGCAGGCCGAGGGGATCTGGGTGAAGACCAGTCTGGTGTCCGCGCCGCAGCCCGGGACGGTCAAGCTGAAGGACGGGGCGAATGTGCTGGTGGATCTGCGGCCGCTGGACGGGGCGGGCTCTGCGCAGATTTCGCTGTCGGCCTTGCGTCTGCTTGGGCTGGGGCTGACCTCTTTGCCGGAGGTCGAGATCTACACCCGCTGACGGTGACTATTTGAGTATTTTTGCAAAGCAGAAAGTGGAAGGCCCCTGCGAGGTATTCGCGGGGGCCTTTGGTTTTTATTCGACGGTGACCGATTTCGCGAGGTTGCGGGGTTGGTCGACGTCGGTCCCTTTGGCGATGGCCGTGTGGTAGGCCAGTAGCTGCGCGGGCAGGGCGTAGAGGATCGGCGTCAGCACGGGGGCCACGTCGGGCATGGTCAGGGTGCGCCAAGTGCCGTCTTGGGCCTCTTGGATGCCTTTTTTGTCAGAGACCAGCAGGACGCGGCCGTTGCGGGCCATGACTTCCTGCATGTTCGAGACGGTTTTGTCGAAGAGCGCGTCGCGCGGGGCGAGGACGACCACGGGCACCGTCTGGTCGATCAGCGCGATGGGGCCGTGTTTGAGTTCGCCCGAGGCATAGGCTTCGGCGTGGATGTAGCTGATTTCCTTGAGCTTCAGCGCGCCTTCCATGGCCAGCGGGTACATGAGGCCACGGCCCAAGAAGAGGATGTCTTTGGCTTCGGCCAGTTCGGCGCAGGCCTCTTCGAAGCCGTTGGTTTGGCTGAGGGCGTGGTTCAGGACGCCGGGCAGGGCGCGGAGGTCCGTCAGGTGGCTAGCCAGCTCGGCGTCGGTGATGTGACCGCGCTGGTGACCTGCGCGTAGGGCGAGCAGGAGTAGGACGGTCAGCTGGCAGGTGAACGCCTTGGTCGAGGCCACGCCGATTTCGGTGCCTGCAAGGGTGGGCAGAGCCACGTCGGATTCCCGCGCGATCGAGCTTTCGGGGACGTTGACGACCGACAGGATGGTGTCTGCCTTGCCCTTGCAATAGCGCAGGGCGGCGAGGGTGTCGGCGGTTTCGCCCGACTGGCTGACGAAGAGGGCCGCGCTGCCTGCGGGCATCGGGGGTTCGCGGTAGCGGAACTCGGACGCGATGTCGATTTCGCAGGGCAGTTTGGCCAGCTGTTCGAACCAGTATTTGGCCGTGACGCAGGCGTAATAGGCCGTGCCACAGGCGACCATGGTCAGGCGGCTCATGTTCGCGAAGTCGATCTCAGGTAGGACGATGTCGGTCGCGTCGGGGGTCAGGTAGTGGGTCAGGGCGTCGCCGATGACGATGGGCTGTTCGGCGAGTTCCTTGGACATGACGTGCTTGTGGCCGCCCTTGTCCACGCGGGCGCTGTCCATGGAGATGGTGCGCATTTCGCGGTGGACCTGCTGGCCGCTGGCGTCGCGGATTTCCGCGCCGGAGCGGGTGACGATGGCCCAGTCGCCCTCTTCCAGATAGGTGACGCGGTTGGTCATCGGACCTAGCGCGATGGCATCCGAGCCCACGAACATCTCGCCGTCGCCGTGGCCGATCGCGAGGGGCGAGCCGAGGCGGGCGCAGATCAGGAGGTCATCCTCGCCCTCGAACAGAAGGCACAGGGCGAAGGCGCCCTCGAGGCGGGCGATGGTGTTGGCCGCAGCCTCGCGCGGGGACTGGCCCTGATCCATGTACATGCGCACGAGGTGGGCGATGGTTTCGGTATCTGTCTCGGTCTCGCAGACGATGCCGTGATCGGCCAGTTCGATGCGCGGTTCGCGGAAGTTCTCGATGATGCCGTTGTGAACCACAGCCACGCGGCCCGAGCGGTGGGGGTGGGCGTTGACCACAGTGGGCGAGCCGTGGGTGGCCCAACGGGTGTGGCCGATGCCGGCCTTGCCGGTCAGGGGCTCGTGGACCAGAAGGTCCGACAGGTTGACCAGCTTGCCGACCGCGCGGCGGCGGCGCAGTTCGCCATTGTTGACGGTTGCGATGCCCGCGCTGTCATAGCCGCGATATTCGAGACGGCGCAGCGCCTCGACCAGAATGGGGGCGACCTCGTGATTGCCCAATACGCAGACGATTCCGCACATCAGTTGGTCTCCTTCTTGGCTGCTGCCTTTTTGGCGCGGAGCATGTCCATGAGTTTGAACGCCATTTTGGGTTTGTTCACCTGTTTGGCGCGGCCAAGGGCCAGTGCGCCGTCCTCCACGTCTGTGGTAATGACAGAGCCGGAGCCGGTCATCGCGCCGTGGCCCACGCGGACGGGGGCCACCAGCATGGTGCTGGACCCGATAAAGGCGTTTTCGCCGATCTCGGTGTGGTGCTTGAAGAAGCCATCGTAGTTGCAGGTGATGGTGCCTGCGCCAATGTTGGTGCCCTTGCCGATGGTGGCGTCACCGATATAGGTCAGGTGGTTGGCCTTGGCGCCCTCGCCAATCAGGGCGTTTTTAACCTCGACGAAGTTGCCGATATGGGCGTGTTCGCTGATCTCTGCACCGGGGCGGAGGCGGGCGTAGGGGCCGATGATGGCACCGCGGCTGACGTGGCAACCCTCGAGGTGGCTGAACGCGCGGATGGTTGCGCCGGATTCCACGGTGACCTCGGGGCCGAAGACGACGTTCGGTTCGATGATGGTGTCGCGGCCCACGATGGTGTCATGGGCAAAGAACACGGTTTCGGGGGCGGTCATGGTGATGCCGTTGTCCAGCATCTCGGCCCGCATTTTCGACTGGAATTCGGCCTCGGCCTCGGCCAGTTGGGCGCGGGTGTTCACGCCCATGGTCTCGGATTCCGCACAAGTCACGGCGGTGGCGCTGCGGCCCGTGTCCCAAGCCAGACCCACGATGTCGGTGAGGTAGTATTCGCCGGATGCGTTTTCGTTGCCGACTTTGTCGATCAGGTCAAAGAGGACCTCGGCCTTGGCGCAGACGACACCGCTGTTGCACAGGGTGATGGCGCGCTCGGCTTCGGTCGCGTCCTTGAATTCAACGATGCGCTCCAGCTTGTCGCCGTTCATGACCAGACGGCCGTAGCGGCCCGGATCGGCAGCCTCGAACCCCAGAATGACCACGTCATGGGTCGCGCGGGCCTGCACCATCTGTTCGATGGTTTCGGGGCTGATAAAGGGGGTGTCTCCGTACAGGACGATCGCGTCACCGGTGAACCCTTCCAAAGCGGGGCGGGCTTGGGCGACCGCGTGGGCGGTGCCGAGCTGTTCGGTCTGCTCGGCAATGGCGATGTCCTCGTCCCAGAGGCGGGCGGCATCTGCCACCTGTTCGCCGCCGTGACCGACAACAACAACCTGACGTTCGGGCGCCAATGCGGCCCCCGACTTCATGGCATGAACCAAAAGGGGCGCACCTGCGATCTGATGAAGGACTTTCGGAAGGTCGGAGTTCATGCGGCTGCCTTGGCCGGCAGCCAGAACACTCAGGGCGGTGGACATACGGGGTTCCCCAATTCTTAAATTCCTCTGCGTTCTACCCCCGTGGTGGATAGTCGCAAGGGGGCTGAGCATCAAAGTTCATTGCGAAGCATGTCAAACGGCGGCAAGGTGCCGCCGACAGGAGACTTTGCCCCATGCGCACCATTGTTTTTGATCTGGACGGCACCTTGGCCGACACAAGCGGCGATCTGATTGCTGCGGCGAATTATTGCTTTGAAACCATGGGGGTAGGGGCGCAGCTGGACCCTGCGTCGGATCAGTCCACCGCGTTTCACGGTGGCCGCGCCATGCTGCGGCTGGGGCTAGAGCGTCTGGGCCGCACCAGTGACGAAGAAGAGGTGGATCGCCAGTACCCGCGACTTTTGCAGGCATATGGCGAGCGGATCGACGTATTCACAACGCTCTATGACGGCGCGATGGAGGCTGTGGCACGGTTCCGTGCCGCCGGAGACCGCGTGACGATCTGCACCAACAAGCCCGAGGGGCTGGCCGAAACCCTGCTGCAGCGGCTGGGCATTCGGGGGGAGTTCGACCACCTGATCGGGGCCGATACCCTGCCGGTGCGCAAACCCGACCCCGCGCCCCTGCGGGCGGCGATCGAGAATGTGGGCGGCTCGGTAGGGCGCGCGGTGCTGATCGGGGACACCAATACGGACCGCGCTTGTGCGGCGAACTTGGGGATTCCGGTGGTTCTGGTCACCTTTGGCCCGAACGGCCCTACTGTGGCGGACCTGAACCCCGAAGCGTTGATCGGCCACTACGATGAGTTGGACGCGGTGGTGGACCGCCTGATCCCGAGGGCCCTGTGATGGAGGTCTTTACCGGCTCCTTCACCCAGCAAGAACCCATCTGCGAAGAGGGCATCGCGGCAGCGGTCGAGGTCATGCGCCATGGACGTTTGCACCGGTATAACACCGCGGCAGGTGAGATTTCCCACACTGCCCTCTTGGAAGAGGAATTTGCGGCCTTGACGGGGGCGAAATATGCGCTGGCCGTGGCGTCAGGCGGCTATGCCATCGGCGCGGCCCTGCGTGCGGCGGGGGTTCAGCATGGCGACCGCGTGCTGACCAACGCGTTTACCTTGGCGCCGGTGCCGGGGGCGATTGCGTCCGTCGGTGGCATCCCCGATCTGGTCGAAGTGACCGAAGATCTGGTGATCGACCTCGATCATCTGGAGGCCAAAGCCAGCACCGGCCAGTCGAAATACCTGCTCCTGAGCCACATGCGCGGGCGCATCTGCGACATGGACCGCCTGATGGCGATCTGCACCGCCCATGGCATCACAGTGATCGAGGATTGCGCCCACACCATGGGCGCCACGTTCAAAGGCGTTCAGAGCGGTCGCCATGGCCTGATCGGCTGCTACTCCACGCAGACCTACAAGCACATGAACTCCGGCGAAGGCGGCTTTCTGGTCACCGATGACGCCGAAACCATGGCCCGCGCGATCATCCTGTCGGGCTCTTACATGCTCTACGAACGCCACCGCGCCGCACCGCCGCTCGAGGTCTTCGAGCGGGTCAAATACATCACGCCCAATATCTCGGGCCGGATGGACAACCTGCGCGCAGCGATCCTGCGCCCCCAGATCGCGACGCTGCAAGAGCGGATCGACGGCTGGAATGCCCGCTACACCCGCGTGGCAGAAGGCCTGTCCAACTGCCCCGGCCTGCGCACGATCCAGCATCACGAAGACGCGGTTCAGGTCGGCTCCTCGATCCAGTTCCTGCTACGGGACTGGCCTGCGGAAAAAGTCACCGACCTCCTATCCCGCTGCGCCAAACGGGGCGTGGAGCTAAAATGGTTCGGCAAAGCAGAACCCGTCGCCTTCACCAGCCGCTACGATAGTTGGCAGTACTTCCCCTCGGAAAAGCTGCCCAAAACGGACCGCATCCTCGCGGGCCTGATCGACATGCGCTTGCCGCTGACCTTTAGTCTAAGCGATTGCGACCTGATCGCCCGCATCATCCGCGAAGAAGTCTCGGTCCTTTATCGGGCAGCCTGATTTCCCCTTTCTGCTTTGCCGGAAATACTCCGGGGGTGAATTGGCCAACGGCCAAGAGGGGGCAGCGCCCCCTTTTTCA
>CAXQKF010000526.1:0-3358 GCA_964224285.1 Donghicola sp. | reverse complement strand
GCAAGCCCTTGGTCATCATCCATAAGAGCCTTCAGCAGATGTTCGGGGCTCAGTTGCTGATGCCCTTCGCGCATAGCGATTGTCTGCGCGGCCTGAAGGAAACCACGCGACCGCTCCGTGAACTTTTCAAGGTTCATGGCAGTTCTCCTCTATATAAGCGCCCGATTACGGCGATGCCCGCTAAGCGGCACATCATGTTGTGGGCCTCTGTGAAAAAGATGGAGACCACACGCATGGGTTTCAAGGGGGAACAGCCCCTTGACCGCCGGATTTTCACGGCGCATCAACGGCCAAACCATCCCCACAGGAGACTACCATGATCGCCGATGACCGCCTGATCGTCGCACTGGATGTGCCGAACGCAATCGAAGGACTGAAAGTTGCCGAAACCCTCGGGGATGCGGTGAGTTTTTATAAAATCGGTCTGGGGATGCTGACCGGGGGCGGGCTGGCGCTGGCGAATGAGCTGAAGGACGAGCACGGCAAGAAAATCTTTCTGGATATGAAGCTGTTCGACATCGGGCAGACCGTAGAAAACGCGGTGCGCGGGCTGGCGCAGTTCAATCTGGATTTCCTGACCGTTCACGGTGACCCATATGTGGTGAAAGCTGCCAAAGAAGGTGCGGCTGGCAGCAACATGAAAATTCTGGGTGTGACGATCCTGACCTCGTTGGATCGGGGTGATCTGGACGGTGCCCTGATCAAGGACGGTGCCATCGACGATCTGGTGGTGGAACGCGCGGGCCGTGCCTTTGACGCGGGTGCGGACGGCATCATCTGTTCGCCCAACGAGGCGGCGCGCATCCGTGCCCTGCCCGAATCCGCTGGTCGTCTGATCGTGACCCCCGGTGTGCGCCCTGCAGGCAGCGCGACCGACGACCAGAAGCGTATCGCGACCCCCGCGATGGCCGTGGAAAGCGGCGTGGACCATATCGTCTGCGGTCGTCCGATCTGGCGTGCGGCTAATCCGCGCCAGGCAGCTTTGGACGTAGTGGCAGAGATGCGCGCCGCGGCGGCTCCGAACGCCTGAGATTGGCGCTGACGCGCCACGGCCTGTGGCCGGTTGGGTATTTTTGCCAAGATGAAGGAGGCGGGTGCCATTAGGTGTCCGCCTCTCCTATATTTGCTGCCGGAGGTGGGGTCCGATGCCTGCACTGTGTCGCAATTGTTTGCACGAGTTCGAGAGTGGGGCGCGATGCCCAGAGTGCCGCAGCCCCCGCGTGGTTGCGCATGACGAGTTGTGGGATCTGGGGATCGCGCACATGGACTGCGATGCGTTCTATGCGAGTGTAGAAAAGCGGGACCGGCCCGAGTTGGCCGCCAAGCCGGTGATTATCGGCGGGGGGCGGCGCGGGGTGGTCTCGACCGCTTGCTATGTGGCGCGGATTCGCGGGGTGCGATCGGCGATGCCGATGTTCAAGGCTTTGGAGCTGTGTCCCGATGCGGTGGTGATCAAGCCGCGGATGGAGGTCTATGCCGAGGTGTCCCGTATCATCCGCGCTCGGATGGAAGAGTTGACGCCTGCGGTGGAGCCTTTGTCCTTGGATGAGGCGTTTATGGACCTGCGGGGAACGGCGCGGCTGCATGGGGCGCCGCCTGCGGTTTTGCTGGCGCGGTTGGTTCGAGGGATGAAGGACGAGTTGGGGATTACCGGATCAATCGGGCTGTCCCATAACAAGTTTCTGGCCAAGATTGCCTCGGAACTGGAAAAGCCGGACGGATTTGCCGTGATCGGGCGGGCAGAGACCAGCGATTTCCTGCGGGACAAGGATGTGAGCATCATCTGGGGGGTCGGCGGGGCCACCAAAGAGGCGTTGGATCGTGCGGGCATCCGCAAGATCAGTGATCTGCTGCGTTGGGACGAGGCAGAACTGGTTGCGCGGTTTGGCAGCATGGGGCTGCGACTGTACCATCTGGCACGGGGGCAGGACTCGCGCGAGGTGAAGCCGGATCGCGGGCTGAAATCAGTGAGCAACGAGACCACGTTTGACGAGGATATCACCGATATTGATCTGCTGGACGGGCATCTGTGGCGGATGGCCGAAAAGGTGTCCGACCGCGCCAAGGCCAAGGGGATCGCGGGCCGGACGGTGACACTGAAGCTGAAGCGATCGGATTTCCGGCTGCTGACGCGCCGTGTGACCCTGACCGATCCGACCCAGTACGCGGACAAGCTGTATCGCGCTGCGCGGGGGCTGCTGGATCAGGCGGTGGATCAGGGGCCGTTCCGGCTGATCGGGGTGGGGCTGGGTGATCTGTTGGACGAATCCGGGGCCGACCGTTCTGGCGACCTGCTGGACCCCGATGCGGAAAAGCGTGCCCGTGCCGAACGGGCCACGGACGCGATCCGGCAGAAGTTCGGCACCGATGCGATTATCAAAGGGCGCGCCCTGCGCTGATTATTCCGCCGCCAAACGCGTCGGAGCCGCGCGGACGAACTCCGAAATTCCGGCGACAACCCGATCAATCATCGCTTTGAAGGGCGCATAGCCTTCGTGCGGAGTGATCGTCACCTCGTTCATATAGAGAGAGCGGTCGATTTCGATCTGGATGGCGTGCTGGTTCCGTCCGGGCCGCCCGTAATGCTGGACCGTATAGGCGCCCGCAAAGGGGCTGTTCCGCGTGACAGAAAGCCCTTCGGCACGAAACAGCGCCTCAAGATGTGCAACGATCGCCAGATCCGCCGAAGCCCCGAACCTGTCCCCCAACACCACCTGAGGGCGCTTCACATCAGTGCGCACCAGATTGTCGACGGCTTCGTGCGGCATGGAGTGGCAGTCGATCAGAATCGCCCGCCCGAAGGCCGCGCTGGTTTCGTCCATCAGGCCGCGCAATGTGTCGTGATAGGGTACCCAGCACCGCTCGATTCGGTCATGCGCCTCTTCCTGAGAGATCTTTCCGCAGTAAATGGCGCGCCCGTTGGACACCACGCGGGGAATCACACCAAGGCCCGACGCGATTCTCGGAGAGTTGTAGCGGCGGCGCACCCCTTCGATCAGAGCAGGATCCAGTTCATCGCGACTGCGGTTCAAATCCAGATAGGCCCGCGGGAATCGCGCTGCCAACAAAGGCGCACCATGCTCCGGTGCTGTGCTGAACAGATCATGGACAAAGGCATCTTCGGACGATCTGACACTGTGCGCGTCCAAAACAGTGCGTTCCATTAAATCTTGCGGATATTCGCTGCCACTGTGGGGCGACGCAAAAACCACTGCAGTGGTCTGCCGCGTAGGGCGTTCAAGGTCGAATATCCGGTGATGCATGGCGGCTCCTTTGAGACAAACCCTAAACCGAAAAGAAACCTTGTCAAAAGGCCTTGAACACCCCGACGACTCCTTTTATAGAGCGCGAACCGATA
>CAXQKF010000525.1:0-4436 GCA_964224285.1 Donghicola sp. | reverse complement strand
CGGGATGCCAGGTTTCGCCGGATGTCGTTGCTGAACTGGCGGATGTAGGCGTTGTGGTGCTTTACGTGTCTTAGCTCGTGACCCAGTGTGACCTTGTATTCACAGCTATTGCGCCGGATGCTCGGGTTGATCCAGATCTGGGGCGTGATGACGCCGGTCTGTACCTGAACAGCTTTGATCCGCAGGCAAGCACCCGCTGCCGTGTTCAGCATCTCCCACTGGAAGTTCGCTTTGAAAGAGCGTTTCAGTTCCGCCAACCCCTGAATGCGCCATCCTGCCTTGATCTTCTTGCTGTAGCTCGCCGGTTTGCGGGTTGTGACACGGGGTTGCTGGATATTTTCTATTACTTGAACGATCGGGGCCTGACCGCAGATTTGACTAAGGTGGCGCGCCGAAGGAGGTTTTGCCGCAAAGGCCGGAGTCGCTAGACAAGTTACTACAGCTAACAAAATGGGAGCTTTGAAAGCGAGTTTTCTAGATGATCCGAACATGGCAGTCTCCTGAACTTGGTAACTTCATGAACCTACCCTGTCGGGCTAGGCCCGCCCTGAGTGACCCTAGAGTCGTCGGAGCACCCTTATATTGAAGGGTTTCGTGGCGTTTTTCTTGACCGCCATTGGTGAGGAAGCTTGGGTTTTCGTCTAAGGGCGAAAGCGCGAAGGGGCAGCACTACGACCTGATGGACGTATTAATGCTCGTACTGGCACTTACGGTTTGCACGATCGGGCGTTGAAAGGCCAAAGGATGTAGTCTTATGGTGATTTCGCGCGAAATCTTTCGGAGCGATTTTGACTAAGTGTTCAATATCGCGAGTCAAAGTTGCGGGTCGCGCCCATCCTCAAGACAGCGGCGCATTTGAATGGAACGCTATCCACGCTGGGTCGTTAAGCCATCGAAAGTCTGTATCAGCTGGCGGCGAGGGATATGATCATAGCTTTGGGGATAGTGTTTGGGGCGATTGTGCTGATCGCGGTTCTGGTGGCGGGGTCGCACTGGCTTCATTCCGAACAGCAGCCGATTCCCCCGCAGCCAGAGGGCTCGATTCGGCTGGCGACCTACAATGTTCACTACATCAAATTGCAGGAAGAGACCGGTCAGTGGTCGATTGATGATTGGCACCGCCGCAAAGAGCCTCTGAACACCGCCTTCCGTGCGATTGCGCCAGACATCATTACCTTTCAGGAGATGGAGAGCTTTGCTGCCGAGAATGGTGACGAATTCAATCTGGCCCGCGACTATCTGATCGAGCGGAACCCCGAATACAGATATGCCGTGCGGGGGGATTGGACCTATTGCCCGATGACCCAGCCGATCTTTTACCGAACCAGTCGGTTCGAGCTTTTGGACGAGGGGTCTTTTGCCTTTCCCGAGACGTACAAGCGGATGCGGCACACCTGTGAGGTCGGCGGGTATCCCTATTTCGCATCTTGGGTGAAATTGCGGGTTCTAGCCACCGATCAGACCTTGCGTGTCGTGAATATGCACCTTGATTACTGCAACCAGAAGAACCGGCGAAAGTCGGCAGAGCTGATCAGTCAGCACATCGACCCCTGGATCGCGGATGGTGAGCATGTGGTCCTAATGGGGGACTTCAATTCGTGGGACGGGATGCGGCCCCTGCGTGTGTTGGCGCGTCGCGGGTTGAATATCCCGAAAATCGCGGGCTCTACGTTCCACTTCAATCGGGGCCTGCATCTGTTCGCTGCGATTGACCACATGGGGTTCTCGCGGAATATCCGCATCGGAACCTTGCCCGTTGTGGTGCGCCAGAAATTCTTGGGTGAGTTCCCCTCGGATCACTATCCGCTACTTGCGGACGTCTATCTGGACTGAGGCGGCGTCCCCCCGAGTTGCTGGGTTAGTTCGTCTGCGGCCTTGCGGATTTGCCTGCCAATCGAGTCGAGCCGTGCATCGGTGATGCGGGCGGCCAGCCCACTGACACTGATGGCGCAGACGGCTTCGCCCTGTGGGGACCAGACCTCGGCGGCAACACAGCGCAGGCCCGTTACGTGTTCCTCGTCATCCAGGGCATAGCCCCGCTCTCTGGTCTTGCGAATGTCGACGAACACCTCGTCCAACGAACGCAGGCTCTTTGAGGTCATCGGGGGTAGACCCGCCCGCACTGCCAGCGCCTTGATGTCTTCGTCTGTCCAAGTGGCGACGATTGATTTGCCCATTCCGCTACAGAACACAGGCACCTGACCACCGGGGTTCGAGATCGCGCGCATGATCTCTCGGCTTTCGACCTGACTGATGGTGACCAACTGGTTGCCGTCCAGAATGCCAAGGTTCGCCGTTTCACGTGTAACATCCCGAAGTCGTTTGAGAAAAGGCAGGGCAGGGGCGACGAAATTGCGTCGCCGTCCAAAGGCGGAACCCACCGCAAAGGCCTCTCTCCCGACATGCCAGAGGGTGGTTTCAGCGTCGAATTGGGCAAAGCCATGCTGTTCTAGCGTTGTCAGCAACCGGTGTGCCGTCGACACGGCCAAACCCGTCGTCCGCGCCAGATCGGATACACGCAGGCCATCGTCCGACCGCGCCAGTTCTTGCAGCAGGATCAGAGAGCGGCTGACGGACTGGACACCATCCTTGTGGCTTTTCATTTTGGACCTCATGTTTTCCGCATTGTGAAAAACCTTTTTCCATTTGTCACGCATTTGCGTCAGGCGGGCTATCTGTCCCGTCAGAAATGGAGGATGCCATGACCAATTATGTTGAACGCCAAGGTTTGCAGGTTGCCGCGCCGCTGGCCTCTTTGATCGAAGAGCAGGTGCTGTTGAACGTCACCCCCGATGTGTTCTGGTCGGGCTACGCGCAAATGCTGCGCGATCTGATGCCAAAGAACGCGGCCTTGCTGGCCAAGCGTGATGATCTACAGGCGCAGATTGATGCATGGCACAAAGAGCGTCAGGGCCAGCAGATTGATGCGGCGGAATACCAGTCCTTCCTGAAGGAGATCGGCTATCTGGTGGACGAGCCAGCGCCGTTCACCGTGGATACCCAGAACGTCGACCCCGAGATTGCGACCATCGCCGGTCCGCAGCTGGTGGTTCCAGTGATGAACGCACGCTTTGCCTTGAACGCGGCGAATGCGCGTTGGGGCTCGCTATATGATGCGCTGTACGGCACCGACGCCATCGAAGGCAAACCCGAGGGCAAAGGCTTTGATGCGGCGCGCGGTGCGCAGGTGATCGCTTGGGCGCGTGGTCATCTGGACAAGGCGACACCACTGGCAAATGGCGCGTGGGCTGATGTTCAGGCTCTGGAAGTTCGGGACGGTGCGCTGGTTGTAACCGTGGGCGGCGCGGAAACCGCACTGGCGGATCCGTCGCAGTTCGCGGGCTATACCGAGCGTGGCAATGTCTTCCTCCGTCAGAATGGCTTGCTGATCGAGATCGTGATCGACCCGACCTCGACCATCGGAAAAGACGACCCCGCTGGCATCTCTGACATCCGTCTGGAAAGCGCACTGACCGCCATTCAGGACTGCGAAGACTCGGTCGCCGCTGTGGACGCCGAGGATAAGTGCGTCGCCTATGCCAACTGGCTGGGTCTGATGAAGGGCGATCTGGCCGAGACCTTTGAAAAGGGCGGCAAGCAGCTGACCCGCACCCTGAACCCCGACGTCACCTACCTGACGCCCGAAGGTAAACCCGCCATCCACCCCGGCCGCGCGCTGCTGTTGGTGCGCAACGTGGGCCATCTGATGACCACCGACGCGGTTCTGCTGGACGGTGCCGAAACCCCCGAGGGGATGCTGGACGCCGCCGTGACCGTTGCCGCCGCGATGCATGATCTGGCGAAATCAGTGAACAACAACTCGCGCAGTGGGTCCGTTTACGTGGTGAAGCCCAAGATGCACGGCCCCGAGGAAGTGGCATTCGCGAACGAGATGTATGGCCGCGTCGAGGAAATCCTTGGCCTGCCCCGCAACACCGTCAAGCTGGGTGTGATGGACGAAGAGCGCCGCACCTCGGCGAACCTGCTGGCCTGCATCAAAGAGGTCAAAGAGCGCTGCGTGTTCATCAACACCGGCTTCCTCGACCGCACTGGCGACGAAATCCACACCTCTATGTATGCGGGCCCTGTGATCCCGAAGGGCGAGATGAAGGATGCAGCGTGGCTGTCCGCTTATGAGGCCGGGAACGTCGATGCGGGCTTGGCCGCAGGCATGGTTGGTAAAGGCCAGATCGGCAAAGGCATGTGGGCCAAGCCCGATGCGATGGCCGAAATGCTGGAGGTCAAGATTGGCCACCCCAAAGCCGGTGCGAACACTGCATGTGTTCCCAGCCCCACAGCTGCGACCTTGCACGCGACCCATTACCATCAGGTGAATGTTGCTTCGCTGCAGGAAGAGCTGAAGGGCCGCGAGAAGGCCAGCCGCGATGCGTTGCTGTCCCTGCCGCTGATGATCGGTCGTAACCTGAGATCGGAAG
>CAXQKF010000524.1:0-4758 GCA_964224285.1 Donghicola sp. | reverse complement strand
CTCATAGAGCGCGTTCCCCTCGAGCACAGCGCCATAAACCGGTGCGCCCATAGCGCAAACCAAAGCCAGAGATAGCAGTTTTTTCCGCATGATTATGTCCTCCCCGCAGATCAGCCTATCCACTCGGCAATGGCAGTCATTGCCGACTTTGGTCTGTGCCGACCGCGGCCAAAGGCGCCATGGGGTCGCGGGTCAGCCATTCGATCAGGGGGCGCAGTTTGCGCAGACGCACAGGTTTGGTCAGGACCGGTATCTGGTGCTCTGTCCCGATGCGCAGCAGATGGTCCCCGCGGTCTGCGGTGATCATGATAGCAGGCACCTGCATTCCGGTCTGATGGCGCACGGCCTTGATCGCGTTGATCCCCGTGTCCGTCGTGCCAAGCTGGTAGTCCGCCAGAATGATGTCGGGCGGCATCCCCATGTCCTGCACGTGGGTCAGCGCCTCTGCGGTGGAGCTGGCCACCAACACCGAAGCCCCCCATTGCTCCAGCTTCTTGACCATGGCGAACTGGACGGCGGGATCATCCTCAACCACGAGAACAATGAGGTCCATCGTACTGGATTCATTTATATTTACCGGAACGCGCTCTTCGATCTGTTCGGGCTGGACGGCCACCCGCGCCATGCGGATCGAAAAGACCGACCCCACTCCCGGTTTGGATTTGACCCAGACCTGATGACCCATATGGCGGCAGGTACGTTCGACGATCGACAGGCCAAGACCCACGCCGGACCCGATCGGTACATTCCCTGCGCGGGTGAATTCCTCGAAGATTTTGGACTGGTCTTTCAGGGTGATCCCGATCCCCGTATCCCAGACCTGAAGGACGACCTCGTCCCCTTTGCGGCGGCACCCGACCAGAACGCGCCCGCCTTCGGGGGTGTACTGGATCGCGTTCACCACAAGGTTCTGGATCGACCGCAGCAGGTACACCGGGTCCGACCGGACAAAGACCATCGAGGACACCACATCCAGCCGGACGCCCTTTTTCTCGGCGACGCGCAACTGATCCTCGTAGACCCCCTGCATCAACGTCCCCAGACAGACATTCGACGGCTGGAGCGCACTGGAATCCGCACTGTCGAGCCGTGAGATATCCAAGAGCGCATGAAGCAGCTGCTCGGTCGAGGTAAAGGACGACTGGAGCCGTTCGACCATGGGGTGCACAGGGGCGCCCTGCGTCGCCTCTTTGATGGTCGAGATCAGCAGTTTCGCCGCATTGATCGGTTGCAGCAAATCGTGGCTGGCCGCCGCCAGAAAGCGCGTTTTCGAGGACACCGCCGCCTCTGCCGCTTCTTTGGCGACACGGAGCTTTTCTTCGACCCGCGCCTTTTGCTCGTATTGTTCGCGCAGGCGGGCGTTGGCTTCGGTCAGCTCCGCGGTGCGTTCGGCCACACGGTTTTCCAGCATCTCTGCCGTCCGGATTTCAGCAGAAACATCCCCCAGATCCACGACAAAGCCGCCGTCAGGCAGCACATGGGAATGCATGTCCAGAATGCGCCCGTTCGCATGACGCAGACGGGACCGGAACCGCCCCTGCTTGCGCAGGCGCCCCATCCAGAACGGCACGTCAAAGGCATCCTCGGCCTCAAAAACCGCGTGGGATTTCACATGACGGACGATCAGGTCCAGTTCGGACCCCGTCTGTAACAGCGTGTACGGTAGCCCGAGCAGCTGCCGGAAGCGCTGGTTGTACATCTTGACCCGCCCTTCCGCATCAAAGGTGCAGACCCCCGAGGTCATGTTCTGGAACACCGCCTGCAAATAGGTGGCTTGGCGGTCGATCAGGTTTTCCTTTTCGCTGCGGCTCTGGCGGACGATCCCGCTGATATCCGTCAACAGGATCACGATGTTGTCTTCGCTGGTGCGCTGCAGGTTCACCTGAAAAAAGCGGTCCCCCGACAGTTCAGCCACCACCGCATTCACCGCCGCCCCCACGGCTGACCGGCGCACCTGCGCCAGCGCCCCAAAGAGCCGCCCGTCAGTCCCGACCAGATCGTCGCTGGACAGCATCGCCTCGATATACGCGTCAATCTCTAGACCCGGCTGAATCCGCGCCGAGATATCCGGCAGCAGCATCTGGAACAGCTCATTGCTGACCTCGAGGCGGCACCGGTTGAACAGTGCAAAGCCCCCTTCCATCGCGGCCAGCGCGCTGGTCAGGTTCTTGCGGGTGCGTTCCCGTTCGATCCGGACATTGGCCAGCTCCGAGGTTGTCCGTTCCAGATCGCGGGATTGCTCAAGCATCCGGGCCTGCATGGACACGGCGGACTGGAACGTCGCATAGGCCGAATTTCCCAGCTCATGCTGGTGGTTCATCCGGCGGATGAGCGCGTCGATAATCTTGGCCTGCTTGCGGATCTGTTCCTGCGGACTGTCGGCGGGATCGATCAATGCAAATCCTCCGGCGTGTGCTCGAAAAAGGCGACGCCCACAAAGGTCTGGTTCACATGGACCCCGCAATGCTGTTCCCCATAGGTGTTGAATCCCAAGACGTTATGCTTGCGAAATACCGCAGAGACCTCGTCCAACATGCCCTTCTGGGTGAACTCGAGTTTGCGCAGGATGCAGTCAAAGCCCAGAATGAAATCCGGCGTCTGCCCCGCACTCCCCCGCAATCCAAGACCCGTTTCCAAGGCATTGATAATCTCTGTTCCGGTCCCGAGGGTCAGCACCAACCCGTCGTCGATCGCTCCCATAAAAGACAGGCCGTGCCGATCCTCGACCGA
The DNA here is from genome assembly GCA_964224285.1 of Donghicola sp. Taxonomy (GTDB): domain Bacteria; phylum Pseudomonadota; class Alphaproteobacteria; order Rhodobacterales; family Rhodobacteraceae; genus Donghicola. The sequence goes on along the minus strand of CAXQKF010000524.1, from coordinate 2,028 downwards.
GTGGATGGCACGGACGTGGAAATTGGCGTTCTGGCGGACCAGAACGGGGTTCTCGGCAAAGACTTCGGGGGACAAATCGTCCACTGCCACGCCGATCTTGCGGGCATACTCGAGCGCAGCCGGCGCGCCGTTCAGTTCCAGCACGATCCGCTCTTCGGGGATGGCATCCGTCACCACCATCAGCGTGTCCGTCGGGCGGAAATGGTCAAAACCGACCCCCGCGAAATCCAGCGCAGTCTCGATCAGCAATATAAGCGCCGCGCCGGAATGGAACTTGCCGCCATGGAGGACATAGGTTTCCTGAAACTTCAGCCCGTCCCCCGCAGAGCCCCCATAGATCGGGATTTCCCCGAGGCACAGCTGTAGGGTCGAGACCAGCAAATCCTCTTGCTTGGACACCCCGTCACACAGCACCAGCCCCAACCGGCGCCACCCAGCCGTGCGCTGAAACTGGGTCTTGAGCCGGTCGATCTTCTGACTCAGCTCCTGCATGGGGAAATCCCGCAGATGGTCGATGAAGAGGGATGCACAGCGGAAATACCGCCGAGGGAACGCGATCAGCATCAATGCGCCGGTCTCGTAGCCCTGCGACGTGATCTGACCGGCGGTCGTGCAGCCAAATACCGGAACGCCACCCATCTGGCGTTCCAGCTCGCTGGCCAGAACCTCGCGGTCCAACTGGTCAGGCACAAAGGCCATGACAAAGCAGGTCGCCCGCCGGTCCACCTGCGCCACGGCCTCTGTGACAGCTTCGGTCGCGGTCGGCGCGCGTGACAAAGCCACGCGAACGAACCGCGCAGAACCTCCCTGATCCAGCATGGTCAGTGGGTCAGGAAGGCAAGTGTATCAGGGTCCGCAGTGTGCCCGCCCGCCAAAGAGCTTTCCATCATCATGGCCGCCTGCGTGCGGTTCTGCACCCCCAGCCGCCGGAGCAGAGCGGTGATATGCGCCTTTACGGTTGCTTCGGCGAGGCAGAGTTCATAAGCGATCTGCTTGTTCGCCTTGCCCGAACAGATCAGACGCATGATTTTCTGTTGCTGCGGTGTCAGCTCGTCCAGCTTGGTGCCTGTGTTCATGGTCTCGGACTGGACTTCTTCGGTCTTCCGATAGGCCGCGGGCACATAGCGTTCTCCGGCGACGATGGCACCGACGACTTTACGCAGGACATCGGAGCAGGCATCTTTGGGCAGAAACCCGGCGGCGCCCTTGTCCATCAGGGCGTGCACCACCTCGGTCGAGGTCAGAGACGAAATCACGAGGATCGGCAGGTCCGGCATCCTCTCGCGCAGAGACAAAAAGCCTGAAATTCCGCGCACATCCGGCAATTTCAGATCGAACATCACAAGGTCTGGATGAAATCCGTCATCGAGCACTTTCAAGGCCGCGCGGAGTGATTGCGCCGTCTCGATCTCGCACCCGTCGTATTCGTTTCGTAGAGCTGCACCCAAAGCGTCACCGTAGAGCGGATGATCGTCTACAATTAGGACAGACCCCACCTGTCCAGATGACACAGTCACTGGTTCCTGAATCATTGAATTTTCCTCCCTACCCGAGAGGGTACCCCATGATTCGCGAAAAGCACCAAAAAAAGCACACGGATTTTCGGGAAATCACATGCACCGAGCGGTCACCACCCGACCAATCAGGCGGATATTTGCACACCTTCTGACCGCCTTTGCGTATATGTATGCTTGGATATGACATCCATCAGGTCCGGCGACAGACAGTCGTATGGCTCCAGTCCCAGCGACCGGAGCTGGCTGCGCAGATGGGGCATCTGTTCAGGAGGAAAGCCCGCTTCGATCACTGAACTGACATACGCAGCAAAGCCCAGATCGGACCAACCTTTTTCATCGGAGAGTTCGGTATGGATGAAATCGAGCCCGTAAAACCCGTGGCTTTTCCGTTCGATCCGGCCCACCAGATGGACACCGCAATCGCGGCAGGCATAGCGGTGGATCACCGCTGAAGGATCGACCAGACCCAGCTTGTCGCCATTCTCAGATCGGAAGAGCACACGTCTGAACT
>CAXQKF010000523.1:0-19979 GCA_964224285.1 Donghicola sp. | reverse complement strand
CACCGCGGATACGACCAACCGCCTGATCGTGAGCGCGCAGGCAACCCTTCTGACCCACGAAGGTAACAGTCACCAGCTCAAGGTTAACAAAGCGACAGCAGGCGATACAGCCAGCCTCGTCCTGCAGTCGAATTGGTCCGGACGTGCCGAGATCGGCCTTTGCGGCGACGACGCGCTACATCTGAAGGTCTCTGCCGATGGCGGAACGTGGCATGACGCTGTGGTCATTGATCCGCAGACGGGGCATCTGTCAGGCACATCGGTGCAGAGCGCGGCGGATGACGTGACCGAGGGTCGTTTGATGCGGGCAGACTACGGATTCTGCCCGGGCAACGTTCTAGGGACCGTCGGCATGCAGAACAACGTCCCGACAGGCGCGGTGATCGAGGCTTGGCAGAACGCGAATGGCAGCGTGACCAAGTTTGCGGATGGCACCCAGATTTGCACCGCGATTCTCGAGGTGACGGGTGCGACCACGGGTCTTGGGGCGCTCTATTCTTCTGGCGAGAACACATGGACCTATCCAGCGGCATTTGCCGAAGCGCCTACCCTGTCACTCAGTGTTTCCGGAGTCTTGGGGGCTTGGGGCACTTTGACCGAGACCGCCCCAACGGCCGCCAGTGCACAGGTTCAAGTCCTGAGTGCACAGAGCGCGAGTGGAACCATGCAGGTGCACTGTACTGCAATCGGCCGTTGGATCTGACGGGCGCTAGGTGATCAGGAAATCAGCTGTGCTGTGTTTTGGTCTTTGTAGTCATCGCTCGGCATAGACCATTTGAACGCCGCAGCACGCGCTGCCTCTGGATCACCGCTTTCGATTGCCAAGCGGATGTCATTCAGAGCCGATGCGACCTGAATTTCCGACAAGCGGCCTTCTCTGGCGCGTAAAATCTTGGGGTGGGGCGTGGTGAGCATGTCCTGCCCGATCAACAGCTCTTCGTGCAGTTTCTCGCCTGGACGCATCCCGATATACCGGATTTCGATGTCGCCGTTCTTGTTGTCGTGATCGCGGACGGAATAGCCTGCGGCCTCGATCATCTGCCGCGCAACCTGTGCGATGCGCACCGGTTGTCCCATATCCAGCACAAAAACATCGCCACCGCGTGTGAACGACCCGGCCAAGAGCACGAGGCGCGAGGCTTCGGGGATCGTCATGAAGAAGCGCGTTACGTCGGGGTGTGTTACGGTCACCGGACCGCCAGAGGCGATCTGCTCTTCGAATAGCGGGATGATAGAGCCGGATGACCCGAGGACGTTGCCAAAACGCACCATGGAAAAGCGTGTCTCTGCACTGCGAGTCGCAAGATCCTGAATGACCAGTTCCGCCAGACGCTTGGATGCCCCCATCACGTTCGAGGGGCGCACGGCCTTGTCTGTCGACACCAGAATGAAGCGCTCAACGCCAACGCTGCGGGCCGCTTCGGCAGTGATTTTGGTCCCGAATACGTTGTTCCAGAGACCGGCGAGTTCGTTATTCTCGACAATAGGAACATGCTTGTAGGCGGCGGCATGAAGGACGACCTGAACGCCTTTGTTGCGCATGACCCGCTCGATTGCTTTGCGGTCAGTCACCGACATCAGGATCGAGGCGATTTTGGTCTTGCGGTTCAGGGCCTGCAGTTCTTTGGAAATCGCGTAGAGCGCGAATTCACTATGATCGACGAGAATGATCTTCTTGGGCTTGCAGGACATAATCTGGCGGCACAGCTCGGATCCAATGGACCCGCCAGCACCTGTGATCATCACTACCTTGCCCTCATAGCTTTCGCCTGTTTCAGGGATCTGATCTTCGAGACGGGCGCGGTTCAGGACGGCGTTGGCGTCAAACCGTTGCTCTGCATCCACCGCAGTCCGGTTCATCATATCCGCGAAAGAAGGCAGTAGTCGGGTTTCGCAGCCCATTTCATTCAGTCGACGGGAAATCTGTCGCTGCCGCGGCATGCTTACCGATGGCATTGCGAGGATTACGCGGTCGACTTGGCGTTTGTCACAGAGCGATTTGACCTTGATCGGGGAATGCACCTTGAGGCCGGAAATCGTCTGGCTCTGGAGGGTCGGGTTGTCATCGACAAAACCAATGATCTCGACAGAGCGATCTGTTTTCAGCGCAGCCGCGAGCTGCTGGCCGGTTTGACCCGCACCGTAGATTACAATTCGCAGACGGTTGTCGCCCTTGCGATAGACCGCCAAAAGCAGCTGTCGCGCCAGTGCACGTGCCCCAATACTAAGCAGACTGATGCACGCGGCGGTGACAATCCAGACGCGCAAAGACACCTCGATGCCGACAAGATGCATCACGACGCCGCCTAGGCCCACTACTGTTAGTGCAGCCAACGAGCTAAGTCCGGCACAGGTCATGTCGTAGCTGTTCAGGCGAACGCGATGTAGACCAAAGAGTAGGGCCGCGCACATTGCCAAAAATGCGACTACGCCAAACAGGAATGCCGTTGCGATATTGCTCTGCCGGGAGATGACGTCTGATAGTCCCACAAGCTCGAACGCCATATAAAGTGATATCGGCGCAATCAGCACATCCAGGGCGAGGATGAGCAGTGTTTTGTGGGCGCGGGTCATCCGCATCAGCAGATTGTAAATGAGCATTTAATTCTTCCGAATGCCGAAACGACAGACCAAGTGCGAATAGTAGAGGTAAAAAACACTTCTCTAGATGATATACGCGAGTCTCTCGTTTGAAGCCACCTTACAAGGTGATTAGTTACAGAGATTCGCCGCCTGGCAGGCAACTATTTGCGCAAAGCCGTTTTCTTGATTAGCCAAAGATCCATGCAAAGGCTTCTATTTCTTTGGTAAATCAGGTCCAAAGCTGCTTTGCGCGGAACGCACCTATCCGAATAAACCTTGTCTGTTTCTTCGGCACTTGAACATCCCCGTAGGAGATTCTCTTCGTGCTTGTGAAAGAAGATCGTCGCCATTCCGGTGATTCCCGGTCTGCTACGCAAAACCTCTTTGTAAGTGTCAGGAAATTTTTCAACGTACTGCCGTAAGGGCGGGCGCGGTCCAACGAAACTAATGTCTCCGCGAATAACGTTGAAAATTTGCGGCAACTCGTCGAGTCGGTATCTTCGTAAGAATTTACCCATTGGAGAAATCCGCGAGGTTTTATCTCCGCCTGATACACCGGTATCTTCGCGAACCACCCTCATCGTCCGGAATTTCAAGAGAGTGAAGCCGGTTGCAAAATCCTTCATCCGCTCTGACCGGTACAGGCCTGGGAAACCGTCGCTAACAATAATTGCCATATATATCAAGGCGATAGCTGGCACAAGAAAAGGTAGCAAAATCAATGAAAAGGCCAGATCGAAGAGGCGCTTTGAAAGGGGCATCGAAAATTCACTTAGACTAAGGCGAAGGCGCGGCCGGTCGCGCGAACTTCGAGGTTTTTTCCTTGTTGCATGATTCCTCATCGAAATTGCAACACTTGGTTTTTTAGGCTCGTATCAGCACTAAATCCCACTAGCAAATTTAACTGTCCTGTGCGAAGGATAAGTCTGGACCTGTTTGCGTCTGGGGCGAACGGGGAATCACGCTTTGGAGATAGCAAGATGAAGAAGATTATTACTCTTACTGCTGCAATTGCTCTTGCAGCCTCGACCTCGACCACTGCTCTGGCACAGACTGCTGGTGGCGAAACCGGCGCTGTTGCAGGTGGCGGCGCAGGCGTAGGTGGCGGTCTGGGTGGCGCGGGCCTCGGTCTGGGTGCAGGCATCGCGGGCCTCGGCGCTGGCGCAATCGTTGCAGGCGTTATCGTTGTTGGCGGTGTTATCGGAGCGATCGCAGCAGCTCAGGATGGCGACTCGGACGACGATTCGTCGACCACCACCACCACCAACTAATCTGGTTGAGTAGAACGAATCAGAAGCGCGGTCATTGACCGCGCTTTTTTGTTGCCTATTCAGGTCTGCCGAAGCAGCACGATCTCAGTGACGGATGTGCTCAATCGTCAAATGGCCGTGGCGCGGGCTGAGCCATTGCTCTGATCTGGCGAGCATGCTCGAGTCTGGCGCATATTCGTAGATATTCCTGATCGCCTTGCCCGGTGTGGTGCAGCTCTCGATCATGCGCTCACGCGTGTCCGCACTGAGGCGGCAGTCGAACATCACGGCAATCTCGTGCCCTTCACCGTCGAGAGTTCGCATCACTCTTTGGTAGTCGCCTTCGGCATGAACCCGAAGAAGCTGCGGCAATGGCCCGTTGTTAGATGACATCAGATCGTCACCGAGCCCGCGGGTTTCCGCCAGAACTCCGCCCTCTAGTGTGATGGTCGTATTGTAGTCAGAGCCAAAAACGCGGTGGTCCCCGATCTCGGTGCTCAGAACAAAGATCTCCGCACCGCCGAGTTTTCGCTGAGTCATCAAGATCATCGGAGCGGGGACTTTCTCCAGAATTGCAGGTAGCGCAGCCCGAAGGACAGCAGCCGGATCCGCTGGTTTTGGGGCGGGGTCCGTAAACCTTTGCTTCCAGTTTTCGCTCAGCCTGACAAACAGGTCTTGTCTGGCTTCTTGGCGTTCGTTCCCGCAAGCGGCCAACAGGCCGAGCGCGCAGGCAAGCAGGGTCAGCTTTGCACTAGAGATCATCGCCAGAACCTTCCGTATTCTTGGTCGAGTGAAGGACGATGATAGTCCGCCAAATTCCCGTACAGGTCTTCGCTAATGCTAAGTTTGGCACCGCCATTTCGCTGCAACGGACGAATGGATTGTGTAAAGCGCGTCCGTTTGGGTTCCTGCAGCGAGAAGCTGAGCGGCAGGGTGAACATGAACCCTTTGTCAAAGCTGCCTTCGCCGTAGTCTTCGGCCGAGATGTCGGTCACTGTCGCAAACGCGCCAAAGGACCAGCCATTGTCAAATGTCCGCTGGACCGTAAGCGTCGCGCCTTTGTCTCCGGCGAGGTATTGGCCCACGTCAAGCTTGGCAAGATATCCGTTGTCAAAGTCATAGTAAGCGGAAACGTGGCCCGTCGTGACCTCGTAATCCCTGAACCCGAACAGTCGGTCAAAGTCACGTTGCCGGACGCGCGATACCTCAAGGCCGAGCGCGAGGGGACTGTCTACGGGCTTCCAGAGAACTTCGCCGGACACGCCGCCGTACATGTTTTCCAGATAACCGACACGACCGCTGACGTAGATATTCTTGAACGGGTGGGCCGTGTAGTACAGCGCGAGCGCCTCGATCCCGAAGGGGTCCTCGAAATAAAGCGGCCCGAGGGTCCGCACAGGCGGGACAGCGTCGTCGAAGTCGGGCTCGGACCCCGACAGATCGCCGAGCAGCCGATAGGTGAACGACGAGCCGATCTTGAAGTTCTGGTTCAGGCGCAAAGTGTTCCGGAAACGCAGGCCGACATCAGCGCGCAGAGGCTGGGACACGTCAAAATAACCGGGCTGGATGTAGGGCGCGAAACCGTAGTCAAACGTCGGGTACCTGTCGTCATCAAAGGCGATCATGTGATCGATCGTGTCCTCGACCACCATGCGCTGCCTGATGGCTTCGACGGTGGTGAATTGCAGGTTCTCTAGGTCCGAGCGTTTGAAAGTGATGCGCGACAAACCCATGCCATTGGCGACGGGAATGATGTGAAACGTCTCGATCGAATAGGGCAGCTGGCTCGCCATTGCGCGTGCCGCGCGACCGATCGCCTGGGGCTCCGCGCCGAAGCGTGGGTTGTCCAGCAGCAAGGTCGCCTCGCGCGCCGAAACCTGCAGGCCGGCGATGCGCATCTTATCCCTGTCCAGCTGGCGCTGGAGGTTGGCCCGGATGGTCGGCAAAGCCGCATCGCCAAGCTCTGTCCATCCCAGAAGATCAGCCTCGCCCGGTGCCCGTTTGCGAATGGGCAGCGGGGCTTCTTCGATGCCGGTGCTCATTGCGGGTTCACGGGGGTTAATCGTAAACGTCGCCTGAACCCCGACTTTGTCGCCGTTCAGAGCGTAGAGCGAGAGGCTGCTGTCTTTGCCAAGGTCATAGCTCAGAGAGAAGTTGAGCGGAGTGCGGTTCTTGAAGAAACCCGCGGCTTCTTCTGCGTCGAACGCATCGCTCGAATACTCGGCGATGAAGCGCCACTTGTCGTTCACATCCCAGCTTAGACCGGCGAAAGGCGCGATGTCGCCGCGGAACCACTGCTTGTAGTTGAACGTACCGCCGCGCCCTTCGAACACATAGGATCCAGTGCCGATTTCGTCGATCAGTCGCGACGGGCGGTCACCAATTGTCTTCAGCGGGTTGTAGCTGCCCAAGCGCCCAAAACCGATACCGCCCGTTAACGAAAAGCCCGGAGCGATTGTCTTGGTCGCGACCACGTATTCGCCCGAATACAGGCCCGTGCCCGCAAAGTCCTGAAGGCCGATCGCAACGGCGGGCATATATTCGCCCTCGTCCAGAATGCGATAGCGGACGTCAAAGCTGCGGTCCCAGTAGGTCTCTTGTCCTTGGAAGGGGTTAATCTCGCCGTCAACGCCAGCGTACCGGAATGTCACGGAAATCCGGTCCGAAAACTGGAACGTGAGGCCCGAGGTGCCGGTGCCCGGCATATAGGTAAAGGTCGAGGCCGCCTCGCCATTCGGTGCCAGCTTTGCGTCGGGCAAGGTGATAAGGCCGGGGGTGCCCCAGATCGTGTAGCCAGTCTCGGAAGAGCCGTCCTCGGACCATGCCGGAGTGGTGCCCAATACACAGCAGAGCGCCGTCAGTGTACCTGCCGTGTTCTGCCGGATGCGCCTGAAATTGCGCGCCAGTACTTTAACCACGTTGATCTTCCATGAACTTCATTCTTCTTGGTGCAAGACCCTTTGCAACAAGTCATGCGTACTCGACATTAGCGGGTGTCGCGGCTGGCGTCCAATCGTTGTTGCACCGCAGAGACGGAAGTCCTGTTCTGGGAAAAGCATTTTGCTGCCCAAGAATACCTGATACTGGGAGGGTTCCAGAGACTACCCGGAATGACAGGCAGCATGACAGAGAACGAAATCTCGCAATACGCGCAGGATGTCTTGAAAACAGAGCTTTCGGCTTTGTCCTTGATGGCCGACGCGCCGCCTGCCCAGATCCCCGCTGTGGTGCGCCTCATTCAGGGCAGCACCGGCCGCGTGATCGTGTCTGGCATGGGTAAATCCGGCCATGTGGGTGCGAAAATGGCGGCGACCTTTGCCAGCACCGGCACCCCCGCGCAGTTCGTTCACCCCGGAGAGGCCAGCCACGGCGATCTGGGGATGATCACCAAGAATGACGTGGTGATCCTGATCTCGAACTCGGGCGAGACCAAGGAACTGGCCGACATTATCGCCCACACCCGCCGCTTCGGGATCAAGATGGTCGCGATCACTAGAGACGCGGACAGCACCTTGGCGCAGCAATCGGACTATTTGCTGCAACTGCCGAATGCTCCCGAAGCCTGCGCAATCGGCATGGCGCCGACCACCTCGACCACGCTGACGATGGCGCTTGGGGATGCGGTCGCGGTTGCCCTGATGCGCATTCGTGGCTTTGAAAAAGAGAACTTCCTGGCGTTCCACCCCGGTGGCAGCCTTGGCGCGCAGCTTCTGCCCGTCGCCGCCCTGATGCACAAAGGGGACGAGTTGCCCCTAGTGGACGAGGACACCACCATGGGTGACGCGCTGGTCCAGATGTCGGCCAAGGGCCTTGGCATCGTCGCGCTGACCGAGAATGGCAAGCTGAACGGCATCATCACCGACGGCGACTTGCGCCGTAATCTGGATGGCTTGATGGAGAAAACTGCCGGTCAGGTCGCCACCCGTGGCCCCCGCACGATCCGCGAGACCGCCCTCGCCTCCGAGGCGCTGGGGATCATGAACGACAAGAAAATCACGACCCTCTGCGTTACCTCGGAAGAGGGTGTTTTGCAGGGCATTATCCATATCCACGACTGTCTCCGCGCAGGTGTTGCATGAGCACTGTTATCCTGATCCCCGCCCGTTACGCCTCGACCCGCTATCCGGGCAAACCACTGGTTCCCCTGCACGGTGCGACCGGCGTGGCAAAGTCCCTGATCCAACGCTCGTGGGAGGTGGCAAAGGCGACCCCTGGCGTCGATGCGGTCTATGTCTGCACCGATGATGACCGGATCGCGAACGCCGCCAAAGCGTTCGGCGCGGACGTCCTGATGACCTCGGAATTCGCGAAAAATGGCACCGAGCGCTGCGCCGAAGCGGTCGCTCAACTGCCCGAGGACACCGATCTGGTGGTCAACCTACAGGGTGACGCGCCCCTGACCCCCGTCTGGTTTCTGACCGCCCTGATCGACGCGATGAAGGCCGACCCCGATCTGCCCGTCGCCACCCCTGTTCTGCGCTGCGACGCCGAGACCCTGAATAACTTCCGCGAAGACCGCCGCGCCCGCCGCGTCGGCGGCACCACCGCCGTGTTCAACAGTCACGGCCACGCGCTCTATTTCTCCAAAGAGGTCGTGCCCTACACCGGCGACGACCCTGCGACTCACGACAACACCCCCGTGTTCCACCACGTGGGCGTCTACGCCTACCGTCCGGCTGCGCTGAAATCCTATATGTCGTGGCCCGAAGGCACGCTGGAAAAGCTCGAAGGTCTGGAGCAGCTGCGCTTCCTCGAAAACGGTCAGTCCGTCGCCTGTGTTCAGGTCGAGGGCCGTGGCCGCGTGTTCTGGGAACTGAACAACCCCGTCGATGTGGAACGCATTGAATCTGTGCTGAAAAAGGAAGGCACCGAATGAAAACCGTCACCGTCCGCGACATCAAGATCGCACAGAACCTGCCCTTCGTCCTGATCGCCGGCCCCTGCCAGCTGGAAAGCCTCGAGCACGCGCGCATGATGGCAAACGGCATCGCCGAAGCCTGCGCCGCATCGGGCATCCAGTGGGTCTTCAAGGCCAGCTACGACAAGGCAAACCGTAGCTCCCTGTCTGGTGAGCGCGGCCTTGGCATGGAAAAGGGCCTAGAGGTTCTGAACACCATCAGCGAAGAATTCGGCGTCCCCACCATCACCGACGTCCACGAGCCGTGGCACTGCGCCAAAGCGGCCGAGGTTTGCGACATCCTGCAAATTCCCGCGTTCCTGTGCCGCCAGACCGACCTGCTGCTGGCCGCTGGCGAAACCGGCAAAGCCCTGAACGTGAAAAAGGGCCAGTTCCTTGCCCCTTGGGACATGGGCAACGCGGTCAAAAAGATCGAAAGCACTGGCAACGAGAACATCATGCTCTGCGAGCGTGGCACAACCTTTGGCTACGGCCAGTTGGTGTCCGACATGCGCGCCCTGCCGATCATGGCTGAAACCGGCTACCCGACCGTGTTCGACGCGACCCACTCGGTCCAGATGCCGGGCTCCAAGGGCACCTCGACCGGCGGTCAGCGCGAATTCGTCGAACCTCTGGCGCGCGCGGCTCTGGCTGTCGGCACCGCTGCGGTCTTTATCGAAACGCATCAGGACCCGGACAACGCCCCCTCGGACGGCCCGAACATGGTCCCGCTGAACGAAATGACCGCCCTCCTGAAACGCCTCAAGGCCTACGACGCCCTGACCAAAGGCTGATCGGACACATGGCGAACTTCCGGCTACACGACCCGGATTGCGTCATGATCCACATCCACAAGACCGGCGGAACCACCATCCGCCGGCACCTGTGGCAAGGCCGCTTTTCCGGCCGCGCCTTTGGGGAAACGCGCCCCGAATGGCAGGGGCTTTACACCTTTGCCTTCGTGCGCCACCCGCTGGACCGCTTCGTCTCCGCCTACTCTTACTTTAACCAAAAACGAGGTTTCCACGGCACGATCGAGGATTTCGCGGAGATCACCCTGAACACCAAGATCGACCACACCGGCACCCGCAGCTCTAAGGCCGAAATCATCCGCCACCACACCATCCAGCAGACCCACCGGTTCTACTGCCTGACCTCTGCCGATGATCTCTACCGGTTCGAGGATTTCGACAACGAAATCGCCCGCCTCGCCACGAAAACCGGCCTGAAATACAAGAAAATCCCCCACGCCAATCGCAGTGAACACGGCCTCTGGCAGGACCACATCAAAGGCCCGCTTCTGGACCAACTCTGCGCTTTCTACGCCCGTGACTTCGCTGAACTCGGCTACACCGCGCCCTGATTTTCAGCTTGGCAAAAATACCCCAGGGGTGAATTGGCCATCGGCCAAGAGGGGGCAGCGCCCCCCTAGTACCCCGCCGCCCGATCCACAACGAACAGCAAGGGCTCCCCCGCCTCGGCCCGCCGGATATTCTCGGCAATGACCTCTGACGCGGTATCTGCACGTGTCTCGGACGCGATATGGGGGGTCACGGTCACATTCGGATGCGCCCAATAGGGATGTTCGGGGGGCAAAGGCTCCACCCGAAACACATCCAGTGTCGCATGACCAACCTGACCGCTGTCCAACGCATCAAGCAGTGCATCGTCATCAATCAACGGACCACGGCCGGGATTGATTACCTTGGCCCCGCTCGCCAGCACGGCCAAAGCTCTGGCATCCAGAACATTCACGGTATCAAGCGTGTCGGGCAGCAGCAGAACCACGATCTCGGCGCCGCGTAGGGCCTCTAGCAGCCCCTCCTTGCCGGAATAGCACTGAACCCCCGAAACCTCTCGCGGGCTGCGGGACCAGCCGCTCACCTGAAATCCGAACTGCACCAGCATCTCGGCGCAGGTCCGGCCCAACTCCCCCAGCCCTAGCACGGTTGCACGACGATCTTGCGCCAAGGGCGGCGGGCTGTGCCGCCACACACCGTCCTGAATCAGAATGTGCTGGTCCATCCCCAAGTGGTACCGCAGCACGTGGCCGGTCACGAACTCGACCATGCCCTTCTTCAATCCGGGGTCCACCATGCGGGTCAGTGGCATCGTCAGCGATTGATTCCCCACAATTTTTTCCACACCCGCCCACAGACTCAGAACAGCCTTGCACCGCTTAAAAGGCGTGAAATCCTGCAAGCCTTTGTGCGGGGCGTAAACGATGTAATCCACATCCTCGGGCGCGTGATCCATGGACAGATCCGCATCCAAGCCTGCCGCGGCTAAAGCAGCGCCCAAGGGGCCTTCGTATTCCTCCCAATAGGCAGAGGGGGCGGCAAGCAAAACGTTGATCATGGATTACCTCTGTTTGTGGACATGGGCGCTCTGGACCAGACCAAAGGCCACCAGCAGAACCAGCATCGCAGAGCCGCCATAACTAACCAGCGGCAACGGCACGCCCACGACAGGGGCCAGGCCCATGACCATCGACATATTCACCGCAAAGAACAAAAAGAACGTCATCGCGATGCCAAGCGTCAGCAAAGAGGCATAGCGGTCGCGGTTGCTCAGCGCAGTTGCGATGCAAAAGACGATGATCAACCCGTAGATCGTCAGCAAGGAGATACCGCCAATGAACCCGAATTCCTCGGCCAAGGTGGTAAAGATAAAGTCCGTGTGCTTCTCCGGTAGGAAGTTCAGGCGGGTTTGCGTGCCCTGCATAAACCCTTTGCCGGTCCACCCGCCGGATCCCAGCGCGATCTTTGACTGGGTGATGTGGTAGCCCGCACCAAGTGGGTCGCTCGACGGATCAAGGAACGTGTCGATCCGGCGGAACTGGTAGTCCTTGATCAGTTGCCACGGCGTCCCGCGACTGTTGAAAACAGCGGCGATCAGGCCCGCGCCGGACGCGACAACCACGCCGAAATAGGCCCAGTGCACACCGGCCATGAACATCACAGCCCCGCCCCCGATCATGAGCAGCAGCGCCGTCCCGAGGTCAGGCTGCTTCAAAACCAGCGCCACCGGAATCAGGATCAGCATCACGGGGATAAACACCCACAGCGGGCGCGATGTTTTGGTCACCGGCAGCCAGTCGTAATAGGCCGCCAACAGCATAACGACGGTGATTTTGGTTAATTCCGAGGGCTGCAGCCGCATGAACCCGATGTCGATCCACCGCTGCGCACCCATGCCGACCACGCCGAACAGCTCTACCACCAGCAGCAGCAGAACCGACAGTCCATAGGCCACCGCCGAGATGTTGCGCCAGAACCATATCGGAACCATCGCGATCACGAACATCGCGAACATGCCCATGCCAAAGCGGATCATCTGCGCCCAAGCGTAGGGCCGCAAAGAGCCCCCCGCCACAGAGTACAGCATCAGAAATCCCGCTGACGCCGCCGCAGTGATCAGCAGGATCAAGGGCCAGTTCAGATAGAGGATCTTGCGCGCACCCGAGGGCACGTATTTGACGTTATACTCAAGGTAACTCATGCGCGGGTGCTGCCTTCGGCTTCCTTGGCATTCAGCCGCTCTTCGATGATGCGGCGCTCTTCGATCTTGGTTTCGCGATCACTCGCGGGATAGGCCTCGGGCGGGGGCGGTCCTTTGAACAGGGCCTCCAGCGTGATGTCACGGGCGATCGGAGCCGCTGTCGAAGAGCCCCCGCCGCCGTGTTCGACCACAATCGCGACGGCGACCTTGGGGCGCTCGTAGGGGGCAAAGCTCACGAACAACGCATGGTCGCGCTCTTCCCAAGGCACTTCGTCGTTGCGGACAACGCGGTTGCTGACCTGAGCGGTTCCGGTTTTGCCGGCCATGCGGTTTGCTTCGTCCTCGATCCGGGACTTGTAGGCCGTGCCGCGTCGGTTGTTCACCACGGCGAACATGCCGCGGCGCACCTGACGCAGGAAATCTTCGCTGATGCCGAGGTCTTCGCCGCCTTCGGGGGCGGTCGGGGTGCCGTCGATGGATTTGATCAGGCGGGGCTTAATCCGCTTGCCGGTCGCGATGCGCGCCGACATGACTGCCAGCTGCAAAGGTGTGCTCAGGACAAAGCCCTGCCCGATGCTGGCGTTTACCGTGTCACCGATCAGCAATTCGGAGCCACGTGCCTGCAGCTTCCACTCTTTATCAGGCGTCAAACCTTCGGCGACCGCAGACATGGGGATGTCGAAACGTTCCCCCAGTCCCAATTTACGCGCAGTCTCGGCGATTTTCTCGATGCCGACCTTCAGGGCGAGCTCGTAATAGTAGACGTCGCAGCTGTGGCGGAGGGAGGAGATCAGGTCCATGGACCCGTGCCCGCCGCGCTTCCAGCAATGGAAGCGCCGCCCGCCGACCTCAAAGTGGCCGGGGCAGTAGGCGGTGTCGTTCGAAGTAATTACGCCCGCTTCCAGTCCAGCCAGAGCGGTCACCATCTTGAAGGTCGAACCCGGAGGATAGGCATCCTGCACGGTTTTCGACGCCAAGGGACGGTGGTCATTGTCCCGCAGGATCGAATAGTCCGACACCGAGATACCCCGCACAAAGAGGTTCGGGTCAAAGCTGGGGGCAGAGGCGATGGCCAGAATATCGCCAGTCTCGCAGTCGAGAACGACCGCGCTCGCGCTCTCGCTGCCAAGACGCGCCTGAATATAGCTCTGAAGCTTGTGGTCGATGGTCAACTGCAGGTTCGCGCCTGCGATCCCCTCGCGGCGGTCCAGCTCGCGCATAACGCGGCCCGCGGCGTTGACCTCTTCCTGCTTGGCGCCAGCAGAGCCGCGCAGCATGTCTTCCATCTTGGCTTCGACACCGACCTTGCCGATCTGGAAGCGCGGAATGCGCAGCAGTTGGTCCGGCTCTTCGATCTTGGACAGGTCGTAGTCGGACACGGGGCCCACATAGCCGACCACATGGGCGAAATCGCCGCCCAAGGGGTATTTGCGTGACAGGCCGACCTCTGGCGTGATGCCGGGCAGGGCGGGGGCGTTCACGGCGACCTTGGAAATCGCCTCCCAGCTGACACGATCCGCGATGGTCACGGGCAGGAAGGGCGCAGAGCGGGTGCGCTCCATCTCTTGGCGGGCGCGGTTCAGCTCGTCATCGCTGAGCTCGATGATCTGCGACAGGCGGGTCAGCACCTCTTCGACGTCGCCCGCATCCTCGGGGACGATCACGATCCGGTAACTGGGTTCGTTGGTGGCGATCGGGGTGCCTTCGCGGTCCATGATCAGGCCGCGGGCAGGGGGCAGCAGACGGACCTTGATCCGGTTCTCTTCGGCCAGCAGACGAAATTCTTCGGCCTGATTGACCTGCATATGCCGCATCCGCGCTGCCAGCAGCGCGATAAAGCTGACCTGAAGTCCGCCCACGATCAATCCGCGCCGCGTGATGCGCCGGTGGCTCAGGCTGGTGTCCCGTTCACTGCGTCTCATCGTTTGTGCCCCAGAGAATCCACCTCACCGGGGGCAGCCCTGCGCAAGTTGAACACTGTGTTCAAGATCAGGACGACCAGCGGGTAGGCTGCGATTGTGACAACGATCTGGGTCAAGGTTAGCCCCAGAGGCTCGTTGGGCACCACAAATAATGTCTGCACCACGCGGTACAACAGTTTGGAGATCACAAATGCCAGACCGACGACGCCCCATTCGATGGGAAAGGGCGCATCGCGCAGGCCTTCTTCGCGTCTACGTAGGAAATCACTGAGGCCGAGGGTGATCGCGGCCCACAATCCGGGCGGGCGCTGGAACAGGAAGTCGGCCATGAGCGCCACCGCAGCGATCACGATCATCGGGACCGAATCGGGACGGCGGAGCATCCACGCCATGGTCACGCAGATGATCAGGTCGGGTCCGGCCCAAGTGGGCGGCAGCGAATCCAGCGGCAAAAGGCGGGTGAACATCAGTGCACCGCACACCGCCACGTACCCGAGGGTCAGGACCCAGCGGCCTGGAAATTCGCTATCCGCCATTGGCGTCTGCCTCTGGCGTGCCGGTGCTCAGCTCGGGGGCTTCGACCGGGACACCCAGATCGACGGCATCGGGAAAACTCTCGGTCGAGGTCAGAGGCGCAACGAGGCCGCCGTGGGTGTCGATATCCTCGGCGGGTTGGCTGCGCAGGACCTTGAGGAACTTCAGCCGTTCATAGTCCGCCGCCAGGCGCACGCGGAGGCGGCCGTTGCGGTCTTGGGCAACCTGACCGATCAGTAGACCGGCAGGGAAGACACCGCCGTCGCCAGAGGACACAACGCGGTCACCGGGGCGCACGAGGTCAGAGTTCTCGATGAACTCCAGCGGCGGGGCGGCGCTGTTGTCGCCCACAATCATGGCGCGCTGGCCCGAGGGCTGCACGCTGACGGGCACGCGGCTGTTGGTGTCGGTCAAGAGGATCACGCGGCTGGTGCGTTCGCCCACGCCTGCGATGCGCCCCACAAGGCCGATCCCGTCCATGGTGGCCCACCCGTCCACGATCCCGTCACGGGCACCCACGTTCAGCAGAACCGACTGGCGGAAGGGCGACCCGCTATCGGCCAGAACCTCACCCGAGATTTTCGTCAGCGCAGGGTCCAGACGCATGTTGTTCAGCTCCAAGAGCCGCGCGTTCTCTTGTTCGAGCTGTAGCGCCGCCTCTTTCCACGCCTTCATCTGCTGCAATTCTCGGCGCAGCTCGGCGTTCTGCTCGGTCAGGCGGCGATAGCTCTGCAGGTCGCGGAAAAGTTCCACCGTCGCGGTCACGGGGGCCATCGCCCAATCCATGCTGGGGACAACGCGATCAATGACCGCCATGCGGAACCGTTCCACACGGGGCGAGTCGATCCGCCAGACCAAGAAAATCGCAGACAGCAAAAGTATAAGCACCGCCAAGCCCAATCTGCGTAGCGGTGCGTAATAGTCTTCGCCTTTGTTTCCGTGCTTTGCCAAAATTTACTCCAGCACGCAGCCGCCTAGGCGGCCCATATCAGCTGTCGTAGTCGATGACGTGACGCAGCTGCTTTTCGTATTCCAGCGCTTTGCCAGTGCCCAAGGCCACACAGTTCAGGCTGTCGTCTGCAACGCTGATCGCCAGACCGGTCGCTTCGCGCAGGGCCAGATCCAACTCACCCAGCAGCGCACCGCCACCGGTCAGCATGACGCCGCGGTCCACGATGTCTGCCGCCAGATCCGGCGGGGTCGCTTCCAGAGCGGTCATAACGGCTTCGCAGATCGACTGGACGGGTTCGCTCAGGGCTTCGGCGACTTGGCCTTGGCTGATTTCGATTTCCTTGGGGACGCCATTCAGCAGGTCGCGACCACGGATCAGCATGCACGCGCCGCGGCCATCGTCGGGCATACGGGCAGTACCGATGCTGGTCTTGATGCGCTCTGCGGTGGCTTCACCGATCAAGAGGTTATGCTGGCGGCGTAGGTAGTTGATGATCGCCTCGTCCATGCGGTCACCACCAACGCGGACCGAACGCGCGTAAACGATGTCACCTAGCGACAGAACCGCGACCTCGGTGGTACCACCGCCGATGTCGACAACCATGTTGCCGGTCGGGTCGGTGATGGGCATGCCTGCACCGATCGCAGCCGCGATGGGCTCTGCGATCAGACCGGCGCGGCGGGCACCTGCGGACAGAACCGACTGACGGATCGCACGTTTTTCAACGGGGGTCGCGCCATGGGGCACACATACGATGATCTTGGGCTTCGAAAAGGTCGAGCGCTTGTGAACCTTGCGGATGAAGTGCTTGATCATCTCTTCGGCGACGTCAAAGTCGGCGATGACGCCTTCGCGCATTGGGCGGATGGCCTCGATGCTGCCGGGGGTACGACCCAGCATCAGCTTTGCATCTTCGCCAACGGCCAGCACCTTCTTGGTGCCGTCCTTGACGTGATAGGCCACCACCGAAGGTTCAGACAGGATGACGCCACGGCCTTTGACGTAGACCAAGGTGTTGGCGGTGCCCAGGTCGATCGCCATGTCAGATGAAAATAAACCCTGCAAACTTCCAAGGAACGCCATAGTGGAGGCCTCACATTAAATAATTCGATGCCCGCGACTCCATAGGGGCAGGCGTGAGACCTTATAGGGGCGCATTTCGCTGTGGAAAAGGGGCCAGAACGGTCAAATCAGCACCATTCCGCCTTTCCATGGGGCCGCCTGCACGGGTAAGAGGCGCTATGCTGTCTTATCAACACATCTACCACGCCGGAAATCCCGCTGATCTGCAGAAGCATATGCTGCTTGCGGCGGTCCTGTCGTACCTGACACAAAAAGACAAACCCCTGTCCTATATCGAGACCCACTCGGGGCGCGGTCTGTACATGCTGGACGCCCCCGAGGCAGTCAAAACCGGCGAGGCAGAGGCAGGCATCACCGCTGCATTGGCCCGCAAGGCCTTGCCTGCAGATCACCCCTACGTCCGCGCTGTCTCGGCCATTCGCGCGGAACATGGCCCGACCGCCTATCCCGGCTCCCCGATGATCGCGGCGCAACTCCTGCGCCCAATGGACAGCATCAACCTCGCCGAGCTGCACCCCCGCGAATTTGACGCCCTACGCGGCGCGATGCGCGGCACTGGCGCCAAGGTGCACAAACAGGACGGGTTCGAACTGGCCCAAGCCATGTGCCCGCCCACCCCGCGCCGTGGCCTCTGCCTGATCGACCCCAGCTACGAAGTCAAAGAGGACTACGCCCGCATCCCGCGCGAGATCGCGAACCTGCACCGCAAGTGGAACGTAGGGATTATTGCCCTGTGGTACCCGATCCTGACCTCGGACGCGCACAAGCCTATGCTGACGGCTCTGAAATCCCAGAACCTGCCGAACGCGCTGATCCACGAAGTCCGTTTCCCCCCCGTCCGCGAGTGGCACCGGATGATCGGCTCCGGTATGTACATCGCCAATGCTCCTTGGGGCACCGAAGATGCGATGAAACAGGTCACAAAGCTCTTCCGCTAGGGCATTCTCTTTGCCTCGCAGCCGACCCGCCCTATCCTGAACGGCAAAAGGATAGGGGGATTCCTGATGAAAACCGGATTGATTACTGCGCTGTCCCTGATGTTGGCCGCGCCGCTGATGGCACAAGACCACGGCCAAAACGCGCAGCCCTACAAAGGCCTGCAAACCCGAGAGATCAAAAGCCTGTCAGAGGGCGACATTGATGATCTGCTGAACGGACGCGGCTGGGGCCTCGCGCTGCCTGCGGAATTGAACGGATTGCCGGGCCCGAAGCACCTGTTGGAGATGCAGACAGACCTGAACCTTTCTGCGGAACAAGTCACCCAAATCACCGCGATCTTTGATGCGATGCAAGCCGAGGCCATCCCCACGGGGCAGGAGCTCGTCGCGGCAGAGCGCGCACTGGACCAAGCCTTCGCCGACAAATCAGCGACACCCGAGAGTCTGCGGAGCCTTATCGCGACGGCCGAAGCCGCCCGCGCGGACCTGCGCTTCATCCATCTGTCGCGCCACCTGCAAACCGCGCCGATCCTGACCGACGCGCAGATCAGCCAGTACAACATCCTGCGCGGCTACGCGGGCGATCCCTGCGCCAACATCCCCCAAGGCCACGACCCAGCCATGTGGAAGCGTCACAATAATTGTAGCTGAGCCTAGGTCTTCATCTTGGCCCAAATACCCACGGCGCACCCGCAGCCTCACGCGCAATGCCCGCGCAAAAGCAAAGGGGCCAGCCAAATGGCTCGCCCCCCAAAATGCTCTATCTGTCAGTGAATCAGACGGTGTCTTTGTAGCTGACTTCTTTGGTGTCCTTGCCGGACTTCTGGCGGCGGACAATCAGGCGGTTCAACGCGCCCACATAGGCCTTGGCACTGGCGACCACGGTGTCGGTGTCAGCGGACTGGCCGGTGACGACCAGACCGTCCTCTTCCAAACGCACAGTCACGGTGGCCTGCGCATCGGTGCCTTCGGTCACAGCGTGCACTTGGTACAGCTGCAGACGAGCGCCGTGAGGAAACAGGGCTTTGACAGCGTTGAAGGTCGCATCGACGGGGCCATCGCCCTGTGCAGTGACCTGCTTGTCCTCGCCATCGACGGTCATGGTCAAATCGGCGGACTGGGGCGCTTCGGTGCCGCAGATCACGCGCAGGAATTTGACCTTCAGGTGCTCGCTTGCAGGGGCGCCCGCCTGAACCAGAGCGACGATATCCTCGTCGTAGACTTCCTTCTTGCGGTCCGCGAGTTCCTTGAAGCGGACAAAGATATCCATCAGCTGGTTGTCGGCCACATCATAGCCCAGATCGTTCAGCTTGGCGCGCAGCGCGGCGCGGCCCGAGTGCTTGCCCAATGGCAGCGAGGTGCCCGACAGACCCACATCGGCGGGGCGCATGATCTCGAACGTCTCGGCGTTCTTGAGCATACCGTCCTGGTGGATACCGCTCTCGTGGGCAAAGGCGTTCTTGCCGACGATCGCCTTGTTGTACTGAACCGAGAAACCGGAAGCCGAGGCCACACGGCGCGAGATGTTCATGATCTTGGTGGTGTCGATGCCGGTGGTGAAAGGCATGATGTCGTTGCGGACCTTCATGGCCATCACGACTTCTTCAAGCGCGGTGTTGCCTGCGCGTTCCCCGAGGCCGTTCACGGTGCATTCGATCTGGCGCGCGCCGCCCTCGACGGCGGCCAGCGCGTTGGCGGTCGCCATGCCAAGGTCGTTGTGGCAGTGGGTCGCAAAGGTGATCTCGTCCGCGCCGGGCACGGTTTCGATCAGGCGGCGGATCAGGTCTGCGCTTTCACGGGGGGCGGTGTAACCCACGGTGTCAGGAATGTTGATGGTGGTCGCGCCGGCTTTGATCGCGATCTCGATCACGCGGCAGAGGTAATCCCATTCGGTGCGGGTGGCGTCCATGGGGGACCACTGCACGTCATCCACCAGATTGCGGGCGTGGGTCACGGTCTCGTGGATGCGCTCGGCCATCTGGTCCTGATCAAGGTTCGGAATGGCGCGGTGCAGGGGCGAGGTGCCGATAAAGGTGTGGATGCGCGGCTTGGCTGCGTTGCGCACGGCCTCGGCGCAGCGGTCGATATCCTTGAAGTTCGCGCGGGCAAGGCCACAGATTGTGGCATTCTGGCTGCGCTGCGCGATCTCGGACACGGCACGGAAGTCGCCTTCGGATGCGATCGGGAAGCCTGCTTCGATGATGTCGACACCCATCTGGTCCAGCAGCTCGGCGATCTCGAGCTTTTCGTCGTGGGTCATGGTTGCGCCGGGGCTTTGTTCGCCGTCACGCAGGGTGGTGTCGAAAATTTTGACGCGGT
>CAXQKF010000522.1:0-4707 GCA_964224285.1 Donghicola sp. | reverse complement strand
AGCGGCGAGACGGGCTTGAAGATCTGGATGATCGGGTTCAGCGCGGCGTTGGCATAGGGCGACAGGCCGGCGAAAATCCCCAGCGGCACAGCGACGATGGTCGCCAGCAAAAAGCCGAAGAACACGGTTTTGATCGAGGTCCAGATCTGCTGGTAGTAGCTCGGGGCGCCTGTGTACTCGATTACTTTGACCTTGTCGGCCTGACCGGCGGCGATCAGCTTTTCATTGCGGGCGGCCAGACGCTCTTCGAACTGGGCTTTCTTGGCGGCTTTGGCTTCGTCGTCTTCGTGCAGGGTGACGGCTTCTTCCCACACGGCCACAGGGCCGGGGATAGCGCCAAGCGAGGTCTGGACCTGCGGCGCGAGCGTGCCCCAGAGCACGAGGAAGGCCAGAATGGCCAGAACGGGGGTCCCCAGCAGACGCCAGATTTCCTTGGCCTGGGCTTGGGGGTTGTCGCCAGCGGCGGCGCGCAGGATCGGAGTAACCCAGCCGAGGCCCAGTACGGTCAGCCATTTGTCGGCAGAGTTAATGCGAGTGAAGAGTTTGGCGCGGCGGGCCTCGCGGGCCTGTGCGGCTGCAAACTCAGGATCAGCGATGGTCATATGCGGGGCTCCTGCGGCTGCGGAAGAAGTGAGGAATGAGTGGTCAGGGGGAAAAGCGGGGGGCGATGGCCGCCCCCCGTAGTTCAGGAGTTAGCCTTGGATTTCGGTGCCAACGACCTTCTGGTCGCCTTTCAGGCCGATCGGCAGGCTCTCGAGGTAAGCGTTGGGCGCTTTGCCGTCGTAGGGAATGCCGTCGATGATGTCTTCGGCAGGGGTCGCGGCCTTGTAGCCATCGCTATCCCAGGGGAAGTCGGCTTCGTTCGCCAGACCTTCGTCAACCAGAGCGCGGGCGGCTTCGAGGTAGATTTCGGGCTTGTAGACCGACTTCGCGACTTCATCGTACCAGCTGTCAGGCTTGCCTTCGGCGATCTGACCCCAGCGGCGCATCTGGGTCAGGTACCAGACCGCGTCCGAGTAGTAGGGGTAGGTCGCGTTGTAACGGAAGAACACGTTGAAGTCGGGAACTTCGCGCTTGTCACCTTTTTCGTATTCGAAGGTGCCGGTCATCGAGTTCGCGATCACGTCGTAATCGGCGCCAACGTATTCAGGACGCGACAGGATTTCCACCGCTTCGGGGCGGTTGGCGTTGTCGTTCTCGTCCAGCCACATCGCTGCGCGGATCAGAGCCTTCACAACCGCTTTGGTGGTGTTGGGGTTCTCTTCTGCGAACTCGGCGGTGATGCCGAAGACTTTCTCGGGGTTGTTTTTCCACAGTTCGTAGTCGGTGATGACAGGAACGCCGATGCCTTTGAAGACGGCCTGCTGGTTCCAGGGCTCACCCACACAGTAACCGTAGATGGTGCCAGCTTCGAGGGTCGCGGGCATCTGGGGCGGAGGGGTCACGGACAGCAGAACGTCTGCTGCGATCTGACCCGAGATGTTGTCGGTGCTGTAGTAGCCGGGCTCCAGACCACCTGCGGCCAGCCAGTAGCGTAGTTCGTAGTTGTGGGTCGAAACGGGGAACACCATGCCCATGTTGAAGGGCTTGCCTTCGGACTGGTACTTTTCAACGACGGGCTTCAGAGCCGACGCGCTGATGGGGTGAACGGGCTTGCCGTCTTCGCCAACGGGGATATTGGGCTTCATCTGTTCCCAGATTTCGTTGGATACGGTGATGCCGTTGCCGTTCAGGTCCATCGAGAAGGGAGTGATGATGTGCGCTTCGGTGCCGAAGCCGATGGTCGCCGCCAGAGGCTGACCGGCCAGCATGTGTGCGCCGTCCAGTTTGCCGTCGATCACGCCGTCCAGCAGAACTTTCCAGTTGGCCTGCGCTTCCAGAGTGACAAAGAGTCCTTCGTCGAGGAAGTAGCCCTGTTCATATGCAACCGCGAGGGGCGCCATGTCCGTCAGCTTGATGAAGCCAAAGGTCAGTTCGTCTTTTTCGAGGTCCATGGACTGCGCGTAGGCAGCGCCGGTCAGGGCGGTGCTCGCAGCGAGGGCCATCACGAATTTCTTCATTCTCTACTTCCTCTGTTGGTGGTGCCGTTCGTTCCGGCAAAACGCAAAAAGCCGCTGACACACATCGCGACGGGAGGTTCGCGACGGGTCGAGCGGCTTTGCTCAAGATTTTCCCGATCAATGGGAGAATTCTGTTTCAGACGTAGCGTCTTTGCTGCATCTGCAAACATACTGGGACTTGTTTTATGAGTCTGGAAGGCGTGATTTCCAGAATGTTCCGTTTTGTCGCTTAATAGTTGGTGGAAATGCCGCGGTTGCACAATTCATGTGCGCCCTTCGGCGTAAAGGTCGAAAACCGCGCCATCAAAGAAACGGTCCCGCTCTAGAATCAAGGAGCCTTTGGCGCTTGCTGCGTGTTCGGGCCGTTCAACCGCGCCTTCGACTTTCTCTGAGGCACCGGGGAGCGCAGCCGTCGTATCAGCCAGCGCCTTGCGGTACAGGTCTGTGCGGAACACGTCGCGCGCCGCACTGATTGCACCAGAGGGTTCAAGGCCCAAACGCGTCGCCATGCGATACCCGATCCACGCAGCTTGTGACTTCCATGGGAAGGTCGCGGCGCCTTTGTGAAACTCGATAAAGTTCGGCACCTGCCGCTCTTCGCCGCGCTGGTTCACGATCAGATGACCGGAGATCGTGCGGTCGATGACCTCGCGGGGGACGTTCAGCACGTCTTTGCGGCTGAGGATTTCGGTCGCGGTGGTGTGGCTTGCGGGGTCTGCCAGCCAGCGACCGGCACGCCAGACCGCTCTGGTCAATTGCTGGGCCAGTTCCGGACGGTCCGAAATCCAGTCCTTGCGCATGGCGAGGATCTTTTCCGGCGCAAAGTTCCAGATAGCAGAGGTTGGCAGGATCAACTCGCCATAGCCGCGTTCCACGGCAACAGAGCCCCACGGTTCCCCGACGCAAAAGGCGTCGATCTCGCCGCTGGCGACCGCGTCCCCCATCAGGGTCGGCGGTACGGTCCGGATTTCCAACCCTTGGGGGGCGGCGTATCCCAATGCGCTGAGCCAGTAGTACAGCAGTTCCGCGTGCATCGAGAACGGGAACGGCACGCCGATACGCAGGCGCTCTTTTTTGGATTTCATCATTGCGTGGCCAATGCTGGTCGCATCGCGGAAATCGAGCGTCGCGCCGTTGCTTCGCATCTTTTCCGCCAGCGACACACTGACACCAATGACGTTTCCATTCACCGAAGTGGTCATCGCCGCATGGAGAGGCGGCAGCGCACCACCCAGACCCAGCGACAAAGCGACAGGTACAGGCGCCAACATATGGGCCGCATGAACGCGCCCAAAGGCCAGCATGTCCCGCAGGCTCGACCATGACGGCGCCTTTTCGAGGTTCAGTTCCAGTCCTTCCTGGGCCGCGAACCCCATTTCTTGGGCCACATGCAGAGGGGCGGAGTCCACAAGCGGGATGTACCCCAGATTCAGTTCCGTCTTTCTCATCCAAGCAGCCCCGCAGCAGTTACGAGTGCAGAGGCGACATCGACGACTCGTTTGTTCTGGTCCATCGCGGTCTTGCGGAGCAGGCTGTAGGCCGCGTCCTCGTCAATCCCGCGGGCTTTCATCAGTAGCCCCTTGGCGCGGTCGATCACCTTGCGCTCCTCTAGGGCGCGCTTGGTCGTCTCCAGCTCTTTGCGGACGCGGCTGAACATATGGAATCGGGTGATTGCGGCGTCGAGGATCGGTTTCACGCGATCCGCCCGCAGTCCGTCCACCACATAAGCTGACACGCCTGCCTCGATCGCGGCTTTGGTCATGGCGTCGTCCGACTGGTCCACGAACATCGCGACGGGGCGGTCCAGCGGGCTGGAGGCCAAGGACAGCTCTTCGATGATATCGCGCGAGGGGTTCGCCAGATCGACCAGCACCACGTCGGGATTAAAGGACTTCACCGCGCGGGCAAGACCTGTGCTTTCGGCGATGACGCGGATGTCATAGTTCCCAGCCGCCTGCAGGCTGTCGATAATCTGGAGCGCACGGTTCTTGTCCGGCTCGACCAGCACGATGGAGAGGGGGCTAGCTTCGGGAGGCATGGCACTCGCACTTTGTCAGAGGGTCCAAGGACTCCTGCCTGTCTGTTAGGCGAAGTGACACTCATCTTTGCGTGAAAACACCGCCAAACAGGGGGCTATTTGGCGGTGTGATCAAATATTGTGCGTTGTTGCGTAAATTATGTGCGACGCATGTCCAGCGTCATCGGGAAGTCCGGATGCGCACCCACATAGCTGGGTGTTTGACCGGGCCACAGATCCGCACCGGGGAAGAACCGCGCCATCCGGCGGCCCTCGGCCTCGAGCGAGTTGATCGGACGGTTGTCATGCGAACGGCCACCGGGGTGGAACGTGTGGTAGGTCGCGCCGCCGACGGAGACACCGTTATAGGGATCGTAGATCACCAGCCGCAGCGGGCCGTGTGCGGGGATGGTCGGGTGCAGTGCCTTCCACGGTTGCCACGACCGGAACCGGATGCCCGCCACGTGAGAGCCGTCAGACATCTTGGTCACCGGCACCACAACGCCGTTGCACAGCAGCTGATAGCGGCTGGCGTCGAAGTTCTGCAACTGGACCTCGACCCGCTCGACCGAGCTGTCCACGTAACGGGCAGTGCCGCCGGGCACGCCCTCTTCGCCAAGGACGAGCCAG
>CAXQKF010000521.1:0-5306 GCA_964224285.1 Donghicola sp. | reverse complement strand
TCGGGAGGAAGAACATGCTGGTGCAGCAAATCCTGGGTAGTAAGAGTCAGCAGGGCGTTTTTACCGTCAAACCGACGATGACCGTGATGGAGGCCGCCAAAATCCAGGCGGAGAAACGGATCGGGACCGTGATGGTTTCTTCTGACGGAGAGCACCCCGAGGGCATTCTTTCAGAGCGCGATATCGTGCGTCATCTGGCCAAATCCGGCCCGTCGGTTCTGGACCTGCCCGTGTCCGATCTGATGACATCGAACCTTGTCACCTGTGCCAAGGGCGACCGGACCGACGAGGTGATGCAGAAAATGACCGATGGCCGGTTCCGTCACATGCCTGTTCTCGAGGATGGCAAGTTGATCGGCGTGATCAGTCTGGGCGACGCGGTAAAGGCGCAACTCAGCCACGTTGCCATGGAGAAAGAAGCCCTAGAAGGCATGATCATGGGCCAATAGTCGCGCCCCCCTTGCATTCTGCGCCGCAATATTGTTGCGTCGCAGAAAAACGGGGGAAGGAGCCACCTTATGCGCATCGGACTGTATCCGGGAACATTCGATCCGATCACTTTGGGGCATATCGACATCATTCGGCGCGCGACCGCTTTGGTCGATCGTCTGGTGATTGGCGTTGCGATCAACCGCGACAAGGGTCCGCTTTTTTCGCTGGATGAACGGGTTGCGATGATCCAGTCGGAATGCGCGATCCTGAGCCGCGAAACCGGTGTCGAGATCGTCGCCCATCCCTTTGAAAACCTGCTGATTGATTGCGCCCGCGATGTGGGGGCCCAATTGATTGTGCGCGGCCTGCGGGCGGTGTCGGACTTCGAGTACGAATACCAGATGGTGGGCATGAACCGGCAGTTGGACGACACGGTCGAGACCGTCTTCCTGATGGCCGAAGCGCAGCATCAGGCCATCGCGTCGAAACTGGTCAAAGAGATCTCGCGGCTTGGCGGCGATGTGTCGAAATTCGTCACGCCAGCCGTCGCGCAGGCGCTGAACGAGAAATACCACGGGGCCTGAAATGGCCCCGATCCCCGAGGATTGCTGGGACGCATGGTCGCCAAATCAATTGGCGGAACGTATGCGCGGCGTCTCTTGCGAATGGTACGTCGTTGGCGGCTGGGCTCTTGATCTCTGGCAAGGGCGTCAGTCGCGCCCCCAGGACGATCTGGAATTCGCGGTCCGCCCCGAGCATGCCTTGACCGTTATGCACCACCTTGGCGATCTGGCGTTCTATGCTGCACAGGCGGCTGGTCTGGCAGTTCTGGGGGGCGGATCTGGCCGATGGCTGCTGGCGGGTCGATATGATGATCGAACGCGGCACGTCAGTAGATTGGTCCTATAAGCGTGCACCTGAAATAACCGTCCCCCGTTCCTCAGCAATCCGCATCGGGGCAGGGGGAGGGGGCATTTGTTATCTGGCGCCCCATCTTGTCCTCCTGTTCAAGGCGCGCCACTGCCGCCCCAAAGACGACGCCGATTTTGAGCGGGCTGTTCCACTGCTATCGGCCTGTGACCGAGCGGACCTCCGTACTTTGTTGCTGCGGCTGCACCCTGATCACAAGTGGATCGAGGCGCTATAGTGCGCGTCGTGCCCCGAAACGAGAACGCCCCGGAGTGTTTCGCTGGATTGCCGAACACTCCGGGGCGTAATTTTCGAATCTGACGGGATCAGAGGAACTTGGCCATCGCGACAGCGGTATCCGCCATCCGGTTCGAGAAGCCCCATTCGTTGTCGTACCAGGTCAGAATACGCACCATGGTGCCTTCCATGACTTTGGTCTGGTCGGTGGCAAAGATCGAGCTGTGCGGATCGTGGTTGAAGTCGGTCGAAACCAGCGGCTCGTCAGTCACACCCAGAATGCCCTTCAGCTCGCCTGCGGCGGCTTCGTGAATGGCTGCGTTGATTTCTTCGATCGTGGTCTCGCGGGCCGCCTCGAAGGTCAGGTCAACTACGGAAACGTTCGGGGTGGGAACGCGGATCGCAACGCCGTCCAGCTTGCCGTTCAGTTCGGGCAGAACCAGACCGACCGCTTTGGCTGCGCCGGTCGAGGTCGGGATCATGGACAGAGCCGCAGCGCGGGCGCGGTCCAGGTCTTTGTGCATGGTATCCAGCGTCGGCTGGTCACCGGTGTAGCTGTGGATGGTGGTCATGAAGCCTTTGACGATGCCGATCTTGTCGTTCAGCACCTTCGCCACGGGCGACAGGCAGTTGGTGGTGCACGATGCGTTCGACACGATCAGGTCGTCAGCGGTCAGGGTTTTGTCGTTCACACCGAACACGATGGTCTTGTCCGCGCCAGTGGCAGGGGCCGACACCAGAACGCGCTTGGAGCCGTTCTCGAGGTGCAGGGCGGCCTTTTCCTTGGAGGTAAAGATACCGGTGCATTCCAGCGCCACGTCAACGTCACCCCAGGGCAGGTCTTTGGGGTCACGGATGGCGGTCACACGGATCGGGCCACGACCTGCATCGATCACACCGTCGCCAACAGTCACTTCGCTGGGGAATCGGCCATGCACGCTGTCGTACTTCAGCAGGTGGGCGTTGGTCTCAACCGGGCCCAGATCTTTGATGGCAACGACCTCGATATCGGTACGACCCGACTCGATGATCCCGCGCAGAACGTTACGGCCGATGCGGCCAAAGCCGTTGATGGCAACTTTTACGGTCATGGTTTCCTCCCGCGAAATGGTTCGCTGATAACGCTAACAAAGTTAACGCTAACATGGCGATATCGCAGAGGATGTCAACCGATCAGACGATTCCGTCCGATCAGCGCCAAAATACGATGTATTCGATCAGGAGAATTCCCTTTTTGGCCAGAAAGATGGTGCTCTCGCCATCTTGGGCCATCCAATCATAGCAAAAGGCGCCCAAGATGAGGGCGCCTAGAATCAATGACAGCTTGTTCGTCACGCGGAGGCCGCTCCTTAGTTAAGGAGCTGCCCCATCGCTGCGGCCACATCGGCCATACGGCAGGAGAAGCCCCATTCGTTGTCGTACCATGCCAGAACGCGCACGGTGCGACCACCCACAACCTTGGTTTGATCGGGGGCAAAGATTGAGGATTGCGAAGTGTGGTTAAAGTCGATCGAAACCTTGGGCTCGGGATCGTAGCCCAGAACGTGACCCATGTGGCCCGCGGCGGCCTCACGAACAATCTCGTTCACGTCGGCGACGGTGACGTCTTTGCAGGCTTCGAAGGTCAGGTCAACGCAGGATACGTTCGGGGTAGGAACGCGCATCGAGGTGCCGTCCAGTTTGCCTTCCAGCTCGGGCAGAACTTCTTTCAGAGCTTTCGCCGCACCGGTCGAGGTGGGGATCATCGCCATGGCCGCAGCGCGGGCGCGGTACAGATCCTTGTGACGACGGTCCAGAGTGGGCTGGTCGCCGGTGTAGCTGTGGATGGTGGTCATGATGCCGCGCTCGATGCCGATCGCGTCGTTCAGAACCTTCGCCAGAGGCGCGAGGCAGTTGGTGGTGCACGACCCGTTCGAAACCAAGCGGTCGCCTTCCACGAGGCTGCGGTGGTTCACACCGTAAACGATGGTCTTGTCCACGTTGGTCGCGGGGGCCGAGATCAGAACCGACTTCGCGCCGCGCTCGAGGTGAACCTTCGACTTGCCGCCATCGTTGAATTTGCCGGTGCATTCCAGAACAACGTCAACGCCGTCCCAATCCAGTTCGTTGGGCTCGTAGGTCGACATCACGTCGATCGGACCACGGCCCAGATCCAGAGTGCTGCCGTCCACCTTGACCACACCGCCGAAACGGCCATGCACGCTGTCATACTTCAGCAAGTGCGCGTTGGTTTCGATGGGGCCGGTTGCGTTGATCTTCACAACCTGAACGTCATTGCGTGCGCTTTCCGCGATGTGCGCCAGAGTGCAGCGACCGATGCGGCCAAATCCATTGATACCAACGGTGATGGTCATGAGTAATCTCCTGAAACCGAGCTGAGGGAGTTAACGGCTGTATGGCCCAACTCTGCCCGAGGGGCAAAGAAAATATGTTAAATCTATCAGCATGTTAGCGATAAACTGTGCCGCACGCTCAGGTTTGCGCTAACAGTCAATCGCTAACAGTTCTGCATTGCAGCATTGCCTCGCGCCGCCCCGCGAATCCTGCAGGTTTCTTTTTGCGCCAAATACTCACGGCTCGACTCAGCCGCCCGTTCCCGCCCCAAAAGAAAAGGGCGCCCCGCGGGACGCCCTCTCTGATTGTGCTGTACTGACCAGAGATCAGAGCATCGCTTTGACCTTCGCCGCGACGTTCGCAGCGGTGATGCCGAACTTCTCGTAGAGGGTCTCTGCGGGGGCCGAGGCACCAAAGCCTTCCATGCCGACAAAGGCTGCTTTGGCTTCGCGGCCGCGCTCACCCAGCAGGTACTTGTCCCAGGGCTGACGGACAGCGGCTTCGACGGCCACGCGGACGGGACCTGCGGGCAGGACCTTCTTGCGGTAGCCTTCGTCCTGCGCGTCGAACAGCTCCATGCAGGGCATAGAGACGACGCGGGTGCCGATGCCTTCGGCTTCGAGCAGCTTCTTGGCTTCCAGTGCGATTTCGACTTCCGAGCCGGTCGCCATGATGATCGCCTGACGCTTGCCTTCCGCTTCGGCGAGAACGTAACCACCCTGAGCGGTCAGGTTCTTCAGCTTGTGCTCGGTGCGGACGGTGGGCAGGTTCTGACGCGACAGCGCCATCACGGTCGGGGTCGACTTCGACGACAGCGCGATTTCCCACGCTTCGGCGGTTTCTACCGCATCCGCAGGACGGATCAGGTAGGTGTTCGGGGTGGCGCGGCAGTAGGCCAGATGCTCGACCGGCTGGTGGGTCGGGCCGTCTTCACCCAGACCGATGCTATCGTGGGTCATGACGTAGGTCACCGGAACGCCCATCAGCGCCGACAGACGCATCGAGCCACGGGCATAGTCGGCAAAGCACAGGAAAGTGCCGCCGTAGGGGCGCACGCCGCCGTGCAGCGCCATACCGTTCATGGCAGCGGCCATGCCGTGTTCACGGATACCGTAGTAAACGTAGCGGCCTTTGCGATCTTCGGGGCTGAAGACACCCAGATCACCGGTCTTGGTGTTGTTCGAGCCGGTCAGGTCAGCCGAACCACCGATAGTCTCGGGTGCGATCGGGTTGATCACTTCCAGAGCCATTTCCGACGCCTTGCGGGTCGCGACTTTGGGGGTCTCTTCGGAGATCTGCTTTTTCAGCGCCTTGATGGTTGCCGACAGCTTCTTGGGGGCTTCGCCGGTCATCATGCGGGTGAATTCCGCCTGACGGCTTGCCGATGCCTCGGC
>CAXQKF010000520.1:0-3698 GCA_964224285.1 Donghicola sp. | reverse complement strand
GCTTCATGATCGAGCCCTTGCCGAACTGACGTTCGATTTGCGCCAAAGCGCTGTCCAGCGCCTTTTGCTTGTCTGCCTGTGATTTGCTGTCCATGCTCAAAAGATCTGCCATTGCCATTGTCGCTATCCTTATTCCACACCCTGACACGGGCGGCAATCGTTGCGATGTTCCCGTCTTGTTCACATATTGGACCAAAAAGAGAACATTGCAAGGGAAACTTAATGAAAATAAGGTCGGGCAACTTGGTTAATGCCGCGTTATGATTGGCGTGAATAAAGAGGGAATTTGTCTATGCTGGTGTTTTGGAAGCAGAATTTGGCGCTTTTGTCGGTACCAAAGACCGGAACAACCGCGCTGGAGGCCGCGCTTTCCCCATCCGCAGACATAGCGATCTCCAACCCGCCAGAGCTGAAACATCTGCCGGTCTACCGCTACACCCGCTTTATGGAAAAGATGTTCGACAAGGCGACAGGCCGCAAACCCGAAACCGTTGCCGTCGTCCGCGAGCCGATCGACTGGCTCGGCAGTTGGTACAGGTATCGCCAGCGGCCCGAACTGGACGGGCGACCGAACTCGACCGCGAATGTGGACTTCGACGAATTCGTATTGGAATACACCAAGGGCAAACCCGCCCCGTTCGCCAATGTCGGGTCGCAAGCGCGGTTTCTGGCGGGCGAGAATGACGCTCTGTGCGGCGTCACCCACCTGTTCCGTTATGACCAGCTGGACCGGCTCTATCGCTTTCTCGAAGAACGGCTGGAGCGTCCGATCACCACAGAGCGTATGAACGTCTCGCCCCGGCGCGATATCGACCTATCCCCCGAGGTGGCCCAGCATTTCCGCCAGAAATGCCCGCAGGAATTCGAGCTCTACAATAGCGTCGGCTGACCCTTATGCAGCGGTGCCTATCTGCGATTGCACCGTCGCCGTCAGATCCGTGAGAGAGAAAGGCTTGGGCAGGAAGACCGAATTGGCGATGATCTTCTTGGCCTCGCCAAAGGTCTCTTCGGCATAGCCCGACACGAACACTACACGCAGATCGGGGCGCGTCTTCATCGCCTCGGCGACCCAGGTCGGACCATCCTTGCCGGGCATGATCACGTCGGTCACCACCACATCCACATGGAATTCCGGCGCGGCGAAATGCTGTAGCGCCTCTTCGGCAGAGGACGCTTCGACCACCTCGTAGCCGCGCATCTGCAAGGCACGGGTCGCAAAGGCCCGCACCGGTGCCTCGTCTTCTACCAGCAGGATACGGCCTTCTCCGTGGCGGATGCGCAGGGGCTCTGGTGCGGCCTCGACCACTTTGGGTTCGCCATGATGCACAGGGAACATCAGTTCAAAGCGTGTCCCCTGCCCCGGCGCACTGGTCAGAAAGATAAAGCCGCCGCTCTGCTTGACGATCCCGTAGGCGGTCGACAGGCCCAGTCCCGTCCCCTCGCCCGCCTTCTTCGACGTAAAGAAGGGCTCGAAAACCTTGTGCTGATGCTCGTAGGGAATGCCGACGCCATCGTCCTCGACCGAGATCACGACGTAGTCCCCCGCCGGAATGTTCGCACGGTCGCGCACCAGAGAGAATTCATGGGACTGCTCGCCAGAAGTGATGCGGATTTCTCCGCCCTCGGGCATGGCATCGCGGGCATTCACCACCAGATTCATCAAGACCTGCTCGAGCTGGCGTTTGTCCGCGCGGATGTGGCGCGTATCGGTCTGGTGCGAGAGGTTCAGGTTCACTTTCTCTCCGACCAGACGGTTCAACAGATGGGTCAGATCGGACAGGGTGGCCCCGACATCAAGCTGTTCAGGGTTCAGGGTCTGCTTGCGAGAGAAGGCCAAAAGTTGCCCCACCAGCGCCGTCGCTCGGTTGGCGTTCTGCGCGATCTGGATCAGGTCCGCATATTCAGGGTCCTGAGGTTCATGCTTGAGCAAGAGCAGATCGCAATGGCCCGAAATCGCGGTTAACAGGTTGTTGAAATCATGGGCCACGCCCCCTGCCAACTGCCCGACCGCCTGCATCTTTTGGGTCTGAGCGAATTTCGCCTCCAGCACTTTCAGATCGGTCGCATCGGTGAGCAAAGCCAAAACCCGCAACTCGCCATCACGGGTGCGCTGGGGCGACAGAGTGACCTGCACGAACCGCTCCCGATCCTGCTCCAGCAGGCGCATGAATTCGGTTTGGCCCACGGATTGCCCTTCGGCAACCTTCTGGAGCCAGTCACTGAGCGACCGCCCTAACCCTTCGAGAACGCCAGACAGGTGCATCGGCAAGGGCCGGTCGAGCGTATTCGCCCCGAACAGCAACCGACGCGCGGCGCGGTTGGCCGACAACAGTGCGCCACTGGAGGTACAATTCAGGATGGCCACCGGCAGGTGCTCTGTATCCTGTTGTTCCACACGCTGGACGTCCGCAGGCACAGGGGCCAGCAGGACTTCTCTGCGGCCATGGTCCCGTGACAGCTCGACGGCCAGATATTCCCGCACCCCGCGCTTGCTGCGCAAAGAGATCACGCGCCCATGCTCGACCGGCGGATCGACAAACAGATCGCGCACGTTGCGGCGACTGCCGGAAATCTTGTTCCGCAGGGCCGAATTCATCCACAGCACAGAGCCATTCCGCCCCAAGGCAAGGCGCGGCAGAGCCTCTGGCGTATCAATCGCAATGGGCTGATCTTCGGCATCGGCACGATTGCAAAAGGTCCAAAGAACCCGGTTGCGGGGGATCAGTTGAAGTCTCGTCGCGTAGGGTTCACCATCCAGCGCGCACATTCCCTGCGCCTGTCGCCCCCCCAGACAATCACTCAGCAGATCACGCGCCCGTTGCGCATCGCCTTCCATGCCCTGAAAGACCGAGACCCCGATATCGATCTCTTTCAACACCCCAACGACCGAGGGCGAGGCCTGAAGCACTTCGCCCGCCAGCGTGGTGATCACTGCCGGACATGGAAAGTGATCCAGCAACACCTCTTGCCGTTCCGGTTTCGCCGCTGGCACTTTGGGGCGGCTCAGATAGAGGACGATCATGAACGTCACACTGGTGATCGCGATAAAGATCAGCGAAATCTCAATGGCGTGGCGTGCGGTCAATTCCGGCGCAAGCGAGATCGTCAGCCCGACACCGAGCAAGAATACCCCAAGGATCAGGGCCGCAACAGTCACCGGCGACTGGCGGAGCGCGAGTTGTATTTTTCCGTGCGGCATAGAAAGCCTCTGACTAGAACCTGACCCAGACTAGCGCCCAAACAATTAAGAGCAGCTTAACAAATCCAGAGCTCAATCAAAAGCAGAAGCCGAATTTAAGACTTTCGCAAGACCGCCACGAAAAACCCGTCACCGCCATCAAGCGGGGTAAAGGACCGCTCGGCCTCGAGCGTCCAATCCGGATTGCCCTCGAGAAAGCGTTCGATCTGTTCGTGGTTCTCGACGGACAGCACAGAGCAGGTCGCGTAGGCCAGCGCCCCGCCCGCAGCAACCAGAGGCGCCGCATCCTGAAGGATCTGCGCCTGAATGCCTGTCACCTCGTCCAGCACCTCGGGAGTCAGGCGCCATTTGCCCTCTGGCGCACGGCGCCACGATCCGGAACCAGAGCAAGGCGCATCACACAGGACCAGTTCGAACGGACCCGCCTGCTTCAGCTCTGATGTCTTCAAGAGGCGCACCGCGATCCCTGCCCGCTCGGCGCGGTCAGGCAGGTCTTTCA
>CAXQKF010000519.1:0-9466 GCA_964224285.1 Donghicola sp. | reverse complement strand
GCCCCAAGGGCGGTCCCTGTCGGATTTTGTTCAGCCGCAACGCCATCTCTATAACGGGCCCAACCAGAACGGCGAAAACCGCCAGTTCGCGGTCGTGCCCATCATGGAGGATCAGGCCTTTGTTATGGGTAGTTGGGAGCCGGAGCAGATCGCGCCGTTTCCCCTGATGGGGCGTGTGATGGCGCTGTATTTCCCGCTGCTCATGTGGGGGGTCGGTATTCTGGTCGCCTATTTCGGGACGCACCGTCTGGTGATCCGCCATATCCAGAGGTTGCGCGTGTGGATGCGCCTGTATGCGGCTGGCCGGTCAGAGGTGGGCAGCGCCCGTCTGGACAACGCCCCCGAAGAACTTGAGGCCGTCGCGCAGGCCTTTCGCGAGATGGCGCAGCGCCTGAGCGAACAGGAGCGCCAGCGCGCCGAAGACCTGACCGAAAAGACCACGCTGCTGAAAGAGGTGCACCACCGTGTGAAGAACAACCTCCAGCTCATTTGCAGCATCATGAACATGCAGGTCAGGAATGCCCGCAGCGACGAGGCCAAGCGCCTGCTGCGCCGTGTTCAGGAACGTGTCATGGCGCTGGCTGCGGTGCACCGGTATCTGTACACAGCGCGCAAGCTGTCGATGGTGCGGGCGGATCTATTGCTAGAGGACATCATCAGCCAGATGGTGGTCGTCGGCGGCATCGACCAGCGGGACAACCGCGTCAAGATCAGCACCAACTTTGCACAGGTCGAGATCACCCCAGAACAGTCCGTGCCCTTGTCCCTGCTCGCGACCGAAGCGATCACGAACGCGGTGAAATATTCAGGCGCTCAGTGGGGCGAGAGCGGGTGGATTTCGCTGGTTCTCGCGGACCTTGGGAATGACGAGATCTGCTTTTCGATCGTGAACTCCAAATCGGCGCGGGGCTCTGCGGAGATCAAGGAAGGGCCGTCACTGGGCTATGGTCTGATCAAGTCCTTTGCCTCGCAGTTACAGGGCCGTTTCGAGGTCGAAGATCTGGAGGAACGGTACGGCGTCCACGTGACTTTCGACATCATGTATGACGATGACGAAGAAGAGAGCCGCGCCGCCTGAAGCCGGAACAAAGATGCCCCTTCCGCGTTTATTCTCCATAGTGAAAACACGGAAGGGTTTCTGGATGACCATCTCGAACAAACTGACTGCGGCTATTCTGGTTCTGTTTGGTCTGGCCGCTTGCGAGACAATCGAAGGCGCAGGCCGCGACATTGAAAACACAGGCGAAGCGATCTCTAGCGCTTCGCGGTCGGCGCAATAAACGCGCCTGATAAGGCAGTTCCCGGAACTGCCTTTTTCATTTGAACCCCAACATTTTGAACGGTGGATAGGCAGATGCCCTCCAGACAGGTGATGCGTGTGTATTTCCCGCGACCCTTCTTGCGGCCCGAAAGCCCGAACGGGCCGGTGCGCGATGTGGTCGACCGGTTGTCACGGCACGCGGAAAAGCCCGAAGTCACAGTCAGAGAGCTCTTGGCCGGTTTCGGGCAGACCTCATTTCTGCCGGTCTTGATGGCGGTCGCTTTGCTGGTGGTCTCGCCGCTCAGCGGGATACCACTGTTCTCGTCGGTCTGCGGGCTGACGATGGCGTTCGTGTCGGCTCAGATGTTCTGGGGGGCTGACCATCTGTGGCTGCCGGATTTCATCATGCGGCAGAAGATCAGCGGAGAGCGCATGTGCGGAGCGTTGCTCAAGATGCGCAAGGCTGCGGACTGGCTGGATAATCGTGCCCGTCGGCGGATGCTGTTCATGGTCCGAGGGGCCATGCGCAAGCTGCTGGAGTTCTTGTGTATTCTGTGCGGAGCCGTGATGCCGTTTCTGGAACTGGTTCCGTTCTCGTCATCCATTCTGGGGCTGGCGATCATGCTGATCTCGACGGCCCTTCTGACTCGCGACGGACTGTTCGCGGCCTTTGCGGCGGCTCTGATGGCCACCGCGGCAATGGTGCCTGTCACCGTTTTCGCAGCGGTGACAGGCTAGAGATCAGAACAGAATGTCCGAGAGATCCGAGCCACCATCGGGTGCAGGCGCTGCGGCGGGTTTCGGATCACCGAACATTTCGAACTTGGGGCCCTCTGTCTTGGGGGCGGCTTCTGCGGGCTCTCCGACAAAGGGTGACAGCAGGTTGTCGTGCAGATCGCGCTCTGCCTGCATGGTATAGAGCTTGCGGATGCGGGCAGAGACGCGCGCAAACCGCGGCTCGACTTCGAGGCTTTCGGGGAATTTGCGGCGGATGTTGCTGGATTTGCGGTTGCTCTCGGTCAGATCCCGCACCAGATCGCGCAGCATACGGTCGCTTGCCTCGATGGCGCGGGCCACCTGTTCGGAGTCCGATGCCAGCGTGGGTAGCAGATCACTGACCACATCGACGACGCTGGGGATCATCTGGATCACATCCACATCCATCGACTTGGAGGTGCCGTCTTCGTTGACGCTGAGATAGGTCTGTAGACCCTGCTTGGTGCTCTCCAGCGCCTCGCTAAAGGTCACAAAGATCTCGGGCACGGTCGAGACAACCGAATTCACCTGCTGGGAAATCACGATCATGTCGGCAGCGGCGCGGCCTTCGCGGGCACAGGCGATGATGGTGTTCAGCGATGCCAGCTGCATCTGGAATGCCGCATTGTTCAGGTTGCGGCTGTGCTCTTTCAGGCGCTCGTCGCTCTGGCAGATTTCATCATAGAGCTTGCGGGTCTCGGGCGAACCGCCGGTGATTTCCGCTTTCTGCTTTTTCAGG
The DNA here is from genome assembly GCA_964224285.1 of Donghicola sp. Lineage (GTDB taxonomy): Bacteria > Pseudomonadota > Alphaproteobacteria > Rhodobacterales > Rhodobacteraceae > Donghicola. The sequence continues at coordinate 6,710 of CAXQKF010000519.1, read as the reverse complement.
GCCTCGCCCTGGACCACACCGTTGTGCAGCTCGTGGCGTTCGGCAAAGGCCTTGCGCAGAGAGGTGTTGTTCCGCTGATACTGATCCAGACCGGCTGCCAGAGCCGACAGGGTGTGCATCGCCTTTTCGGCGTCGGTCAGGGTCTCTTTGACGGCTTGCTCCATCTGGATGTCCGCAAGCGCGGTCAGAAGCTGGGTCTCGTTCGAGCCGGACTTGAAGGAGCTGGCCTCGTGCAGGATCTGCTGGATGTGCTCGGCGCGCTGGCGGGCGCGGTCCCCGACCTGTAGCGACTGGATGATCGCCATCACATCCGTTTCGGCCTTGCGGTAGTAGTCGTTCATCCAGGCCGCAGCCTCGTGCGAATTGCCAAGCGCTTGATCCAGCGTCTTCAGCGCCCGCTCGAGAGAACGGACCTCGGGCTGGATGGTGTCGGACAGGCGCAGGGACTGGTCCTCTGCGTAGACCAGCAGCTTGTGCAGGGCCTTGGTGATTGCTTCGGTCGCCTTCAGCATCTCGGTGACCTGCTCGGAGGCATTGTCTGTGATGCCGGAAATATTCTCGGCCAGACGGACCAGTTGCTCGCCCTGTTTCAGGGTGCGGTGGCCCTGCGCGATGATCCGTGCGTTGAGCGAGACGATGCCCGCTGAATGGATGTTCTGCGCCAGATCCTTGATCTCGGCGTTCATCATCTGACGCTTGTGGCCGATATCCTTCATAAAGCCGGAGGACTGCTCGATACGATCCGCGACCATGACCGAGAAGTTGCTAATGTCCTTGCGCCCCTGTGCGACTTTTTCGAGCTGGTTCGAGCTTGTGATTTCAACCAGTTCGCCCATCGAGCCCTTGAGCTGCGAAGCCTTTTCGCTGGCAAAGAACAGGCTGTCAGTCACGCGACTGAAAACCGTTTCCAAGCGGAACAGCGGGCTGCGCAGAATGGCGTTATGGTCGTTTTGTACAGAGGCGGCCATGTGTTTAGCGTCCTAATGCGGGTTTGGAGGCAGAGGCACCAGTCGAGAACTTCATGATCTCGCTGGCGATATTATTCAGTGTGACCGAGCGCACAGCGGCACCGCGCTTCACAGCTTCGCGGGGCATGCCGTAGACGACGCAGGACGCTTCGTCCTGTGCCAGAGTCAGCGACCCTGCTTCGCGCATCTCGAGCATGCCCTGTGCGCCGTCGTCTCCCATGCCGGTCATTAGCACGCCGAGTGCGTTGTGCCCTGCCTCGCGCGAGGTCGAGCGGAACAGCACATCCACAGAGGGACGGTGGCGGCAAACATAGGGGCCATCAATGACGTTACAGCGATAGCCGCGCCCCATGCGGGTCAGGGTGACGTGGGAATGGCCCGGTGCGATCAGGGCGAGGCCGCGTTCCAGCATATCGCCATCTTCGGCTTCTTTGACACGGATCGCGCACAAGCCATCAAGGCGGCGCGCAAAAGCTTCGGTAAAGCGTTCGGGCATGTGCTGGACGATCACCACGGGCGGGCAATCGGGTGTCAGGCCGGTCAGAACCTTGGCCAGCGCATCTGTGCCGCCCGTAGACGCGCCGATCGACACGATCGGATCGGTGTGGGGCGCACGGGGGGCAGTGGCGGGACGTGCGGGCATGATCACGTCTGCGGTCAGCTTCTTTTCGGCGACCAGCGGCTTGCGCTCGACCGGCTTTTTGTTCGGGCGGACACGGGCCTGCGCGGCGGCGCGGACAGAGTCGCAGATCTGGATCTTGGCTTCGTCCGACATGGAGTTGCCAAGCTGCGATTTCGACATCACCTCGACCGCACCCAGTTCCAGCGCCTTCATCGCGGTTTGCGATCCGGCTTCGGTGTGGTTCGAACAGATCACCACGGGCAGCGGGTGCTGGGACATGATCCGGCGCAAGAAGGTCAGACCATCCATGCGGGGCATCTCGATATCCAGCAGGATGACATCCGGCAGGCCGGACTTCATCTTTTCGACTGCGTCGAAGGGGTCGCGGGCGGTTTCCGTCACGACGATATCCGGCGCACTCTCAAGCATCATCTTGAGCATCGTGCGTGCCGTGATCGAGTCCTCTACGATCATGACCTGGATTGCGTCTGACGGTTTTTTAGTTGAATTCATATTGCCCTCTCCTTTTTGAAAACGGCAAACGACACCTGTTTTAAGCGGGAATCTGTCACGACCATCGATTCAGAGTGGCCGACAAAGAGATGACCGCCGACTTTGACGTGGTCCGTGATTTCTTTGATGACGCGGGTCTGGGTCGGAGTATCGAAGTAAATCAAGACGTTACGCAGGAACACAACGTCCAGTTCCTTGTCCACGGGGTAATCTCCGTGGATCAGATTCATCTGTTCGAACTTTACGCGATCACGCAAAGTTTTTTGGACGCGGCCACAGCGCAACCCCTTAGAGTTGTGCCCCATGACGAAATAGCGGTTCAGCAAGGCGTCCGGAATATCAAGGAGTTGTTCCTCGGCGTAGACACCGGCGCGGGCCTCTTCGACGATCCCTTTCGAGATGTCGGTGCCCAGAATCCCGTATTTGAAACCGGGGTTCTGGAGGGCGTATTCTGCCATTAGCATCGCGATCGTATAGGCCTCCTGGCCCGAGGACGACGCGGCGCTCCAGATGCGCATGGGTTTCTGGGTGGGGTGCTCGGGCATGATCTTGTGCATCAGCCACTTGAAGTGCGCGGGCTCGCGGAAGAAGTCTGTCTTGTTCGTGGACATCAGGTCCACGATGTGGGGCAGTTCTGAATCCAGACCTTTCTCATCAAAGAGGTGGCCCAGATAGGCATCCATCGAGGGCAGGCCGAGCGCGGCAAACCGGCGTCTCATCCTCCCCTCGATCATGCCCTGTTTGTTCTCCGGCATCTGTATGCCGGTGACCTGTGTGACCAAGGCGCGAAAGCGCGCTTTCTGGCACGACAATTGATCAGAGACGGGGATCATGCACTGACACCGTCCTTGGCGTCTTCGACATGTTTGTCGAGGGTCGAGATCACCTTGCTGCTCAGCAGCCGGTCCAGATCAAGCAGGGTCACATAGCTGCCCTTGCGGCGGGCCAGACCAGAGACGATGCGGCGGTCCCAGTTCAGCATGGTGCCGGTTTCGATAGGTTCGATCCGGTCCTCGTCAAAGCGGGAGACCTCGGTCACCTTGTCGGTGCGCAGGGCCAACACTTGTTCGCGGCCATTGTCCTCGACCCACAGGACGACGATGCGGGTGTCCACGTCATCTTCGCGGAAGGGGCGCCCGATCAGGGTGCGCAGGTCCACGACGACGATGCTGTCACCGCGCAGGTCGATGTATCCCATGATGTAGTCCGGCGCCTGAGGCAGGCTCTGGATGGCGCGGGCATCGAGGATTTCGCGGACGCGCTCGACGGGGATGGCCATCAGCGTCTCGTCGAGCATGAAGTTCAGGAAGGTGCCGCTGCTGGCGGGGGCTTTGTTCTGCTCAGGCATGGGGCGCCTCCGGTTTGAAATCGACTTTGTCCTCGGTCTCGGAGTCTTCGAGATCAAAGGAGAACCCGCCGTGCTGGATGCCAGCCGGTTTGAACGAAACGAGGTTGTCGCCCTCGGGTGCTTGCGTCTCTGCCTTCGGCTTGGCTTTGGGGGCAGGCGCGGGGTCGTTGGCTGCAGGCTTGGCCGCAGCGGGTGCCGGAGCAAAGTCTGCGACGTTCAGGATGTCGTCCACGGACACAGACACGTCGAAGTCACCGGTGCGGAAGAACTCGATCGACGCGCGCAGGGTCGCGGCCTGTGCGGCCAGCTCTTCTGCGGTGGCGGACATCTCTTCGGCGGCGGCGGTGTTGGCTTGGGTCACGCGGTCCAGCTGCTGGATCGCGCCATTGACCTGAGCACCGCCCGAGGACATCTCGTTGTTCGCGCGGCTGATATCGCTGACCAGGTCCGATGTGCGTTCGATGTCGGGGACCAGTTGGTCGATCATCCGGCCTGCGTCCAGAGCGGCGGTGATGGTCTGGAGAGACAGTTCATTGATCTCGCCTGCAGCGGCCTGACTGCGTTCCGCCAGTTTGCGGACTTCGGACGCGACAACTGCGAACCCGCGGCCATGTTCACCGGCGCGGGCGGCTTCGACCGCAGCGTTTAGGGCCAGAAGGTCGGTCTGACGGGCGATTTCCTGCACCACGTTGATCCGGTCCGCAATGGTGTTCACGGCCTTGACCGCTTCGCGCACGGCATCGCCGCTGGCGCGGGCACGCTCTGCGGACTGGCGGGCCATCTTTTCGGTTTCGTTGGCGTTTTCAGCGGTCTTCGAGATGTTCGACGCCATCTCTTCCATCGAAGACGAGGCTTCTTCGGTCGAGGCCGCCTGCTGGGTGGCCACGTCGCTCATCTCTTCGGAGGTCTTGGCCATCTGGTTCGCACCTGTAGAGACGTTGCTGGCCCCAGACGCGACTTCGCCGACGACAGTGCGCAGACGTTCCACCATGGCGTTGGCGTTGCGCAGCACCTCGGTGATTTCATCGTTGCCGCGCAGTTCGGCGGTTCGGGTCAGATCACCTTCGGCGACTGCCTTGGTCACTTCGGACGCCAAGTTCAGACCGCGCGATAGAGACACAAGGATCCAGATGCCAGCGGCAGTCCCAAGCAGGGTCGACAGCGCGATAATGGCCAACAGGATGTTGCGGGTTCTGGTGTATTCCACTGCCGAGGCCTGAATCGCCTCTGCCATTTCTTCTTCGTTGATGGACAGGAGGGTATTTGCGGCCTCTGTCATCTCTAGGCTCAGGGCACCGCCCTTTTCACGTAGGAGTGCGCCCGCCTGTTTGGTCATGTCGAACAGAAGCAACTGCATGACTTCTTTGTTCACGCTCGTGATTTCCGTGCGGATGCGCTCGATCTCGTCCAGAGCGGCGGCGCCTTTTTCGGTGTGGATGTGTTCGCGTGCGGCGGCGATCAACTCGGTTTGCTGGTTCCGCATCTCTTGCATCGCGGTGTCCAGATCGCGCTTGGTCGCCACATCAGCGGATAGAACGTAATCCCGTGCTGCCAACTGCAGGGCATCCTGCATACGCATGATTTCATAGGAGTGCTCGACCGCATCTACGTTCTGAAGGACAACGGCGGCGTTGCGTTCCTTCATTTCCTTGAGGTCGCGCACCGCGACAACACCCGCAGTTGCAGACATCCCGATCAGGATTGCACAGGTGACGACAAGCTTGGCTTTGATAGTCAATCGCATCAGTCAGGACTTTCAGTCTACAGTCACAAGCTGGGGTTCAGCGGTGATCTGATCTTCGAAGATTTGGACAACGTCAGGGATCGCGACGAACTGGTCGTTCCAGCGCGCCATGGCCAGCAGCGCGCCTGCAGGCCAGCGGGTGCCCACGGCGGGCACAGGGCGCAGGGTCTCGGCGTCGATCTCGGCGATGGCGTGGACTTTTTCAGCAATCACACCGACGGTCATGGGCTGTTCGTTCACCACGGTGTCGATGATCAGAATGCGGGTCTCGCGGTCTGCGGGCTTCTGTTCCATGCGGAACAGGGGGCGCCAATCTGCGACGGGCAGAACCACACCGCGGATGTTGATCAGACCGGCCGAGAAGTCACCGGCACAGGGCACGGGCGTCAGGGCAGGGAGTTCCAGCACTTCTTTCAGGACATCGGTCGGCAGAGCCATCTGTTCGCCGCCCATCTCGAAGGCCACAACGCTGTTCAGGCGCGGGATCAGGTCGACATAGGTCTTCTTGCTCATGCTGCGGTTCCTTTCAGGCGCTGTTCGATGTCCTGACCCAAAGAGACCAGATGCGCGACATCGAGGATCAGCGCGACGCAACCGTCCCCGAGAATGGTCGCCCCCGAGAAGATTTTCAGGCGGCTGTGCAGCTGGGACAGCTGTTTGATAACCGTTTGGTTGGTGCCGATGATCTCGTCCACGATCAGACCGACGCGGGTGTCGTTGGTGCCCACGATGACGATCTTCTGGTGTTCGTTGGTGGTGCTGGCGCGGTTGAACACTTTGTTCAGACGCAGGACAGGCACCAGTTCGTTGTTCAGCTCGATCACATCGGTGGCCGAGTCGTTGGCCGCCAGTTTCTCGGGCAGTTCGAGGATCTGCTCGACCGCCAGGAGGGGCAGGGCGTAGCGTTCGGTGCCGACGCCGATCAGCAGACCTTCGATGATGGCGAGGGTCAGGGGCAGGCGCAGGGTGAAGTTGGTCCCTTGGCCCGGTTCCGAGGTGATCTCGATGGTGCCGTTCAGGGCCTCGATGGCCTGTTTCACTACGTCCGCCCCCACGCCGCGACCGGACAAGGCAGTCACCTGCGCAGCGGTCGAGAAGCCGGGCTCCAGCACCATTTTCAGCACTTCGCTGCGGGGGACATCGCTGTCTTCGGTCAGGAGGCCACGTTCGATGGCGCGCTTGCGGATGGCCGCTTCGTTCATGCCGCGGCCGTCGTCGATGATCTCGATCACCACTTCGGCGCCTGCATGACGGGCCACCAGCTTGACCAGACCGCGCTCGGACTTTCCAGCGGCGGCGCGGTCTTCGGGGCCCTCGAGGCCGTGATCGACCGAGTTGCGGATCATGTGGACCAGCGGGTCGGTCAGTTTTTCGACCACGGTTTTGTCGAGTTCGGTTTCTTCGCCCTCGACGATGAAGTCAAAGGTCTTGCCGGTCGTTTCGGCCAGATCGTGGCTCAGGCGGCGGAAGCGGCCCATGATGCTGGACAGGGGTGTCATCCGTAGCGCCATGGTG
>CAXQKF010000518.1:0-14071 GCA_964224285.1 Donghicola sp. | reverse complement strand
GCACATTGATCGAAGGCTTTGTATCCGCCTGACTTGAGGCTCACGAGGGCTTGGCTTAATCTCTAGCCATGAAACAAGCCGCTCGGACAAAACCACGTTCCTTGCGTCATCGCAAACGGGTCTGGATGACCCGCTTTGCGGTGGCGCTTTTGCTTTTGGTGGCTGTCGCGATCGTCTGGGGCACCAAGGTCTGGCTGACCTCTCGCTTTATCGAAACTACGCAGAACAGGGCCGAAGTGCGTTTGGCGCTATACTCTGGCCAGCTCCTGAGCGAACTGCGCCGGAATGCGATTGTGCCGCAGCTTCTGGCGCGTGACCCCTCGTTGATCGGGGCGTTGAACTCTCAAGATTTCTCGCGCAGTTCCCAGCGGTTGATCTCATTCGTGGATGAAATCGGTGCGGCCTCTTTGATGTTGTTGGACCGCGATGGCCGGACCGTTGCGGCGACGGCGCGGGAACGTCTGGGCAGCACCCACCGTAATTCGAATTACTTTGTCGAGGCGCTGCGTTCCAACGGGACCGTCTTTACCAAAACCCTGCGTCCCACGGGGGCGTTTGTGTTCGCCTATTCCCGCCGGATCGAAGAGGGCGGCGTGCCCATTGGCGTCATCGTGGTTGAGGCGGACCTTGGCAAATTCGAGAGCGCTTGGGCAGGGATCACCGATGCGGTGATTGTCACGGACAGCGAGGGCCAGATCATTCTGGCGACCGAACCCAAGTGGCGCGGTCTGAGCGAGGATGACGCGCTGGAGCGTCAGCCTGCGACCACCGCGATCGAGCGCGCCTTGCAGGCAACAGCCGAGTGGACCGGCGATGTGAACGACGTGTATCTGCGCGGCGAAGCGGTGATGCGTTTGTCCGGCCGCATCCCGTTCCGTGGCTGGAATATCGTCACATACACCAATTACTCCAGCGTTCGCGAAAAAGTGAACGGGGTTCTTGCACTCGAAATCATTGCCTTTGCGATCATGCTGGCGCTGGGGTTCTATTTCCTGAGCCGCAAGAACGCGACGCGGGTGGCGCTGTTCCAGAGGGAAAGCGCCGAACTGCGGGCCTTGAACCTGCGCTTGCAGCGCGAAATCGCGGAACGGGAACGGGTGCAGGAAACGCTGGCCGTGACCGAGCAATCGCTGGCGCAATCCTCGAAACTGGCCGCTTTGGGCGAGATGTCGGCGGCGGTGAGTCACGAGTTGAACCAGCCTCTGGCCGCGATGAAGACCTATCTGGCCGGTGCGCGGCTGCTGCTCAGCCGGAACCGCGCCGAAGAGGCGCTGGCCTCGATCCAGCGCATTGACGATCTGATCGAGCGCATGGGCGCCATCACCAAGCAGTTGAAATCCTATGCTCGCAAAGGGTCGGACCAGCTGCAACCGGTTGATATGAAAGAGGCTCTATCCTCGGCCCTGTCGATGATGGAACCCCAGCTGCGCCAAGGGCGGGTGCGGTTGGAAAAGGCCGTGCCTGAAAACCCCGTGGTCGTCATGGGCGACCGTGTCCGTATCGAGCAGGTGATGATCAACCTCGTTCGCAACGCGCTTGATGCGGTCGGGGGGCGAACCGATGCCCGTGTGGACGTTTTGCTGAGTGCCGGTGAGACAGCAACCCTGACCGTTCGGGACAACGGACACGGGATCGAAGACCTCGATGAATTGTTTGAACCCTTTTACACCACCAAACAGCCCGGCGAAGGCGTTGGCCTCGGGCTTGCGATCTCTTCGGGGATTGTCTCGGACCTTGGCGGGCGCCTGACGGCACGGAACGCCGAGGGCGGGGGGGCTGTTTTTGAAATGCAATTACCTATCTATCTCGAAGATATTGAAGCCGCGGAGTAGACCATGTCGCAAGTGATGAAGATTGCCATTGTGGATGATGAACAGGATATGCGTCAGTCCATCAGCCAGTGGCTCGCGCTGTCCGGCTTCGACACGGAAACCTTCCCGTCGGCCGAGGACGCGCTGACCAAAATCGGCAGCGACTATCCGGGGATCGTGATCAGCGACATCAAGATGCCCGGTATGGGCGGCATGGGTCTGCTGAAGAAGCTGATGGGCAACGACAGTAGTCTGCCGGTGGTGATGATCACCGGCCACGGGGATGTGCCGATCGCGGTCGAGGCGATGCGTCTTGGGGCATTCGATTTCCTCGAGAAGCCGTTCAATCCCGACAAAATGACCGAGATTGCCCGTAAGGCCGTGAACCAGCGCCGTCTGGTGCTGGACAACCGCGCCCTGCGCCGCGAGCTGTCAGACGGGGCAGGGCTGATGAACAAGATCATCGGCACCGGTCCCGACATGACCCGTCTGAAGGAGGACATTCTGGATCTGGGCCAAGCGGACGGCCATGTCATGATCGACGGCGAGACCGGCACCGGCAAAACCCTGACCGCCCACGCCCTGCATGCCGTGGGTAGTCGGGCAGGGCGCAAGTTCGTCCTGCTGTCCTGTGCGGCCTATGACGAGGACACCCTGACCAAACGGCTCTTTGGCCCGATGCAGCCCGAAGACACCCATCTGCCCGCCGTCGAAGAGGCCCGCGGCGGGACTTTGGTTCTCGAAGACATCGAGACCCTGAGTGACACGGTTCAGGCGCGACTTCTGTCCTTTATCAATGAACAGGGCACGCCCGCAGAAACCCGCATCATCGGCATCTGCAACATGCAAGAGCAGGGCAAAACCGTCGAGGATGCCTTGCGCAATGACCTGTTCTATCGCCTCGCCGCCCTGCGGATTACCCTGCCGCCCCTGCGAAACCGCGGCGAGGATATCCTGACGCTATTCAACCGCCATGCCGAGCAGTTCTCTGACGAATATGGCTGCGACGCGCCCGAACCCAGCGCCCAAGAGGCGGCGCAGTTGCTTCAGGCGCCTTGGCCCGGAAACGTGCGCCAACTGATCAATGTTGCCGAACGGGCGGTGCTGCAATCGCGCCGCGGGTCGGGCACTATCGCGAGCCTCCTGATGGCGGACAATGATGATCTGCGTCCCGTGGTGACCACCGAGGGCAAGCCGCTCAAGGAATATGTCGAGGCCTTTGAACGGATGCTGATCGACAACACGATGCGGCGGCACAAAGGCTCTATCGCCAGCGTGATGGAAGAACTCTGCCTTCCGCGCCGGACCCTGAATGAAAAGATGGCCAAATACGGTCTTCAGCGTGCCGATTATCTATAAGTGATCTGCCTGATGGCATTTTCTTCATTGTCTTTTCGGGAATTTCGCCTTTATGGTGGAAGAACAGGCGTATTTTCTACGATCTGAACAGTTTTCTCGTCGCAAAGGCTGCGTGCCTACCAGAGCCGCCCTTTACGACAGAGCCGCTTGGGACCTCATACGGGTCCAAAGAAATCAGCCCGGCACGCGAACAGCGACGGGCCATAAACGTGGCGCCTCAAGGCGTCGGAGAAGAACCGCGATGAAACGCGCAAACGTAAGTTTAGTGAAGTGTAGGGCGCAATCCGCGCTCACTCTTTGCGCGTTTCCCCTCGCCCTTACAAAACACAGCGACACCGCGCGCGTCCGGCATGTCCCGGACCCCGATGGGCTGTGCAAAGAGATACCATGGGAAAGAAAATGCTCATCGACGCCACCCACGCGGAAGAGACCCGCGTCGTGGTGGTTGACGGAAACAAGGTTGAGGAATTTGACTTTGAGTCCGAAAACAAACGCCAGCTTGCTGGCAACATCTATCTAGCTAAGGTTACACGGGTCGAACCCTCCCTTCAGGCAGCATTTGTAGATTACGGTGGAAACCGCCACGGATTCCTGGCGTTCTCGGAAATCCACCCCGATTACTACCAGATCCCCGTCGCAGACCGCGAGGCTCTGCTGGCTGAAGAGCGTGCTTTGGCCGCAGAACAGCAGTCCGAGGATGAAGAAGAGAACGAACGCCCCAAGCGGTCGCGGTCGCGCTCTCGTCGCAAGAAATCGGACAAATCCGAAGCACCGAAAACCGAGGCCGTGAGCGAAACCGCCGCGACCGAAGAGGCCGAAGCAGCACCCGCTCAGGATGCGCCAGTTGAAGCCGAAGCGCCCGTTGAAGCGGTAGAAGCTGTTGAGGCGGACGTAACACCCGTGGCCACCGAGGCTCCGGCCGAAGAGGCTGTGGCGGAAGAAGCGCCTGCCGAAGAAGCTGTGGCCGATGCGGCTCCTGCGGAACAAACTGAAGAGGTTGAGGCCGAGGCGCCGATTGAAGAGGCACCCGCCGAAGAAGCCGTAGCCGAAGAAACCGCGCCCGAAGCCGACGTGGCCGAAGAACCAGCCGATGAGGATGGCGATGACCGTCCCCGTCCTGCTCAGGCTGCGCACAACGACAGCGATGACGCCGTAGAAACCCGCGAAATTTCGGGCATGGAAACCATCGACCTCGGTGACGAGGAAGAGGAAGCTGCCGCCGAAGGCTCCGACGACGCCGAAGCCGCAGAATCCGAGGCATCGACCGAGGATGCGCCCGAGGCCAAAAAGCCGTCGAAGTCCAAACGGTCGCGCAAGTCTTCGAAGAAGGTCACCGCAGAGGTGGAGACCGAAGAAGAAGAAGCGGACAGCGACCCGAAAGAAGAGATTGAATCCGTTGCGGAAGAGGATGACGCCGAAGACATCCGTCCCGTGCGCAAACCCCGCGCGCGCCGCTACAAGATTCAAGAAGTGATCAAAGTGCGCCAGATCATGCTGGTGCAGGTTGTTAAAGAAGAGCGCGGCAACAAAGGCGCGGCGCTGACCACTTACCTCAGCCTCGCTGGCCGGTACTGCGTGCTTATGCCGAACACCGCCCGTGGTGGTGGCATCAGCCGCAAGATCACCAATGCCGCCGACCGCAAGAAGCTCAAAGAGATCGCAGGCGAGCTGGACGTACCGCTCGGTGCGGGTCTGATCATCCGGACTGCGGGCGCACAGCGCACCAAAGCCGAGATCAAGCGAGACTACGAATACCTGCAGCGTATGTGGGAACAGATCCGTGAGAACACGCTGCAATCCGTGGCGCCTTGCAAGATCTACGAAGAAGGCGATCTGATCAAACGCTCGATCCGCGACCTCTATAACCGCGAGATCGACGAAGTGCTGGTCGAAGGCGATCACGGCTACCGTAACGCCAAGGACTTCATGAAGATGATCATGCCGTCCCACGCCAAGAACGTGAAGCATTACACCGACCGTATGCCCTTGTTCGCGCGCTATCAGGTGGAAAGCTACCTGAGCAGCATGTTCAACCCGACCGTCCAGCTGAAATCCGGCGGCTACATCGTGATCGGTGTGACCGAGGCGCTGGTGGCGATCGACGTGAACTCGGGCAAGGCGACCAAAGAAGGCTCGATCGAAGAGACCGCGCTGAAGACCAATCTCGAGGCCGCCGAAGAGGTGGCCCGCCAGTTGCGCCTGCGCGACCTGGCCGGTCTGATCGTGATCGACTTCATCGACATGGACGAGCGCAAGAACAACACTGCGGTCGAGAAGCGTCTGAAAGACAAGCTGAAAACCGACCGTGCACGCATTCAGGTTGGCCGTATCTCGGGCTTTGGCCTGTTGGAAATGAGCCGTCAGCGTCTGCGCCCCGGTATGATCGAGGCGACCACACAGCCCTGTCCGCATTGCCATGGCACCGGCCTGCTGCGTTCGGACGACAACGTGTCGCTCGCCATTCTGCGCCAGCTCGAGGAAGAGGGCGTTCGTGGCCGCAGCAAGGAAGCCTTGGTCAAGGCGCCCATGCAGATCGTGAACTACCTGATCAACCACAAGCGCGAGCATGTGGCCCAGATCGAGGCACGCTATGGCATGGCCGTTCGCATCGAAGCGGACCCGCACCTGATCAGCCCCGATTTCTCGATCGAGAAATTCAAGACCGCCGTGCGCGTGATCGGTGGCTTTGTCCCCGAGGCGGACGTTCTGGATACTTCGATCATGGACGCTCTGGACGCGAATGCCGAGCCCGAGATCGAAGACGCGGAAATCGTCGAAGAGGCGGCAGAGACCAAAGCGGTCGAGCCCAAGCCCGAAGGCGACGAAACCGGCAAGCCCAAAAAGCGCCGTCGTCGTCGTCGCCGTGGTGGCAAGAACAAAGAGACCGACGGGCAGAAGACCGACGCCGAAAACGGCACTGACGAGGCATCTGCCGAAGGGACTGAAGCTCAGGCCGCGCCTGCTGCGGAAGTTGCTCAGGACGCCGTGCCGGAGCAGCCCGCCGAAGAGGTCGACGCTGCACCTGTGGCCGAAGAGGCTCCGGTCGAAGCTGTCGAGGCGCCGGTAGAGGCTGAGCCTGTTGCTGCCGAAGAGCCCGCGCAGGACGAACAGCCTGCCGAGCCCGAGGTTCAGGCAGAAGCGCCGGTCGAAGAAGAGGCCGCTCCGGTCGAGATCCCCGAGCCGGTCAGCGAACAGCCCGAGCCTGTGGCCGAAGTGCCCGCGCCGGTCGAGGAAGAGATCGCGCCTCAGGAACCAGAGCCTGAGCCCGAGCCTGAAGTGCAATCGTTTGAGCCTTCGAAGCCCAAGCGCACCGGCTGGTGGAGCGTTTAAGTCACAAAGGGCGTCCTGATCGGGCGCCCTTTTTCTTTGGCCCACCGACCGTTTGGCCGCATTGACCCACCCAACAAACTTGTGAGAGGTCGCGACGTGACCCACGGGCGGAATTTGGGGTAAGGAGAGATCATGTTCGGAATCGACCTCTTTGATGCAGGGCTGCTGCCCGCCATGATCGTTGCGCTGACCGCTGGTGTGATCAGCTTTCTCAGCCCGTGTGTGCTGCCGATTGTGCCCCCTTATCTGGCCTACATGAGTGGCGTCAGCCTAAATGACATGTCCAAGGGCGGCGCGGCGCGGGGGCGGACCCTGCTGGCGGCGCTGTTTTTTGTGCTGGGGCTGTCGACGGTCTTTCTGCTGCTGGGGTTTGCTGCGTCCGCCGTCGGGCGCGCGTTTCTGGCCTATCAGGGGTATTTCAACACGGTCGCGGGCCTGTTGGTGATGGTCTTCGGGATGCACTTTCTGGGGGTGATCCGCATCGGATTTCTAAGCCGTGAGGCACGAATTGATGTCGGCGATCAAGGGGGCTCTGCCTTTGGGGCCTATATCCTCGGGCTCGCCTTTGCCTTTGGCTGGACGCCGTGCATCGGGCCCCAGTTGGGGGCGATACTGTCGCTGGCGGCAAGTGAGGCGAGCGTCGCCAAGGGCACAGCCTTGCTGGCGGTTTATGCGCTGGGTTTGGGTATTCCGTTTCTCATTGTGGCAGCGTTCCTGCCGCAGATGGGCGGCGTCATGGGGTGGATGAAACGCCACATGGAGCAGATTGAACGCGTCATGGGACTGCTGCTCTGGACCATCGGCTTGCTGATGCTGACGGGGGGCTTTTCGCGGTTCTCCTACTGGTTGCTCGAGAATTTTCCCGCCTTGGCGAGTCTGGGCTGAAGATTCCCGCTATCCCTCGGGCGTTCCAGCGTGTTTAATGCCCTTATATTAAGGGGTTGGGATGGACCACAGCTTTGACAGACCAGTGCGGCGCCGCCGGGTGTTCTACATCCCGGGCTTCGATCCCTATCCGCCGAGACGCTACCGGGAATTCTATCGAAAAGAGGGCGCGGATCAGGCCCGCTATTCGGGCTACCGCATCAAGCTGAGGGGCGTCGGGCCGGCCGCATGGGAAGTCGATGCTATGGTCGAGGATCAGGACGTCTCTGCCCGTGTGGATGTGCTGGTCTGGTCGGACATCGTCAATGCTTCGATGGATCAAGGGATTTTCGCGACCTACCTCCAGATGTGCCGGACGGCGTGGATCTACATCGGGTCGGGCGCGTTGTTCCGCCTGATGCGCCTGCGCCGCGGCCCTGTGATTGCGGCGCTCTATCCGGTGGCCTTTCTGCTGCTCCAGTTGATCCTGGCGGCTGTTCTGGTCGGGTTGATTGGTTTCATCGGGAACGAATTGCTGCCGCAGCGGATCAGTTGGGTCGGCTATGTCTTCGGGGTGATCGCGGGTGTCATGTTGCTGCGGGCGGGCAGGCGGCTCGATAACCGGATACTGGCTTACTACCTGATGCATGACTACGCCTTCTCGGCCGAGTTGCACGGAGCCTATCCGCCCGCGCTCGAGAGCCGGTTGCGTCAGTTTGAGGATCAGATCGCAGAGGCGATGGCGGACCATGCGACGGACGAAGTTCTGATCGTCGGGCATTCCTCGGGGGCTTACCTCGGGGTGTCGGTGCTGGCAGATATGTTGCGTGACGGACGACTGGCGGAAAGCCAAGCCGCCGTCGGGTTTCTGAGCCTGGGGCAGGTGGTGCCCATGGTCTCTTTCCTGCCCAAGGCCGACCGTCTGCGCCGCGACCTGCATGACCTGAGCCAGACCGACACGCTGGCTTGGGTGGATATCACCGCACTGGGGGACGGATGCGCCTTTGCGCTTTGTGATCCTGTTGCGGTCAGCGGGGTTGCCCCGACCGAAGGGCAACGGTGGCCGCTCGTCATTTCGGCTGCCTTTTCGCGGACCCTTGGCGCGGATCAATGGAAACGATTGCGCCGTGCGTGGTTTCGCCTGCACTTCCAGTATCTCTATGCGCTGCCTCATGCAGAGGATTACGATTACTTCCGAGTGACGGCAGGGCCGCTGACCTTGGGCGCGCGCTACGCTGAGCGCCAACCCTCCCCGTCAACCATCCGCAAATCCATGTCCCGATACCGGAGCATGGACGTATGACCCCCCCGAAGCCCGCCGCGCGCGCCGACAAGGTGTCGCTGTGGCGGTACCTGAAGCTCTTTCGTCAGGACATTCTGTCCGCGCAGCCCCAGCGGTTGTACCGCGCGTGGATGGCCGAATTCAAAACGCCGTTCTTCCGCTCTTATCTGGTGAACCAGCCCGATCTGGTTGATCTGGTGCTGAAAGGTCGCCCGATGGACTTCCCCAAATCCGACCGCGTAAGCGAAGGCCTGCGGCCATTGCTAGGGCGGTCGGTCTTTGTGACGAACGGGGCAGAGTGGGAGCGTCAGCGCCGGATCATCGACCCGGCCTTCGAAGGCGGGCGTTTGCGCGACACCTATCCAGCCATGTGGGCCGCCGCGCAGGCTGCGGTACAGCGGATGGACAGCCATGTGGGACAGGCGATCGACATAGAGCCAGAGACGAGCCACGTCGCCGCTGATGTTATATTCCGCACATTGTTCACAATTCCCATCGAACACGAGATCGCCAGTCAGGTGTTTCACGAGTTCCGCGCCTATCAACGCAGCCAACCGATCCTGAATCTGGCGGCGTTTATCCCGCTGCCGAGATGGATGCCGCGGTTCTTTCGCAAGGACACGAAGGACAGCGCCCGCCTGATCCGGCGGCTGATCACTCAGCTGACGGCCGAACGCATGGCGGCGATCCGCGCAGGGACTGCGCCCGACGATCTGGCGACCAAGATCATGACCACCGCCGATCCCCAGACGGGTGAGACCTTTACCACCGAGGAGATGGTGGATCAGGTGGCGATCTTCTTCCTTGCGGGGCATGAAACCAGTGCTTCGGCGCTGGGGTGGACGCTCTATCTGATGGCGCTCTACCCCGAATGGCAGGATAAGGTCGCAGCCGAGGCTGATGCACTGAAAACCGGAGACTTTTCAGAGGTTTCCGCCCTGAAGATCAGCCGCGATGTGTTCCGCGAGGCGCTGCGGCTCTATCCGCCGGTGCCCATGATGGTCCGCGAAACGACACAGCCTGAATGCTTCCGTGATCGCAATATCCCCAAGGGGTCGCAGATCGTTCTCAGCCCGTGGCATCAACAGCGCCACGAACGGCTCTGGGACAATCCTGATGGCTTCAATCCCGAACGGATGAAAACCGAAGAGGGGCGCGCTGCTTCGCGCTGTGCCTACATGCCGTTCTCTGCGGGGCCTCGGGTTTGTACCGGCGCTGGCTTTGCTATGGTCGAGGGGCCGCTGATCCTGTCCATGCTGCTCAAGCATTTCCGATTCAAACTCACCGATTCTGCACCGCCAATACCGGTTGCACATCTTACTTTGCGCTCTGCGAACGGGATATTCCTGGAGGTCGAGCGCCGTTAGCGTTAAATGTTAGCGGTAAATATCACAGTGTTTGCGCTAAACATCACATATAACTCTATGCTGATCCCGCGAGATAGGTTAAAAATCCCACGAGGTTTTAACGCATCGAAGGGATTCTCTGATCATGGCCAAGGACACTGTACTCGAGCAGAGCCAAGCCGATCGCATTGCAGCGGGCGCGGGTTTTATTGCCGCATTGGACCAGAGCGGTGGCTCGACCCCCAAGGCTCTGAAGCAGTACGGCGTTGAAGAGGACGCGTACTCGACCGAAGAAGAGATGTTCGGCCTGATCCACGACATGCGCTGCCGCATCATGACCGCGCCCGAGTTCACCTCGGAAAAGGTCATCGGCGCGATCCTGTTCGAGCGCACCATGCGCGGCGAAGTCGCTGGCATGCCCGTTCCCACCTATCTGTGGGAAGAGCGCGGCGTCGTTCCCTTCCTGAAAATCGACAAGGGCATGGAAGACGTCAAAGACGGCGCTCAGATCCTGAAGCCGATCCCCGGCCTGACCGAACTGCTGGCGACTGCCCGTGAATTCGGCATCTTTGGCACCAAAGAGCGTTCGGTCATCCACGAAGCCAACGCAACCGGCATCGCAGCGGTTGTGGCGCAGCAGTTCGAACTGGGCAAAGAAGTCATCGCAGCCGGTCTGGTTCCGATCGTCGAGCCCGAAGTTCTGATCGACAGCGCCACCAAAGCCGAAGCAGAAACCATCCTGAAAGCCGAGATCGAAAAGCAGCTGGACCTGCTGGACGACAGCCAGAACGTTGTTCTGAAGCTGACCATCCCGACCGAAGCGGGCCTCTATGACAGCCTCGCCGATCACCCCCGCGTTCTGCGCGTTGTGGCTCTGTCGGGTGGTTACTCGACCGCGGACGCCTGCGAGAAGCTGGCAAAGAACGAGAAGATGATCGCATCGTTCAGCCGTGCACTGGCCGAAGGCCTGAGCGCGCAGCAGTCGGATGACGAGTTCAACGCCGCACTGGCCGAGAACATCAACAAGATCTACGGCGCTTCGGTCTAATCCAAGCATTTACAGATAGATAAAGCGGGGTCTTCATCCAGAAGGCCCCGTTTTTCTTTGGCAGAATGTTGTGAAAATCAGTCCAGTTTGGCCTGATACCAGCGTAAGACAAATACGCGGATGGCCGAGGCCAGCCCCTCGGTTTCAGGATCGCGGCGCACGTCGATTTCAGCGGCGAGCTGGTTGATGGGTTTGTCCTGATCTTCGGCAATCGCGCGGAAGGCCTGCCAGAACGGCTCTTCCAAGGACACGGATGTCCGGTGCCCGCGTAGGGTCAGCGACCGTTTGATCGGTCCGCCGCTCATTCGTCGTCGCGCTTGTGCTGATTCAGGTGACGCTCGGCGTTGTCAGCCTCAATGGCGTCGCGCTGCTTTTCGGCTTTGGTGCTTCCGAACTTGTCAGCGTTATTGTCAGCACGGGCATTTTTATCTGCCCGTGCTTTGTCTTTGCGAAACCGGGTCAGATTGACCGGCGCGGCCATTATTTCGGGCCGATCATCTGTTCGGGGCGCACAACGCGGTCAAAGGTTTCTTCGTCCACGAAGCCAAGAGCGATCGCCTCTTCTTTCAGAGTGGTGCCGTTCTTGTGCGCGGTCTTTGCAACCTTAGTGGCGTTGTCGTAGCCGATGGTCGGCGCCAGTGCAGTAACCAGCATCAGCGACTCTTTCATCAGCTTGTCGATGCGGGCGACGTTCGCCTGCGTGCCAACAACCATGTTGTCGGTGAAGGCCGACGCTGCGTCACCCAGCAGCTGGATCGACTGCAGAACGTTGTACGACATCATCGGGTTGTACACGTTCAGTTCGAAGTGACCCTGCGAGCCAGCAAAACCAACCGCTGCGTCGTTGCCCATGACGTGGGCGCACACCATGGTTAGTGCTTCGGCCTGAGTCGGGTTCACCTTGCCGGGCATGATCGACGAGCCGGGCTCGTTTTCGGGCAGGATCAGTTCGCCAAGACCCGAACGGGGGCCAGAGCCCAGCAGACGCATGTCGTTCGCGATTTTGAAAAGCGAACCGGCCACGGTCTTCAGCGCGCCCGAGAACATGACCATCGCGTCGTGCGCGGCCAGGGCTTCGAACTTGTTGGGGGCGGTGACGAAGGGCAGGCCGGTGATGCCAGCGATCTCGGCGGCGACCTTCTCGGCAAAGCCCTTGCGGGTGTTCAGACCGGTGCCAACGGCGGTGCCGCCCTGCGCCAGTTCGTAGATGTCGGGCAGGCAGGCTTCGACGCGCTTGATGCCCTGAGCCACCTGATGGGCGTAACCACCGAATTCCTGACCAAGGGTCAGCGGGGTCGCGTCCTGGGTGTGGGTCCGGCCGATCTTGATGATGTCCTTGAACTCTTCGGACTTGGCGACCAGAGCGCCGTGCAGCTTGCGCAGGCCGGGCAGCAGGACGTCACGGGTGTGCATGCCGATGGCGACGTGCATCGCGGTCGGGAAAGTGTCGTTCGACGACTGGCCCATGTTGCAGTGGTCGTTGGGGTGTACGGGCGATTTGCTGGCCAGCTGACCACCCAGCATTTCGATCGCGCGGTTCGAGATGACCTCGTTCGCGTTCATGTTCGACTGGGTGCCGGAACCGGTCTGCCAGACAACCAGCGGGAAGTTGTCGTCAAACTTGCCTTCGATGACTTCGGTCGCGGCGGCCTGAATGGCTTTGGACAGCTCGGCGTCCAGATCACCGAAACCCTCGTTTACGATGGCGCAGGCTTTCTTGACCACACCCAAGGCGCGGACGACGGGCACGGGCTGCTTTTCCCAACCAATGGGGAAGTTCATGATCGAGCGCTGGGTCTGCGCGCCCCAATACTTGTCTGCGGGAACTTCGAGAGGACCAAAGCTGTCGGTTTCGGTACGGGTATCGGCCATGAGGCAACCTCCTGTATAACGGTTGCCGTGGGTTTACAGGCAGAAAAGCCCTGTCGCAATCGCGTCAGGGCCTTGGATAGCGTTAACGTGGTCGGAAAATCGCCGTTGTGATCACAAATTTAAAGGGTGTGATCGCAATTACTTGCGGAATTTGTCCAAGCTGACGATTTCGGCGTCGGTGGTGGGCTCTTCTTCGACCTCGGCCAGTTCGATATCGAGTTCATCCTCTTCCTCGTCATCCTCGCCGACGCTTTCGAAACGCAGGCCGAATTCGACCGAGGGATCCACAAAGGTGCGGATTGCATCATAGGGTATGTAGAGCCGTTCGGGGCTGTCGCCAAAGTTCAGGGTAACGCCGAAACCTTCGTCATCCACATCCAGTGAATCGAACCAGTGCTGGATCACCACGGTCATTTCCGAGGGGTAGCGTTGCACCAGCCAGTCCGCCAGCTCCACCCCTTCAGCGCGGGTCGAGAAGGTGATGAAGAAATGGTGCTCACCCGGCAGACCATCCTGTGCCACGCCCTCAAGAACCTGACGGATCAGGCCCCGCATCGCAGCGTGCATCAGGTTGCCGTAGTCGATATCGCCCATTTCAGTGCCTCCGATTTTCAATCAGCATAGACCATCGAAAAGCAAACTAAAGAGGAGAATGCAATCAGATTGCGTAGACCCCTGATGCCAAGCCGAAAATTGCAGTCACGAGCAGTGTCTTTTCAATCCCGATTTTCAGGACAAACATCATCACCGCGGCCTGCAGCGCCAACGCGACAGATATCAAGTCGACAGACCCAAGGTCCGGCGCGATTACGCGTACCGGCCCATAGCTGGCCTCGCCCACAGAGCCAAAGAAAACATGGGCTGCAAACCAGATCGACAGGTTCAGAATGACCCCGACGACCGCCGCAGTGATCGCCGCCAGCGCCCCGCGCAAACGGGGCATTCCGGCTAGCAGATCGAGGTAGGGCGCCCCTACGAATATCCAGAGAAAACATGGCACAAAGGTCACCCACAGCGCCAAGGCCCCCGCAGCCAGCGCCATCCACGGACCGCCCTCGTTAAAGCCAGCCAGCATCGCGACGAACTCGGTCACCAGAATCAGTGGGCCGGGGGTGGTCTCTGCCAGACCGAGCGCGTCGATCATGGCCTCGGCCGAGAC
>CAXQKF010000517.1:0-5009 GCA_964224285.1 Donghicola sp. | reverse complement strand
CCGCAAGGATCAGAGGGGGAAGATTACTCTTCGCCGCCTTCTGCTGCTTCTTCTTCATCGTCCGACACCAGACCAGCGGGTGCGGAGATGTTGCCGATAACGAAGTCACGACCGGTGATGACCGGGGTGGTGCCTTCGGGCAGGGTGATGTCCGAGATGTGGATTACGTCGCCGATCTGGCGGCCTGCCAGGTCAACGGTCAGTTTCTCGGGGATGTCGCCAGCCAGAACGTTCAGTTCTACGTCGGGACGTACAACGGTCAGAACGCCGCCTTTTTTCAGGCCGGGGCACTCTTCTTCGTTGATGAACTCAACGTGGATGAACAGGTTCACGCGCGAGGTGCGACGCAGACGCATGAAGTCAACGTGGGTCGGCAGGTCTTTGACAACGTCACGCTGGACGCTGCGGCAGATGACGCGAACGTCTTCCTGGCCTTCGACTTTGAGGTTCCACAGCTGCGACAGGAAACGGCCGTTCTTCAGAGCTTTGAAAAGCTTGTTGAAGGGGATGTTGATCGGCAGGGGATCAGCGCCGCCACCGTAAACAATACCAGGAACGAGGTTCTCGCGACGAGCTTGACGAGCGGCCCCCTTGCCTGTCCCCGTGCGCACTTGTGCTTCGAAATCAAGGACTTCACGTGCCATGATTTAATCTCCAAAAATTGTGGGCATCCTCCAAGGGTGTATGCCCGGTCAATGGCCGGTTCGCGCCGGCCCCAAAACGAAGCGTCCCGCGCTGATGGGCTGCGGGACGTTCCGTTCGCGGGCGTATAGTCGAATTCGGTCTGCAAGAAAAGGGCGTATGGGGCGGAATCCGGTCGGGATTGCGTGAAATTGCCCTGTTTTGCGGGGTCGGGCGCGGTTTTGCGCCCTGCGCCTAGCTGGCCGATTCGGTGTCGCGCTGGGCGGTGTTCAGGTATCCGCCCGAGCGCATCACCGCATCATAGAGCGCGTATTCCTCGGCGCGCTCCTGTCTGAAACGCTGCACGAGCTCGTCAGAGATCGGGGTCGGGGTCTTGGGCGAGACGTTCTTGCGCGGGATTTTCAGGGGCTCTTCGAAGATGTTGGCGAGGAACTCGTTCAAGAGCTCTGCGTGTTCGATCGCAAAGAGGTGGTGCATCCCGTTCTCGCCGGATTTGCCCGCAAGGAAGTTCATCTGGTTGCCCACTGAGGCGACGGTGGGCGGTTTGGGCTGGAGCGAGAGTTCGACGAATTTCTCGAAGGTCATCTCGGCGGTGGAGTTCTTGTCCCGGGGTTTGAGCCGCGAGCGGTATTTGTACCAGCTGCGCATCAGATCAAGGGGGTCACGCATGACCGCCATCCGTTCCGGCGTCAGGTTGAATGCCTTGTTCAGGAAGGGGCCAAAGCTGCGCTCGTACTTGCGCATGTTCAGGTGTTTCACCGCCGGAGCGCCGCGCATGATGATGTCTGCCTTGCCCTTGAGGGCGGCTTGGTAGGAGGTCGTGCCGGTCTTGGGGACGGCGAAGAAAACAAGATTGTGTTTCAGAAAGACCAGCATCAATTCATCCGTGTTTTCTTATGGTTGTCTGTGAGGGGGGCGAATTGTCAAGCTGTCTCACTGGTTGGGCTGGCGGTGTTGCGCGCGTGCCGCGCGGACGGCCTGCGGCCTGATGGGTATTTGGGCCAAGAAAGAGCAGGCGGGTTTGCTGGAAATTCGTGCGGGGGTCGCGTAAGGGTTGGGCGTGTTCAAGTTTGGAGGATGCCATGGCGCCCGAAGAGGTCGAAGCTCTGTTTACCCGCAGCAGTGGTGAGTATCTGTTTGCACGCTGGGGACGCCCGATTGCGCCTGTCGTGTTCGGGGTCGAAGAGGCGACCTTGCAGGTGGTCAAGGGGGCGCTGGAAGCTGTTGTTGCTTTGGCAGGCCATCAGCTGGCCGAGACCGATCCGGAGCTGGGGTCCAACCTGATGGTGTTCTTTTTCCGCGAGTGGAAGGAACTGACCGAGGTGCCCCATATGGAGCAGCTGGTGCCTGAGCTGGGGACTTTGGTCGGGCGGCTGGAGGCGGCGGGTGCCAACCAGTACAGGTTCTTCAGGTTTGACAAGGACGGGGCGATCCGTGCGGCCTTTGTGTTTTTGCGGATGGACAAGGAGCTGTCCAAGGTGCCCGCAGAGACTTTGGCGCTGAGCCAGATCGTGCAGACGATGCTTTTGTGGTCGGACGAGGCGTTTCGGGATCGCAGCCCCTTGGCTGTGGCGGGGGATCATACGATCTTGCGGCCCGATTTCGCGGGGCTGATCAAGGCGGCCTATGATCCGGTGATGCCGGTGATGGCACAAGACCCGAGCCACGCGCTGCGCCTGTCGGCGCGGGTGGGGATGTACGCGCCTGACTGATCTGTTCCGTAAGCCGGTGTTGTGGGTTGCCCGCGCTGTGGGGCAGGCATAGGGTCGGCCCTGTTCAGCAAGAGGCTCTTTTATGACGCACCGGTTTTCCCTGCGGGTCTACTATGAAGACACCGATCTGGCGGGTATTGTTTACTATGCCAACTATCTGAAATTCATCGAACGGGCGCGGACCGAGTGGGTGCGCGGGCTGGGGGTGGACCAGAAGGCCCTGAAGGAATCAGAGGGAATCGTTTTTGCAGTGCGGCGTGTGGAGGCCGATTACCTGTCACCTGCACGTTTCGATGACGATTTGGTGGTGGAAACGGCGCTGGAGGCTGTCACCGGCGCTCGTATTATTTTGCACCAAGAGGTCAAGCGCGGCGAGGAAGTGTTATTTGCCGCACAGGTGACCGTGGTCGCGCTGTCCGAAACGGGCCATCCGGCGCGGCTTCCGGCGAGTATTCGCCTGCTTCTGCATTAAAAAAGGCACTATTACGGCTTGTTGACGCGCTTGTGTTGGCAAGCCTCTCCAAAACTCTGTATTTTGCTGCGAAACTAACCGCGCATTTAAAAGTGCGGATCTGAAGGCAAGAGCAGGCATATGGACGCAACGACCCTCGCAGTGGCGCAGGAGATTGATTTCTCCTTTTGGGCCCTTTTTGCACGCGCGACATTCGTCGTTAAAATCGTGATGATTTTGTTGATCGCTTCCTCGGTATGGGCGTGGTCGATCATCATCCAGAAATATATCACCTACCGGAAGGCCAAGCGCGAATCCGCGATCTTTGACGATGCGTTCTGGTCGGGCGAGCCGCTGGACGAGCTGTTTGACAACCTCGGGTCCGATCCCGACGGGCGGCAGGAACGGATTTTCGCCGCGGCCATGACAGAATGGCGCCGCAGCCATGACGCCGAAGGCCATCTGATCCCCAACGCCCAAGCGCGCATCGAGCGCAGCATGAACGTGGCGATTGCCCGCGAGGCGGATGATCTGCAGGGGCAGCTGGGCTATCTGGCGACCATCGGGTCTGTGACCCCGTTCGTGGGTCTGTTCGGCACCGTGGTCGGCATCATGAACGCCTTTATCGAGATTGCAGAGCAGCAGAATACCTCGCTGGCCGTCGTGGCCCCCGGTATTGCCGAGGCGCTGCTGGCGACCGCGCTGGGTCTGCTGGCCGCGATCCCTGCGGTCGTGTTCTATAACCAGCTCAGCACCATTTCGGATAAGATTCTGGGCGGGTACGAGGCATTCGCCGACGAATTCTCGACCATCCTGTCGCGCCAGCTGGACAGCTGACCCATGGGTGCGGGTGTCATCAAAAAGACCAGAGCGTCCGGCGGCCGACGTCGCAACCGGGCGCAGCCGATGGCCGAAATCAACGTCACGCCCTTTGTGGACGTGATGTTGGTGCTCTTGATCATCTTTATGGTCTCGGCGCCGCTGATGACCGTGGGCGTCCCCGTAGAGCTGCCGAAATCGGCGGCGGGGGCATTGTCTTCGGATCAGGAAGAGCCGCTGACCGTGACCATGACCGGCGATGGCCGCGTCATGATCATGAAGACCGATGTGGCAATGGAAGAACTGGTGTCCCGTTTGCAGGCCATTGGCGCAGAGCGGCAGAGCACCAAGGTGTTTTTGCGGGCCGATGGTAACGTCCCGTATGCGGAAGTTATGACGGTGATGGGTGCGCTGAGTGCCGGGGGCTTCCCCGATATCGGTCTGGTGACAGACACAGGCGGGTCGCGCCTGACCGGAACCGGGAACTAGGGGCGCGCCGTGAAGACCGGCACCTATATCTCTGGCGTTGGGCATACAGTGCTATTGCTGTGGGCGATCTTTGGAGGCGCCTTCAAGTCAGAGCCTTTGCCCATTGATAACGCCACCGACGTCTCGCTGATCTCGGCCGAGGAGTTTGCCGCGCTGACCGCGCCGCAGACCGCCGAGAACGCCGAAGAGGTCGTGCCCCAGCCCACCGAGGCCGAGACGCCTCAGGAACTAGAGCAGGCGCTGCGCCCGCCCGAACTGCCCGTGACGCCACCAGCGCCCGAGCCGGAACCCGAACCCGAGCCCGAACCGGCCCCCGCGCCGGAGCCCGAGCCCGTGATCCCCGAGGTCGCGGCAGAGGCCCCCGACGCGCCGCCGAGCGATACCCCGACCCCCGAGGAAGCGCCCCGCGTTGCCCCCGAGCCGGTCGAGGCTCCGCCCGAGGATGTCGAGGTTGCGCCGGAACGTCAGGACGCTGCGGACCCCGAGGTGCCTTCCGAGGCCCCCGTGCAAGAAGAGCAGAAGGCCGCTGCGCCCGAAGCTGCGACCACGGAAATCGTAACAGAGGCCGAAAAGCCCGCGTCGTCGATGGAGCGGTCCTTGCGTCCGATGATGCGCCCGAACCGTCCGACGCCTCCGCCGGTGGAAACCGCCGAGGCTGCGGAACCTGCAGAAGAGGCGCCCGCCAAAGAGGAACCGGCCAAGGAAGAGCCGGCCAAGGAAGAGCCCAAACCGACGCCGCCCGCCGATCCGCTGGCCGGTGCGCTGGAGGGCGCTTTGGCCGAGGCTTTGGGCGGTGCGACCAGCGAACCTGCACCGAGCCGCAGTGCCGCCCCGCCCCTGAGCGCCGGAGAGCGTGAAGGTCTGCGCGTGTCGGTCCAGCAGTGCTGGGTTGTGGA
>CAXQKF010000516.1:0-19787 GCA_964224285.1 Donghicola sp. | reverse complement strand
TCCATATCGAGCTCACCCAGCCTGCCGCCGAGTGGCTCGCCGACAAAGGCTATGACGACAAGATGGGCGCCCGCCCGCTGGGTCGTGTCATTCAGGAGAACCTCAAGAAGCCGCTGGCCGAGGAGCTCTTGTTCGGTCAGTTGACCAAAGGCGGCATCGTCAAGGTTAGCGTCGAGGACGGCGAGCTGAAGCTCGAAATCTCGGGGCCGGACAGCAAACGCATCACCTCTGGCAAAAAGCCCCCACTACTTACGGCAAACTAAATGAAACATCTGATTGCCCTCGCCATAACGGCGGGGGCTTCTCCGCTTTTGGCGCAGGATATTTCCCTGCAACTTCCCATCGACTGCACGTTAGGCAAAACCTGTTTTATCCAGCAATTTACAGACCGTGACCCCGGCCCCGAGGCCAAGGATTTCACCTGCGGCACGCTCAGCTACGACGGTCACAAAGGCACCGACTTTGCCCTTCCTACCCATCAGGATCGACTGAACGGCGTGGACGTACTGGCCGCCGCCGATGGCCGCGTGCGCGGGGTCCGTGACGGGATGCCCGATCTGGGCCTTGATGACACCCCAGCCGCAGAGATCGAGGGCCGCGATTGCGGCAACGGCGTGGTCATCGACCATGGCGACGGCTGGGAAACCCAGTATTGCCACATGGCGCAGGGCTCTGTGCTGGTTCAGGATGGCGATGTCGTCACTGCAGGCACACCGCTGGGGCAGGTCGGCTATAGCGGGCGGACCCAGTTTCCGCACCTGCACCTGTCCGTGCGCCACCATGGCGAGGTCGTCGATCCCTTTGCCCCGAAAACCGACAGCTGCGCCGACAGTGAATTGTCGCTCTGGGCCAAGGATATCATGTACCAGCCCTCGGCTATTCTGGACCTTGGTCTGGCTGACGCAGTGCCTGACTACGACGCTATCAAGCAGGGTCTGCCCGAACCCGATATCACCCGCGTAGAGCCTCTTGTTCTGTGGGGATATGCCTTTGGCGCGCAGCCCGGGGATGTCATGTCGTTCCTGATCACAGGGCCCCATGGCGAGATCTATCGCCACGATGTCACCATCGACCGCCAACAAGCCCAATTCTTTCGCGCGGGTGGGCTGAAGGCCCCCCAAGGTGGCTGGCCCACGGGGCGCTACACGGGGCTGGTCTCTGTCACGCGCGACGGTCAGTTGATCGACAGACGGGTCACGCAGGCAGAAATTCACGGCTAAAGCAAAGGGCGCCACAGCGGCGCCCTTTCTCTTATCTCTCGGTGAATTTCAGTTCGATCCGGCGGTTCTGCGCTCTGGCATCAGGCGTGTCTTCCGGATTGATGGGCTGGAACTCTCCGAAACCATTCGCGGACAGACGGTTCGGCGGAATGCCAAGCTGGGTGACCATGTAGCGCACCACGGACAAGGCCCGCGCCTGGCTGAGCTCCCAGTTGTCGGCGAACTGGCCGGTGCCGGACAGCGGCACGTTGTCGGTATGGCCATCGACCCGCAAAATCCAGTCGATGCCCGTCGGGATATCGTCGGCCACCGCCTGCAAGATTTGCGCGACATTCGCGATCTGCTGCTGGCCTTCGCCGGACAAAGTCGCATCACCCTGATCAAACAGAACCTCGGACGAGAAGACGAAGCGATCCCCCTTTATCTGGACCCCCTCCTGACTGCCGAGCAGATCGCGCAGGCGGCCAAAGAAATCGGACCGGTACCGCTCCAGTTCCTCGGCTTCTGCGGCCAGACGGGCGGCCTCTTCGGCGAGGCGCACGTTCTCGGCTTCTTCCAACTCGCGGCGGCGACGCTCTTCGGCGGCAGCGCGGGCCAGCGCCGCATTCAGATCAGACCCCAGAGACTGCAGCTGGACCTGAGCCGCAGCATCCCGTTCCTGCGCATCGTCGAGCAGGGACTGCAATTCCCCCAACTGGTTGCGCAAAGCGGACAATTGCTGGTTCAACAGCGCCACTTTGCGCTCTGCCTCGGCGGTTTGCGCCTCTTGTCCCGTCAAGGCTGCCTGCGCGGCGGCCAGAACGGCTTCTCGCTCTTCGGCTTCGGTCATGCGGATTTCGGCTTGCTCTTGCGCGGCAAGCGCAGCGGCCAGTTGGCTCTGCAAATCAGCAGAAGCCTGTTCTGCCTCATTTGCGCGGGTCTCGGCGCGATCAGCGGAGGCTTTGGTTTCTGCCTGCAACGCCAGCGCAGCGGTCAACTGGTCATCCAGCGTCACGCCTGCTTCACGCAGCTTGGCGAGCTCCGCCTCTGTGTCCTGACGGGCAGCCAAGGCCGCCGCCAATTGCTCTTCGAGCGAGAGGACCATCTTGGCCGCAGTCTCACCGCCGGCTTGCGCTTCGAGCGCTTCTTGCAGCTTGGCCTCAAGTTCAGCCCGCATGGCATCGCTGTTTTCGGTCTCAGACGCCAGCGCGTCCAGTTCGTCTTTCAATGTGTCACGGGCCAGAATCACAGCCGCCAATCGCTGGTTCAGGTCATCCTGAACCGCATTCGCGGCAGCAAGCTTGGTGAGCGTATCCTCGGCATCCTGACGCTGTTGCTCTAGGGCCAGCGTCATAGCGGTGAGTTCCGTATCGGCCTCTTGCAGACGTTTACGCAGGGCCGCAGCCGCTTCGGCTTCTGTCAGGCGGGCTGCTTCGGCCGCGGTCAGAGCATCGGCCTGTTCTGCGGCCTGACTCTCCAGATCCTGCACCATCGCCTCAAGGGCGGCACGGCGGGCAGTATCCAGCGCGGCGGCTTCGGCCTGCGCATCCAGTTCCTCGCGCGCCGTCAAGAGCGATGCGTTTAGCGTATCGCGCTCTGCCTCAAGCTCGGATTGCTCGGCCAGCAAAGAGGCAACACGGGCCTCGAATGCTGTGATCTCCTGCTGCGCCGCGTCCAGTTCTTCGGTGCGCGCGGCGACTTCGTCACGGGTGGCGGACAGGGTGGCCGTCAACTCGCCAACCTGCAGCTCCAGCCCCGCCGCCTTGGTTTCAGCCAAGCCCAAGGCCTGCGACAGCGCCGCAATTTCAGAACCCAAGGCGCTAAGTTGCAGCTCCTGATCCTGAATCTGGGTTTCTTGGCCTGTGATCTGTTCGCGCAGAACGGACTGCACGACCATAAAGATGGTCAACACAAACATCAGGACCAGCAGCAGGCCGGTCATCGCATCCACGAAACCTGGCCAGATCGAGCCCTGAAAACGCTGACCCGTTCTACGTGACAGCGCCATCGTTTAGCCCTCGTCCCGCGAGCGGCGACCGATTGCGCCTTCGGCCGCGCCAAGACGCTGCACTGCGCGGGTCAACGCAGCGATATCGGTGCGCAGTTCGGACAGGGTTTCCTGACGGCCCGCGTTCATATCCTCGAGCAGCTGTAGCATCTGCAGATCAATGGACCGCAAACGCATCCGCGCTTCGTCGTCGGGAACGCCCGGTGCACTGCTTTGCTGCTGCCCTTGGGCAATCGCCATATGGAGCGCATCCACAACCTGCTGCTGGCCACTCGCGATCTGCTGAAGGCCATGGGACAGGTCGGAATTGTCGATCAGCGCCAGCTTCTCGCCCATGCGGTCAACCGCGCGGGTCAGGTGCGCCAGATGTTCGTCCAGAGAGTTGCGCCCGCTGTCAGAGTTCAGCAAGGCGCCCTGCATCTGCTCCATCTGGTCGGCCATCTGCTCCAGCACTTGGACCATGGCGCCTTGTTCGGGGCTGCTGCCATCGCTGTCACCAACGTAGCCAAGACGGGTGATCGAGGTCAGCCATTCTTCGAGTTCACGGTAGAAGCGGTTCTGCCCGTGCCCCGCAAATAGCTCTAGCAGACCAACAACCAGCGACCCCGCCAGACCCAGAAGCGAGCTGGAGAAGGCAACGCCCATGCCGCCAAGCTGGCTTTCGAGGCCGGTCATAAGGCGCGAAAACATCTCTGATCCGCTGTCCCCGTCGGACGGGGCAAGGCTGCGGATGGTATCAACAACGGCAGGCACCGTGGTCGCCAGACCATAGAACGTCCCGAGCAGACCAAGAAAGATGAGTAGGTTCACCACATAGCGCGTTATTTCCCGCGCCTCGTCGATCCGTGTGGCCAGACTGTCCAGAATCGATTGCGCCGCGGTCGAGCTGATCTTCATCAGACGCCCGCGCGACGACAGCAGCGCCGCCAGCGGCTTGAGCAGCCGCGGCGGACGGATCGACTGGGCCCCTTTGTTTCCGGCGAACGCTTCGATCCAGCGGACCGAGGCGATCAGTTGCCCCACCTGCACAAAGCAAGCCAGAACCCCGAAGACAAAGACCAGCGCGATGGTGCCGTTCAGCCATGGGTTTGCCGCGAACAGGGGACGGACCACGCCATAGGCGAAAGACGCCCCGGCTCCGGTCAGACCCAAAGCGACAACCATTAAGAAAATCTGCCGGATCGGCTGCGAAAATTGCGGCTCGGACTCGCTGTTCATGCGTGATGCCCCCTGCCCCCAAAGTTAAAATTCGACCTCACCATAGGGACTAAGTCACAAAGCGCAAAGGGTTATCCGATGATCTCGCGCACGCGGTTTTCCAGCCAGTCCAGATCTGCATCGGAAATTCCCAACTCGCGCAATTGCAAAGCGGTATTGTAGAGATACTCCCAATTGGGCCCCATCTTCCCGTAGGCCCGAGCGATAATCTGGGCTTGCTCTTCGAGGGGGAGGCCACCGCAATATTGATCGTGGTCCGGGTCAATAATGTAGGTCACGGCCTCGACGCTCCGGCCATCGTCCAGATGCACGGTCAGGTGCCGTTCCAGATAGGCGGCGGTCACCAGTTCCCGTTCCCGCAGATAGGCCAGGGTCGCATCCTCGGTTCCCGGTTCGACCCGTAGCGCCAGACCGTCACAGACCGCCTCCGAATCCGCGTCCAGTGCCAGCACCAATCCCATCGCATCATGACTGCCCCGATGGGTGACAGAGCGCATACTGAAGGAACGATGGTACCCTTCGAGGGTTGCAAGCCTCTTTTCTGCAACTTGAAAACCCGGATTCCACAGAAGTGACCCATATCCGAATACCCACATGCTCATGATGCTGGTCTCCCTTTTCTACCGTCTGTAAACAGGCCGTGGACAATATGAAAGGGTGGGGCATGAAGCGCCTGATTGTGATGATCGTTCTTTTGGCCGGAGCATGGTCGGCCTACTGGTTCTATGCATCTTCGCAGAAGCGCGCGGCCCTCGAAGGCTGGTTCACCGAGAAACAACAAGAAGGCTGGACTGCATTCTACGAGGGAATGGCGGTCATGGGCTTTCCCAATCGCGTGGATGCCACGATAGCCAAACCGCGGGTCGCCAATCAGGATGGCTCGATCGAATGGCAGGCCCCGTTCCTGCAGCTCCTTTCGCTGGTCTACAAACCGAACCATGTGATCGTTGTCTGGCCCCACGACCAGACCCTCGTGACCCCCTACAGCACCATCGCCCTGCGGCAAGATGACCTACGCGCCAGCGTTGTTTTTGACGGCGACGAGGCAAGTTCACTCGACCGTTTTTCGCTGGTCGGCGAAAAGATAGAGGCCCGCACAGACCGCGGTTCCTGGCAGGCCGCCGAATTCTTGCTCGCGGCAGAGCGTCTGACGGGCGCGACCTCTGACTACCGGGTGGCGCTGACCACCAAAGACATGTCTGTCAGCCTACCGTTTCCGGGGTCGAATGCCCTGCCCGACCGGATCGAGTCACTGGCCCTGAACACCAATGTCGCGTTCGAACACCCGTGGGATGCGAACAGCTTTCTCTTTGACCGGCCCAAGCCGACCAAACTGGAAGTCGTTTCAGCCGACATCACTTGGGGTCCGATCGAACTCCAAGCGAGCGGCACTCTGGAACTGGACGATACCGGCACGCCCGAAGGTGAGCTCGACTTCTCTTTGAACAACTGGGAAGAGCTGATCGGCGACATCGCGAACTCTGGTTCGATGAGCCACCAGCAGGCGCAATCCATCATGATGATGATCAGCATGATGGCCAGCAGCTCTGGTGATCCCCGGACGTTTGACGGGACGCTGACGTTCAGCGGCGGGATGATGCGGCTGGGGCAGTTGCCGATCGGCCCTGCCCCGCGGATCAGCCCGCACTAAGGGCTATTTGCAATAAGAACCGCTGCGATAGCGAGCCGTATCAAAATGGAAATGATCCTGATGATAGCGGTTCGCGTTCGGCCCCAAAGTCGTGCCAAATGTGCCACAGGCCTTGGAATAAGCCGCCTTTAGCACCTTGCCTTTGGACTTGGATTTCCAATCCTTCAGGACGCTGACCTTGGACCCGTCGCGCAGGGTAAAGCCCCCAATGTCGATAGCACGGCCGCGGCCATGTTCGGAAATCTTGGCGCCTGCCTGATTGTTGCGCGGACGGCAAACGTAGTGGCCCATCACATCAATCTTGGCCACACCGCCGCCCATGTTGCCGACGGCAGGCGACAGCCCGTTATCCACCCACTTTTTCAAGGCTTTGGCCGTGGCGCAGTCCATTGTCGAACGCTGGCTCAGCGCCACACCAGAGATTGACTTTACCTTCACCGCGCTCTCGACGCCGCAACCGAAGGTCGACGCAAGGATCACCCCGACGTCTTCGCCCTGAATGGCCGGATCACCGCAAACAGAGCCTTTCAGACGCTGCTGCTGGCGCATGATCGCCTTTTCGGTGATCCCGTTGGGCCGCGTGATCGGGCGCAAGGCCTGAGGCAAAACGAACGAAGCTGATGCCACGCGGACCGACTCGACCTTCCGCGCTTCCGAGGTGGGCGCTGCGGGTTCGGTCATTGCCTGAACGGGCGGGTTTGCATTGGTCGCGCCGACTGCGGCCACCATTTGGGCGGCTTGTTCGGCTGCAGGACGCGCTTTGGGCCGCAAGACCGGTGCCAGAGCCTCAGTCGCGACCAATACAGGCGCGTTTTCCGCACCCGGACGGGCGACCGGACGCAGGGAAGTTTCCAACGGGAACGCAGACACGGCGGTCGCGCCCATCAAGAGGGCGCATACCAGACCGCGCATCATTTTGCAGCCTTTCCACGACCGAAATCGGGGGCGTCAACGTCTTGGCCGGCCTCGAGGATGCCGCGGCGAATGGCGCGGGTCCGAGTGAAGTAAGCATGCAGCATATCGCCGTCTCCTGTGCGAATGGCCCGCTGAAGCGCAAACAGCTCTTCGGTGAACCTGCCCAGAATTTCCAACGTTGCGTCCTTGTTCGTCAAGAACACGTCGCGCCACATGGTCGGGTCACTGGCGGCAATCCGCGTAAAGTCGCGGAAACCCGCCGCCGAGTACTTGATCACTTCGCTGTCGGTCACGCGGCGCAGGTCGTCCGCCACACCCACCATGGTGTAGGCGATCAGGTGCGGCGTGTGGCTGGTGACGGCCAGCACCAGATCGTGGTGCTCTGCATCCATCTCCTCGACGTTCGAGCCAATGCCCTCCCACAAGGCGCGCAGCTTGGCCACCGCCGCAGGGTCCGTATCGGCAACTGGCACCAGAAGGCACCAACGGTTGTCGAACAGCTCGGCAAAGCCGGAACGCGGGCCCGAATGTTCGGTCCCTGCCAAGGGGTGAGCGGGCACGAAATGCACGCCTTCGGGCAGATGCGGGCCAACGGCGTCGATCACGGACTGCTTGACCGAGCCCACATCACTGATCGTCGCACCCGGTTTCAGGTGCGGCGCAATCTCTGCCGCGACAGCGCCCATAGCACCCACAGGCACACAGAGCACGACCAGATCGGCGTCTTTGACAGCCTCGGCGGCGGTATCGCAGATGCGGTCACAAAGGCCGATCTCGCGCGCGGTCTCGCGGGTTTCAGCCGAGCGGGCATAGCCAGTGACTTCGCCCACCAGACCACCACGCTTGATCGACCAGAACATCGAAGACGCAATCAGGCCCAGGCCGATCAGCGCCACACGGTCGTAGACTTGGGTCATGCACGGGCTCCTGCTTTGAACGCGCCAATGGCATGGGCCACGCGGCGGCAGGACGGCTCGTCCCCGACGGTGATCCGAAGGCAGTGCGGCAGGTTATAGCTGGACACAGGACGCACGATCAGACCTTGGGCCTTCAGGTACTCGTTGCAGGCCTCGGCCTCTTCCTGATCGTGGAAACGGGCGAGAATGAAGTTGGTCATGGACGCATCAGACTGCACGCCAATGGCGGCCAGAGCCTCGGACAACCAAACACGCAGACGGGCATTTTCAGCCAGCGACTTGTCGATGTGCGCGGTGTCCGCCAGCGCAGCCTTCGCGGCCTCCAGCGCGATGGTCGAGATATTGAACGGCGCGCGCAGGCGGTTCAGGACGTCGATCACGTCGCGCTGCGCATAACCCCAGCCCACGCGCAAACCACCCAAGCCATAGAGCTTGGAGAAGGTGCGGGTCATGATCACATTGGGACGGGAGCGGGCCAACTCGGCCCCGCCATCATATTCCTCAACGAACTCCGCGTAGGCGCCATCCAGAACCAGAACAACGTGGGGCGGCAGCGAGTCCGCCAGACGTGTGACCTCGGCCAGACCGATCATGGTGCTGGTCGGGTTGTTCGGGTTTGCGATGAACACGATGCGGGTCGCGTCTGTGACAGCGGCCAGAATGGCATCGACATCAGTCACGCGATCGCATTCGGGCACTTCGACAGGGGTCGCGCCCGCGCCTAGGGCACAGATGCGGTACATGGCAAAGCCGTGCTGGGTGTAGATCACCTCGTCGCCCGGACCGGCGTATGCGTTGCAGATCATCTGCAGGATTTCGTCAGAGCCCACACCGAGGATGATGTTGTCCGCCTCGAGCCCGTATTTGTCGGCCAGAGCAGCGCGCAGGGAATACCCGTCGATTTCGGGATAGCGATGCATCTGATGCGCCGCGACGCCTGCCGCTTTGACTGCTGCCTCGGACGGACCGAACGGGTTCTCGTTCGAGGACAGCTTGACCACATTGGAACCCGGCGCGCCTGACGCGCCGCCGACGTAGAGATCAATCTCCATAATGCCGGGCTGGGGGACGGGTTTGTTCATCTGGGCCTCCGTAACTCGGGCCCTGCATATAGCGCAGAGGGCGACTGGGAAAGAGCACTTTGATCCCATGCCCCCCTGAAAGTGGCCAGATGCCCACAAAAGCAAAGCGCCGCCCCATTGGGACGGCGCTCGTGGCACAAAACCTGTCCTGAAATCAGGATTAGTTCTGTGCGCAGAATTCGATAACCAGGTTCGGTTCCATTACGACGGGGTAAGGAACGTCCGACAGGCCGGGCATGCGAACGAAGGTTGCGGTCATCTTGCTGTGGTCGGCGTCGATGTAGTCAGGAACATCGCGCTCTGCCAGCTGAACAGCTTCCAGCAGAACAACCATCTGCTTCGACTTCTCGCGAACCTCGACAACGTCGCCTTCTTTGACGCGGTACGAGGGGATGTTCACGCGCTTGCCGTTTACCAGAACGTGGCCGTGGTTCACGAACTGACGAGCCGCGAATACGGTGGGAACGAACTTGGCGCGGTAGACAACTGCGTCCAGACGGCTTTCCAGCAGACCGATCAGGATCTCACCGGTGTCACCACGACGACGCTCTGCCTCACCGAAGATGCGGCGGAACTGCTTCTCGGTCATGTCGCCGTAGTAGCCTTTCAGCTTCTGCTTGGCGCGCAGCTGCAGACCGAAGTCCGACAGTTTGCCCTTGCGGCGCTGACCGTGCTGGCCGGGGCCATATTCACGACGGTTGACGGGCGACTTGGGGCGACCCCAGATGTTTTCGCCCATGCGGCGGTCAATTTTGTACTTGGCAGACGTGCGTTTGGTCACGGCTGATCTCCTTCGTTAAGTTTGAAGGGCGTTGTCCTACTGGGTTTCCCCTGACAGGCATCCCCTTGCGGGGGCCACCAACACCAATGTGAGCCGCCCCTATATAGGTCCGCGCGGCAGAGTCAACAGCGCACTGCGCTTTTCTCAGGTGTCGTAAACCAGAATCGCAGCTTCGGAGCGCGAGAGAGGACGGCGCGTGAATGCACCATAGCGCATGGGGGCCTCGCCCACCCAAGGCAAGAGCTGTTCCAGCGCCATCCGGTCCCCCTGATCCAGCGCATCCATAGAGGCCGTGGCGGGGTGAAAGCTCTCGCATTCGATTCCATTGGCCCAGATCACCTCGTGCTGCCCCAGCAGGATATGCACGTAAGTCACCTCTTTCATGTCGGGGGCGCAAATGATGGTCCGGTCGTTCACCAGATCACGGGCCTGCACCATGACTTCGGGGGTGTTGAACAGCGCCCGCGCGGCCTCTCCTTGGACCAAGAGACGATGTTCGGGGGACACGATCAGGGTCTCATCCGGACGGTCCCTGCCGAACGCCGAGGCGTGAATGCGCACGGGCCGCAAATGGGGCATCGCAAACAGCCGCGCGCCGCTCATCCGGCGGCTGCCAGTCCAGAGCACCTCTTGCGGTCCACTGTCGCGGGTCATCACAAAGTCACCGGGCCGAAGGGCTTCGACCAGTCGCGGGCCCTTGGGCGTGTCGATCCGCGTACCCGCGCCAAAGCAGATGACGCCTGCGGGGCGGTCGCTCAGGGGGCTACTCAAGGCAGACCGGTCAACCTCGTCCAAGGCCAACTTGGTCACCCAGTAGTCGTGATCTGGCAAGGGGTGATCCGTTTCAAAGCACAGCATCAACCGGCCCGTCGCCTGACTGCGGACGATCCGCGCGGTGTGGCTGGTTTTGCCGTCGCTTACGGTGATGCTCTGTTCCGCCATCAATGGGGCGTGATCGATGTCTTGCGCAGACGCCCCATCGCCCATCAGACGGCGCACCATACCGGCGGCACCGCGACGCAAGCGGGCATCGCCGATCGCGCCGGTCAAGTGCAGGACAGAGTGCGGCGCGTCGACCCGGGTCAGATCCCCATGCCAGCGCCAGACAACGCCGACAGCCAGATCCGCCATAGGTGCACCGCGCACCCCCTCGATCAGGGTTTGCTCCCAATGCACAACGTATGAGCCTGCAATCGACATTTTGCCTGCACCCAATGCTAAATCATTACCACTCTGACGGGGAAAACCCGTCCGGGGCCCGTTCGGGCGGACCCTCAGAATTTGTATTTCAGGTTGAACGAACCCAGCACCTGACCGGTGGGCTGGTTGTCGAACTCTTTGCTGAGGTAGGTGACGCCGAACGACGCCGAAGACTGGCGGCCTTCCCATTTCACGGCAGCACGGGCGCGCGCGCGTTCCTGCACCATGTCATAGGCATCATCATCAGGCAGCATCGCGGAATCGACCATATAGCCAAGGTCCGCACCCGCAGTCAGTGTCAGCGCGCTGAGCGATCCACGGATCGTGGTGTAGGTCTGGCCAGTGGTGTAGTCGCGCACCTGCAGATCATCCGAAATCAACCCGCCGAATTCAAAGTCCGCCCCTACGCGGGCAAAGGTCTCGGCGCCGGCGTGGCCTTCGATGAACGGGGTCACGCGCGATGACGCACCCAGATCATAGGGACGCGCGGCCTCGATGTGACCGTAGCCGTAGATGTCGTCTTTGACCTGACCCCCGAGGGTCTCGTCACTGGCTTGGCTAGAACCGATCCAACGGTGGAAGTTGGCCTGAAAGTCATCCAGCTTGGTCTGGGGGCCAAGGACTTCGACACCGACCCCCATGTCAAAGTTTGTGCGCGACAGCTGCTGGTTGAAATGCGAATGCACGCCAAGCCGCGCCACGGACGCATAGGGGCGGTCCCCTTGCGCGGGCTCGTCCAGATTGTCAGGCGCAGCGATTTCCGCACTGCCCCGCAGCTCCATGGTGTCAAAGTACTGCGACCCCAAAGAGCCCTGCCAATCACGACCGAACATCACGCTGGCCTGCGTGGCCCCCGTGCGCCAACGGTCATGGGCATCGCCAATAAAGTCATTGGAAATCTGGTAACCGAACCCCAGGAAACCAACGTCCTGAGCATGGGAGGCGGGTGCCATAAAAGACAGGGCAATGGCTGCCCCAAAGATCGCGCGCATGGTGATCCTCGTTATTGTGCCCCCCCAGGCACGGGCAAAGCATAGCAAATTGAGAATTCATTTTACTAGTCCCGAGGCCGGTTTTGTCAGGAAATCATCGTAGACTAGCGGAAATGCCACACTTCGGCACTGTATCAACAAGAAGGGGCGCAACAGATGCGCCCCTTGGTTTTATGGGATTTCCCTATGCTCTGGCCGCTTCGGCGCGGCGTTCCCGGAAAAAGAACATGTAATAGAGCACCGGCGCCGCAACGAGCGTCAGGATCGACGCAAAACCCAAACCGCCCATGATCGTCACCGCCATCGAGGCGAAGAAGGCATCCGACAGCAGGGGAATCATCCCCAGAATGGTCGTCGCCGCCGCCAGAACCACCGGACGCAGACGCGAAGTCGACGCATCCAGAACCGCATCGCGGAAGGGCACACCTTCGGCACGGACCAAATCGATCTCCTCGACCAGAACGATGCCATTCTTGATCAGCATCCCCGACAGGCTCAGCAGACCCAAGAGCGCGGTAAAGCTGAACGGTAGCCCCGTCCCCAACAGACCCAAGGCAACCCCGTTCACCGCCATCGGCACCAGGAGCCAGATGATCAGCGGCTGGCGCAGGCGTCCGAACAGCAGGATCGAGATCACGATCATGATCAGCAAGGACAGCGGCAGCTGCTTGCCCAGACTGCTCTGGGCTTCGGTCGAGTTCTCGTACTCCCCGCCCCATTCCAGCATGTAGCCGTCGGGCAGCTCCATCGCTTCGATGTCGGCGCGGATGGCATTGAACACCGCTGCCGCGTTCGCGCCGTCCACAACACCAGCCTCGACCGTGATCGTGGGCAGGCGATTGCGGCGCTGGACCAGCGTGTTCTGTGCCTCGTAATCGAACCCGTCGATCAGCTGGAGGACTGGGATGTAGGAACCAGCCGCGCTGGAATAGACCAGTTGGTCCACCAGATCGGGGGCACCTTGGTCATTCACCAGATCATTGCGCACCACGATGGGGATCAGGCGATCATCCTCGCGGTAGGTGCCCGCCTGAATGCCGTCCGTCGCGGTCAGGAAGGCCGAAGCCAGATCCTCGCGCGAGACGCCAACCGCTTGGGCGCGGTCCTCGGCATAGATGGGTTTCAGCACCAGTTCCCGCTCGCGCCAGTCGGTGCGCAGGTCCTGGAGCTGATCCGACGCGGCCAGCATACGATCCGCCGCTTCGGCAGCCAGTTCCCGCAGGACCACCGGATTACTGCCCGAGAACCGCGCCGCGATCGGGGCACCGCCACCAGGGCCAAAAGCCAGACGTTCTGTCCGGAACTCGCCCGACACCAGCTGGCTACGGCCAAAGCTCTCCAGATCGGAGCGCAGCTGGGGGATTTCCTCCAGATTGTGGGTGCGGATGATCAGGTGGCCATAGGTCGGCAGCGCCTCTTCGGGCGCGTAGGTCAGCATGAACCGGCTCGCGCCCCCCCCCACGAACGTCGCCACAGAGACGACTTCTTCGCGGTCTTCCAGCCAATCCTCGAGGATGGTCATTTCCTCGGCGGTTTGGTGGATGCTACCGCCCTGCGGGAGTTTATAGTGCACGTAGAACAGGGGCGTGTTGGAGTCAGGGACGAACTGCTGCTTTACCTGTCCAAACCCGATGTAGCACATCACGGTCACCGCCCCCAGCACCGCCAGCACGGGCCAACGCAGGGTCAGCGCCGCACTCAGCGTCTTGCGATAGGCGCGAAACACTGGGCCGTTGTAGTTCCCGTCCGCCGAGCCATGGCCGACTTTGAAGAAGTAATACCCCAAAAGCGGCGTCGCAGAGATTGCCAGCACCCAAGACAGCAGCAGCGAAATCCCGATCACCGCAAAGAGCGAGAACAGGAATTCCCCCGTCGCATCCGGCGACAGACCGATGCCCGCAAAGGCCATGATCCCGATCACAGTCGCCCCCAACAGAGGCGTTTGCGTTTTCTTGGCCACGTCCTCGGCAGCGTCACGGGCCGACTTGCCCTGTGCCATGTCGCCTTGCATCCCTTCGGCCACAACGATGGCGTTATCCACCAGCATCCCCATGGCGATAATCAGGGCACCCAGAGAAATCCGCTCCATCTCGATGCCAAAGATCGCCATAAAGAACACAGTGCCCACAACGGTCAGCAGCAGGGTCGCCCCCACCACCACAGCCGCGCGCCAGCCCATGAACAGGGCGAGAACGATCACCACGATCGCCACCGACATCGCGAGGTTCACGAGAAAGGCATTCGAGGCCTCTTCGACGACGATGTGCTGCTGATAGACGGGGTGGATTTCCACGCCCGCAGGCAGATCGCGGGTGAGGGTCGCCAGCCGGTCATCAATGCGGTGCCCGATATCCACGATGTTCTGACCGGACTTGCCGGACACACCCATGGTAAAGGCTTCTTCGCCATCAAAGCGGATGATCATGCTCGGGTCGCTCACCCTTTCGCGGCTCACCGTCGCCAGATCGAGCAGATCAATGATCTCGCCTTGCGCGCCGATGGTCAGGCGGGCGATCTCTTCGACGGTGTTCGAGCCTTGGGGGGCTTCGATGCGGATGTCCTGCCCGTTCGAGGTGACGCTGCCCGCGCTGGCCACAGCGTTCGAGTTCGCAATCGCGGACGCAATCGCAGTGGGCGAAATGCCAAGGTTCCGAATGATCGCCATATCAGGGGTCACGTAGACCGCTTCTTCGGGCAGGCCTTGCAGGTCCACATCGGCCACGCCGTCCACGGTCAGCAACTCGCGGCGCAGGAACTCGGCGATCTCATGGGTCTCTGCGTCCGTGAAACCGGGGGTCTGGATCGCATAGAACACGCCGAACACATCGCCAAAGCTGTCGTTCACATAGGGCGTTCCGGCCCCTGACGGCAGGCTGCCCCGCGCATCGCTCACGCGTTTGCGCAGCTTGTCCCAGATCTGGGGCAGTTCGGTGCCGTCAAACGTGCTCTCGATTTCAACGTCGATGCGGCTGACACCGGGTTTGTTGGACGAGGTGATGCTCTTCACCTCGGACATTTTCTGGATGGCGGATTCCAGCGGTTCAGTCACCTCTCGGGCGACCTGATCCGCCGAGGCGCCGGTGTACTGGGTGATCACCACCGCTTGTTTGATGGTAAATGCGGGGTCTTCGAGGCGGCCGATTGTGGCAAAGCCCCAGATCCCGCCCAACAAGCAGCCGATCATCAGGAGCCACGTGATCAGCGCCTTATCAATGGACGCGCGTGCAATGGACATGGATCACTCTCCGACGCGGGTAAAGCGGCGCACGGACTGACCGTCCTGCAGCTGGGATGCACCGGTGCTGACGATCTCGGTTCCGTTTTCCAAACCGCCGGTCAGGCGCACACGGCCATCCAGCGCGATCTCGATCTCGATCGGGGTCGCTTTGACGGTGCCCGCCTCGTCAAAGACCATGAGCATCGGCTTGCCCGCAGCATCAAAGGTCAGCGCCGTTTCAGGCAGGAACACCGCGTCTTGGGCGGGCAATTCAGTACTGGCCATCACAGACACCGACGCACCGGGGTAAACGCCCGCGCCAGGGCTCCCTTCGAACGCCAGTGTCAGGGTATAACTCTGGCCGAGCGAACTGGTCTCGGCCTCGAATTCCCGAGACTCGAGCGGGAAGCGTTCCGAACTACCGGGGAATTCTGCTTCGAAATTGACGCTGCCGGTCTTGCCCGCTTGGCGAAAGAGCACTTCGGGAACATCGATCTCGGCCCGCATTTCGGACACGTCATGCAGACGCACCACGGGCGTTCCTGCCGCCACGGTGGTGAAATTCGCGACCTCGCGGCGGGCGACCAAGGCATCGAACGGGGCCCGTAGGGTTGCATGGTCCAGATTGTCCTCGGCATCCTGCAAGGCGATCTCGGCCAACTGTACCTGAGTGCGGGCATCGCGGATCGACACTTCGCTGACCGCAGCACCGCTGAGGGATTCCAGACGGGACAAATCGCGGCGGGCCTTTTCAAGGTTCACATCCGCTTGCGACCGCGCACGTTCGTAGGCGTCCAGATCCAGTTGGGCGATGACCTCGCCCTCGGGGATGATCTGACCTTCGGGAGCTGTCAGAACCTCGATCTGGCCACCGACCTGAAAGGCCAGATCAACGGTCTGCAGGGCCGTGACCTGACCATAGAACCGGCGTTCGATCTGTTGCGGCGCCGAGGTGACGGTCATCAGCTTGACAGGTTTAGGGACCTCTTGGGCGATCAAAGGAGAGGCCAGAGGCGCGGTGAGCACCAGCGCTGTAAGGAGGGCATGAAGTCTGCGCATGGGGATCCTCTGCGGAATAGAATTTGGGGCCATTAAATCAGCCCCGCGCGAATAAGCCAGAATTTTTCTGAACTGATCGGTTTAGTTCTACTGTTGCCCTCAAAAATGCAACAGTCCGGCACAGCTATTTCTTTCCACTTTGTGCACAAGCCCCTCTTCGCAAATGCGAGACACGGCGGGTTATGCGCCTGACACCCCATCGAAGAGCCCCGCGACAACGTCCTTTGCCCGCCTGCAGGCCTCGGGCAAGGTCGCGCCTTCTGCCAACCCGCAGGCAATCGCACTGGCCAGAGTGCACCCCGTCCCCCGCCGCGTCCCCGCGAACCGTGGGCCTTCCAGAACAGTGACACCCGTGGCAGAGACCAGGACATCTGTCGCCTTCGGGCCATCGGCGTGACCACCCTTGATCAAGACCGCACCGGCCCCCAAAGCCAACAGCCCCGCGGCCTGCCTCTGCGGATCCGGGCTTGTCTCGCCAATGCGGCCCGCCAAGAGGGCGAGTTCGGGCAGGTTCGGGGTCAGCACATCCACATGAGGCAGCAGATCGTTCAGCAACACGTCGATCCCGTCAGGCGACAGAAGCGCACCACCAGACGACGCAGCCAGAACGGGGTCGAGCACGACCGGACAGGACACGCCCCCGAGCATTTGCGCGACGGTGGCGGCTCGCTCCGCATCGCAGATCATTCCGATCTTTATGGCGTCGGCGCCCACCATTTGCAGTTTCAAGGTCTCGCACGGAACTGGGTGAACAGCCGCCACCCCTGCCCCCGACTGCGCCGTCACCGCCGAGACAGCCACACGCGCCTGATGCCCCAAGCTCTGGATCGTCCGGGCATCCCGCAGCACTCCCGCACCGCAGCTTGAATCCAGCCCGCCGACTGCAAGAACGACCGCCATCGCCTACCCGCCCAAGACAGACAGCCATTCACTGGTGCGTTCTGCCGGACAGTCTGCCTGCTGTATATCCGTCACCACCGCGGCACTGTCCGCACCCGCCGCCAGCACTCCCAGCGCCCGTTCCGGCGTCAGCCCCCCAATCGCGACCAGAGGGGTTTGACCCACGCGCCGCTTCCAATCCGCCACGCGGTCCAACCCTTGGGGGGCCCATTTCATCTGCTTGAGCAAAGTCGGATAAACAGGCCCCAGCGTCACATAGGCGGGGCTCAACGCCAAAGCCCGCTCCAGCTCTGCCCCATCGTGGGTGGACAGACCGTAGCGCACTCCGGCCCGCTGCAGTGCGTGGAAATCGGTGGTATCCATATCCTCTTGGCCCAGATGGACAAAGTCGATGCCCAGGTCCAACGCCAGTTCCCAGTGGTCGTTCAGAACCAGTTGCGCCCCGTGGGCGGCACAGCAATCGCGGGCACGGATGGCTTGGGCCCGCAGGTCGTCGGGCGCGGCGTTCTTGACGCGGAGCTGCACCAGTTTGACACCCAAGGGCACCAGACGCTCCAGCAGGTCAGCGGTGCCGGTGATCAGGTAGAACTTCTCCATCAGGCCAGCTCCGCCATGCCAAAGATCGGGGTCGACGCCGAGGCCATGTCTCGCGGCGGCATCAGTCCTGCGTCATAGGCCATGCGCCCCGCTTGCACCGCCGCACCAAAAGCACGGGCCATCGCCACGGGATCGACCGCCTTGGCGACAGCGGTGTTCAAGAGCACGGCGTCGAACCCCATTTCCATGGCCTGCGCGGCTTGGCTGGGTGCGCCGATGCCCGCGTCCACCACTAAAGGTACTCCGCTGAAATGTGCCCGCATGGTTGCCAAACCCGCCGCGTTGCGCAGCCCCTGCCCCGAGCCGATCGGAGCGCCCCAAGGCATCAGCACCTGACACCCGGCCTCCAGCAGCTTCTCTCCGACGATCAGGTCTTCGGTCGTGTAGGGGAACACTTCGAACCCGTCCGCGCACAAAACGCGCGCGGCCTCGACCAAGGCAAAGGGGTCCGGCTGCAAGGTGTCCGCGTGGCCGATCACCTCGAGTTTGATCCAGTTGGTGCCAAAGACCTCTCGGGCCATTTGGGCAGTGGTGACGGCCTCTTTGGCGGTGTGGCATCCGGCGGTATTGGGCAGGATGCGACAGCCACTACGGCGGATCAGATCGCGGAAAGCCGTGCCGCCCGTACCTTCGCGACGCAGGCTGACGGTGATCACTTCGGTCCCGCTGGCGGCAATGGCCTCGGCCAGAATGGTGGGGGACGGATACTGCGCGGTGCCCAGAATCAGGCGGCTGAATAGGTCAACGCCATAGAACATCGCTCAGCCCCCCTGCATCGGAGAGAGCACCTCGATCCGCAGCCCTTCGGTCAGGGAAACAGAAGCGCGGGTGGCGCGGGGGACAAAGATGCCGTCGACGGCTGTGGCGACGCTCGGGGCCTCGAACCCTTCGGCGTCGATCAGGTCAGCGAGGGTCGCGGCGTCGGTTTCGAACGGTTTGCCGTTCAGTTCAACTTGCATGGCTCATCTCTTTGGTCAGGCGATCCG
Source organism: Donghicola sp. (assembly GCA_964224285.1). Taxonomy (GTDB): domain Bacteria; phylum Pseudomonadota; class Alphaproteobacteria; order Rhodobacterales; family Rhodobacteraceae; genus Donghicola. The sequence continues at coordinate 1,065 of CAXQKF010000516.1, read as the reverse complement.
CGAGTTGTTCGGCCAGATAGGGCGCGGCCAGATACCCGTGGCGGTACATGCCGTTCACGTGGATGCGGCCACCGACTTCGCGGATGCAGGGAATGTTGTCGGGAAAGCTGGGGCGCAGGCCGGTGCCTGTCTCCAGCAGTTGCGCCTCGGCAAAGGCGGGGTGGATCGTGTAGACGGCGGAGAGCATCTCCATCAACGCACGGGCAGTGATGGGGCCGTCATCGTCGCTTTCCACCATGGTCGCGCCGATCATGTAGATGCCCTGCCCTCGGGGGACGACATAGCAGGGAAAGCGCGGGTGCAGCAGGCGGACAGTGCGGGTCAGATGCACGTCGGCGGCGCGAACCACCAGCATTTCACCGCGCACAGCCCGCAGGTCGGGCAGTTGGTCGCGGGCGGCCAAACCACGGCAATCAATGATCTGCCCCTTGGGGGTTTTCACCGTAGCGACCCCTCGATCCGCCAGCCGCTGACGCAGGCACGCCATCGCAGCGCGGGGGTCCATGTGCGCCTCTTCGGGGAAGTAGAGCGCGCGGCTGAACCGGCCCTTCAGGTCAGCCTCATAGTCCGCCGGATCGACCGTGTGGTGCCCCCGCGTGGCGCGGGCGAACCGTTGCAGTTCAGCCTGATCGCGAGGGGATGCGACCACCAAGGTGCCGCGCCACTGTACACCGTCGAAACGAGCGCTCCACCAATCGGCGGCGTGTTTGCCCATGTGGACGACTTCGGGCGGGGCGCTTTCGCCCTCGCACATTGGGGCCAGCATTCCGCCAGCCCAGTGAGAGGCCGGAATATCCGGCCCCGCAACTAGTTCCACGGGCAAGCCCCGTTCGGACAGGGCTGTGGCAACGCACAGCCCCGCCACCCCTGCCCCAAGGACAGAGTACATCACTCGGCACCCTCTTTGGCGGGAACATACAGCTCGCCGCCCTCGCGGAATTTGGCGGCCATGGCCTCCATACCTTCGGCCTTCTGGGCCTCGGCGCGGATGTCGTGACTGATCCGCATGGAGCAGAACTTGGGCCCGCACATCGAGCAGAAGTGTGCCACCTTGTGCGCCTCTTT
>CAXQKF010000515.1:0-3268 GCA_964224285.1 Donghicola sp. | reverse complement strand
GGTCAGTTCGATCTCTGCATCCCCACCCAACAGCGCAGCCCCCTCGGACGCGATGCCCTGATCAATGGCGCTGCGCACGGTCCCGACCGCAGCAATCGCGGCCACCCCGAGCGCCAGACAGGCGAGGAAAATATAAAAGCCGCGCAAACCACCCCGTAGCTCACGCAGCGCAAAACGCAGAGGTAATGGCAGGCTCATGCAACGCGCTCCGAGGTGACGATCTTGCCATCCGAAAGGCGCAACTGCCGGTCGCAGCGTTCCGCCAGATCAGGGGCGTGCGTCACGAGGATCAACGTCGCGCCATGTCGGTCCCGAAGGTCAAAGAGCAGCTTGATCACAGCGTCGCCATTCGCGCCGTCCAGATTTCCGGTAGGCTCGTCCGCAAGCAATATCTTGGGCCGCGTCGCAACGGCGCGGGCCAGTGCCACGCGCTGCTGCTCGCCGCCGGACATCTGGCCGGGATAATGCCCTGCGCGATGCCCCAGCCCGACGGCCTCCAGCTCTGCAAGTGCGCGCGTCATGGCATCCGGTTCGCCAGCCAGTTCCAAGGGCGTCGCGACGTTCTCTAGCGCCGTCATCGTCGGGATCAGGTGAAAGGACTGGAACACCACCCCCATGTGGTCACGCCGGAACCGCGCCAACCGGTCTTCGTTCAACGCGGTCAGGTCTTCGCCTAGACACATGATCGAGCCGCCCGTCGCCCGCTCCAGCCCGCCACGCAGCATCAACAAAGAGGATTTACCCGATCCGGACGGCCCCACGAGCGCCAGAGATTCCCCTTTTTCCACCTCGAGCGAGATTCCTTGCAGGATTGTGACCGGACCGGCATTGCCATCCAGTGTCAAACTCACATCTTTGAGGGAAAGAACGGAGGTACTCATGTCGGCGCAATTCCTTTCAGGCATATCGGGTGGATATGGGGTCTTTCTCAGCAGCAGCAAGGCTTTGGGGGCCGCTTTGGCGGTTTTCATGTGCACATCGACATCCACCCTCGCTGCCGACGTCACGATTGCCGCGCTGGGGGACAGCCTGACCCAAGGCTACGGACTGCCCCAAGGACAGGGGTTTGTGCCGCAATTGCAGGCGTGGCTCTCGGCCCAAGGGATCGACGCCGAAGTTCTGAACGCCGGAGTTTCCGGCGACACCACCGCGGGCGGCCTCTCTCGTGTGGACTGGACCCTGACCGATGATGTGGATGCGATGATCGTTACCCTTGGCGGGAATGATCTGCTGCGGGGGATTGATCCCGCCGTGAGCCGCACCAACCTGAATGGTATTCTAGAGGCTGCATCGGCCAAAGGGGTCGAAGTCTTGCTGGTCGGGATGACCGCCACCAGCAACTACGGGTCAGACTACAAACAAGCCTTCGAGAGCATGTATCCGGAGCTGTCAGAAGCCCATAACACGCTCTACTACAGCAACTTTTTCGGCGCATTGACCGAGGATGGCATCACTGAAGATGCGCTGCGGACCTATATGCAACCTGACGGCATCCACCCGAACGCAGAGGGCGTGGCCAAAATCGTTGCCGACCTTGGCCCCTCTGTCGTTGAACTGTCGAAACAGGCCCGCTGATTATTCTTTGGCTTTGGCAGCGATCGCGCCGCGGACTTTGCCTCTGGCAATCCCGTGCGCCGACCATGACACACCCGCGCGCGCGATCCGCGTGTTGTCCCATGTGTCGAACAACAGCGTGAAGCCTTCGGCGGTGATGTCCGTGCAGCGGATGTTGAAGCGCAGGTTTTCGGATTGGGAACTGTCCATCCCCGACAAAGCAGCTGTCACCACAGGCGGCGCGGCAAAAGGCTGGTCAAAGGTAAAATCCCAGCGCACCTGCCGCGCGCTGTCACCGCTCCACATATATTCGTCGGTGTCGCAGTGATTGAATAACTCGTCTTGGGCGGAAATCGCCTGGAACGCGCCAGGGATCATCGTGATTTGCTGAACAAATCTGGACGACGCAAGCATCGCAAACTCCGGAAAACTGATAACAATACGGAAACAGATTGCGCGAGTCGGGCTTTCTGTTCAACCCATGCAAAACCGGAGATGCTTAATAGCACCTCCGGTTCGCATGTTTTCGCCGAAAGTGACGCGGATTAACGCGTGAACTTCTTGTGCTTGATGCGCTTGGGCTCCAGTGCGTCGGGGCCAAGGCGGCGCTTCTTGTCCTCTTCGTAGTCCGCGAAGTTGCCTTCGAACCACTCGACATGGGCTTCGCCCTCGAACGCCAGAATGTGGGTACAGATACGGTCAAGGAAGAAACGGTCGTGCGAGATGACCACGGCGCAACCGGCAAAGTCGCAGAGCGCGTCTTCGAGGGCACGCAGGGTTTCCACGTCCAAGTCGTTGGTCGGTTCGTCAAGCAGCAGCACGTTGCCGCCCTCTTTCAGCAGGCGGGCCATGTGGACGCGGTTGCGTTCACCACCGGACAGCAGGCCGACTTTCTTCTGCTGGTCGCCGCCCTTGAAGTTGAAGGACGAGCAATACGCACGGCTGTTCACCGAGGCATCCCCCAGTTCGATCAGTTCCGCGCCGCCCGAGATGGCTTCCCACACGGTGTCGTTCGCGTTCAGATCGTCGCGTGACTGGTCCACATAGGACAGCTTCACGGTATCACCATAGGTGACCGCACCGCTGTCGGGCTGTTCCTGACCGGTCAGCATCTTGAACAGGGTCGATTTACCGGCACCGTTGGGGCCGATGACACCGACGATGCCGCCCGGCGGCAGTGAGAAGTTGAGACCTTCGACCAGCAGCTTATCGCCGTATGCCTTCTGGATGTTCTCGACCTCGATAACCTTGGAGCCCAGACGGGGGCCGTTCGGGATAACGATCTGTGCGCGGCCGACCTTTTCACGCTCGGACTGGCTGGCCATTTCGTTATAGGCAGCGATACGGGCTTTGGATTTCGCCTGACGGGCTTTCTGGCCCTGACGCATCCACTCGAGTTCGCGTTCCAGAGTTTTCTGTTTCGCTTTATCTTCGCGGGCTTCCTGCTCCAGACGCTTGGCCTTCTGTTCCAGCCAGCTGGAGTAGTTGCCTTCGTAGGGGATGCCGCGGCCACGGTCGAGCTCGAGGATCCAGCCGGTGATGTCATCCAGGAAGTAACGGTCGTGGGTGACGCAGAGGATGGTGCCCTTGTAGTCGATCAGGTGCTGTTGCAGCCACGCGATGGTTTCCGCATCAAGGTGGTTGGTCGGTTCGTCGAGCAGCAGCATGTCGGGCGCTTCGAGCAGCAGTTTGCACAGCGCAACGCGGCGCTTTT
>CAXQKF010000514.1:0-14829 GCA_964224285.1 Donghicola sp. | reverse complement strand
CAGACGTGTGCTCTTCCGATCTCTCGGCCAGCGCCCAAGACGGGCCCCGTGCGCCATCGTGTTTGCGTTGCAGGAATACCGGCTCGTCCAGCACTTCGGCAGGGTAGCGCGCAAGCAGGCGAACGGTCATCTCGTAGTCGATCGAACGGGCAAGGTCGGTCGCAAAAGGACCAACTTGATCATAGCAATTCCTTCTTACCAATGTGCCGTTTTGAAAGAAGAAGATATCCTCTAGCGTGTGTCGAAGAATCGAACCTGAACCGAGGTCAGGCCAGTATCCTGCATCATCTATTTTGCGTGTTTCTACTGGCCCCGGCAGGTCATTCGGGGTCGAAAAACGCAGATGCTTGCCTGCAACCAACCCGACCTCGGGATGAGCGTCCAAGGGTTCAGAAAGTCTCATTGTGGCATCAGGTAGGGCCACGTCGTCATCGTCGCAAATCCAGATATAATCTCCGCGAGCGAGCTCAAGTGCCTTGTTTAACGCACGCGACTTGCCGCCGTTCTCCGCGCGTTCGTAGCGAATGCGGTTCGGATGGCGGGCCGTAATTTCGGCCATCTTTGTGGGCGTGTCATCTTTTGACCCATCATCCCACACAATAATTTCGGACACGGCGCGTTTTTGAGCCATAATAGCTTCGAGCGCTTCGCCGATCATCGCGGCGCGATTGAATGTAGGCACGATCGCAGTAATTTCTTGTGCCAAGGGGCCTCCTATCGTCGGCTTGTCGGTTGGGGCAAACAACTAAAGATTGTTTTTAGGAGTATCAAATGTTTATGTCATTTCAGAGTCGCAACCGGAAAAATAGTGCTGCGACCCGCGTTGGGTGGATGGTTTTTGGCGTACTGCCAGTCATGGTTTCTGTAGGGTTGGGTGGACCTGCATTTGCGCAAAAGCAAACCGAATCAGGCAGCGCTACGCAGCAAGTAGTCCCGCTTACAATTAAACCGATTAATGCAACTAATGCTAGAAAAAGTGCCAATCAAGGGCCCGATGCCTTTGGTCCGGGCGATCGTGTGCTATTGCGCGCGGCAGTTTGGGACCAAGGCGCCATGGGATATCAGGATTGGGACGTGATCAGCGGGTCATACACGCTCGATTCCGAGGGTCGGCTGGTTTTGCCTTTTGGTGGGGCGGTCTCCTTGGAGGGGCGTGATCCCAGCGAGGTGGCGTTACGAATCGTCGATATTCTTCAGCGGCAGATCAGCCAGCTAGAGCCGCCCGCGATCTCGATCGAGGTCGAGGAATATGCTCCGGTCTATGTTCTGGGGGATGTTGCGCGACCCGGATCTTTCGAGGCGCGGCCGGGCCTCAGTGCCTTGCAGGCCATGGCGCTGGCGGGTGGGGCACCCCGCTTGGTCGAGGGAACAGGGCAGGTGCGCGATCTGATGCGCGATGGCGGGTCGTTGGCGCAACTTCGGCGGCAGATTCTGCGGCTCCAGTTGCGGGCGCAGCGCCTTGTGGCCGAGATGGACGGGTCCGAGAATTTTACGACTCCCGAGGGGCTTTCCCATCCGGACGGCGAGGCTGCTTTGGAGGCGCTTCTACGCGAAGAGCAGGCCATTTTTAACGCCCGCCGAGAAGCCCGTGCTCTTGAGACCGAGAACTTGGAAGCGACCAAAGAGCTGCTGAATAGCGAACTTGTGAGTCTGGGGGCCAAACGCGAAGGTCTTGCGATGCAGGTGGTGTTGGCCCGAGAGCAAGTGGCTGGTGTTGAACGGCTGCGGGAAAACGGTTTGGCCAAGGCCACCCAGATTCGCGAGGCGCAGGCGGCTCTATTCGATTTGGAGAGCGCGGACATCGACCTGCAAAACAACATGTTCCGTGCACGTCAGCGGATTCAAGAGACAGACAGGGATATTCTGGGCCTGCGGACGCGCCTATCGACCGAAGCGACTCAGGAACTGCAAAAGGTGAACGACGAACTCGAGGAGGCGAATATCCGTCGTGACATGCTGTCCGGACTGGTTGAGTTGACCGGCTTTGAGCTAGGCAATTCCGCGGATGAAACGGGGACGATCGAGACTGTTTTTTACGTCACTCATGATGGCGAGGCGGAGCAGATCGTCTCGCCATCTGAAATTCTGCAGCGCGGAGATGTGCTGCGGGTAGAGCGGGTTGCCGGATCGAACAGCTCTCTGAACTGGCAAAATTGATATAATTTTCCGGTTTGGACGGGCCTTGTTTGTAATGTCTGCTTTCGGTTTCGAAAGCAGGCATTTTTCAGCTCGGTTTCGTGCGGGGGCGACTTAGGCGCTTACCTACGGCTTCTGCAAATTTGTGGGCAATAGAACCTAATGTTGCAGGGTTGCGAAGGATCAGGCTGATCGCCGTATCGGGGCGTCGTTCCTTGAGGGCGCGCATGACTTCTTCGCCAACCAGCAGGCCCTGAAGGTTGCGCATCCGTCGCGCGAATAGATGGTTAAGATGCCGACGTGCCGCACCTTTTCGGGAACTGAGGGCGCGTTTCATGAAGTTCCGGTCGGCGTTTTCCAGAGCGTGCAGATAGGCCGGATTCACCACATGCGAGATTGAGCCTTTGGCCACACGATACAGATAATCCGGCTCTGGCGCGATCACGACACGACCGCCAGCGGCGATGATTTCGAGGATGATATGGTAGTCTTCGCTGTTCCGGAGCAGGGGGTCGTATTGAATGCCGTGTTGCTCGAGAAATGCGCGCCGAAACATCGGTTTGAGGTATCCGCTGGAGGTCTCATTCCGCTCTAGCAGGTTCTGTGTGACATAATCCTCGAGGGCGAGGGGGGCTTTGCCGATTTCCGAGGTGTCAAAGAATGGACCATCATCAATCTGCTCGCCGGTTTCGTCCACACGCAAGAGGTTGCCGAGCACCACGTCCGCTTCGGTCTCGGCTGCTATGTCGAGCATCCGCGCGATCCGCCCGGGCACCATATCGTCGTCGGCATCAAGCACGGCCAGCCAGTCACCAGAGGCTGCTGCGAATCCCGCGTTGCGTGCAACCGAAGGCCCGCCGTTCTGCGGCAGCGACAGGAATTTTACCTCGGGATAGTTTGCCATCACCTCCGGCGTGTCGTCATTTGATGCGTCATCGACAACGACAATTTCGCAGTCCGGCTTTTGCGCATGGGCGGATGCTATACTAGTAGGCAGGAGCTCGGCTGCGCGGTACGCGGCCACCACGATCGAAACCGTTTGATCCATTAAAGCTGTCCTTAAACAATCATCTACGTTACTATACCAAGAGTTGATTATGAGAACATACTATGGTTGATTTTTTAAGCCTGTTTCGAACTAATTCTATTAAACTGTTTCCAGTATGGACACTATTGCCGCTGTTTGCATCTACTGCAATCGCCGAGGATACTCCGCCCAAGGTTCCGCCGGCCGAAGGATTCGTCGAAACTTTTGATGATGCGGGATATAAAGACCGCTGGTGGTTCGGAAATTTCGACTTTGGCGGGGACAAGATGATCACCGGTTGGCGCCGCCATCGGGCATGGATGGAGGTTCCTGTTTCAAACCAACTGACGGACGGTGCCAACGGCGGGTTTTTGGTGCTCGATTTTGGACCTGCTCCCGAGGGAGAAGAGAAGGCCTTCGAAGGCGCCGAGACCCAGCGCCAGTTTTTGCATCACTATGGCGACTACGAAGTTCGCATGAAGGCCGCCAAAGGGGATGGCTTGGTCTCTTCGTTCTTTACCTACACGGGGCCGTATTTTGGCGATCCCCATGACGAGATCGACGTCGAGATTCTGGGCAAGGACACGACCAAGCTCCACATTAACGCCTTTGCCAGCGGCAACCCCGCGCCGAACCGTTCCATGCCCTTGGGCTTTGACGCGGCGCAGGCCTATCACATCTATCGCTTCGAATGGCGCGAGGATTCGATCACCTGGTTTGTGGACGGGATGGAATTCTTTCGCATTGAATCCCAGCAAGCTCCGATCCCGCAGACCCCCGGCAAGCTGATGGCGAGTCTTTGGGGCGTGGCGGAGCCGCAAGAGGCTTGGGCTGGCAAGGTTGCCGAGGGCACGGAGGCATCCGCTTTGTATGATTGCATGTCGTACAGGCCGATGGGTGACGAAGGCCCCGAGTGTCACGATATCAAGGGTTCGGAGTGATGACGCAGGACATCCCTACTGCAGAGTCCGTTGATGTTACGGTTCTAATTGCTGCTTGGCAGGCCGAAAACACACTCCAGCGTGCGGTGGATTCGGTCTTGGCGCAACGCGGCTGTACGGTCGAAGTGATTGTTGTGGATGATGCTTCGCTGGACGGAACGCGAGCTTTGGCCGAGCGGTTGGCAAGTGCAGACCCGAGGGTTCGCGCGGTGTCGCAGCCGGTGAATGGTGGGCCGTCAGTTGCGCGGAACCGTGGCTTGGAGCTTGCCAAAGGGCGGTATGCTGCGGTTCTGGACAGCGATGATTACCTTGAACCGGATCGGTTGCGGCAGTTGCTGGATCACGCGGCCAAGACCGGAGCAGAACTCGTTGCTGATGACATGTGGAAAGTCCCCGATGGTGCAGAAGACCTGCCAGAGGCACAGCGGGATCGTCTGTTGGGGCTGCCTGAAACGGGTGCAAAGACCATTAGCCTAGAGGACTTTGTGATTGGAAACCTCTTGGATCCGGAGCGGCCGCGGAGCGAGATGGGGTTTCTCAAGCCTTTGATGTCGATGAGTTTTTTGCGGAAGCATAAACTGAAGTACGACCCCAAAATGCGCTTGGGCGAAGACTACGCCCTATACGCCGAGGCGTTGGCGCATGGTGCGCGTTTCGAGCTCTTGCCACCCGCGGGATATTGCGCAGTGGTTCGCGAAACCTCGTTGAGCGGCAGCCACGATGCGGCTGCACTTGGTGCCTTTGTCGCGGCGGATACCCGTCTCTTGACGCGCCGTGGGTTGCCGGACATGGCGCGGGTTGCGATTCAAAGGCACCGGATCGAAAGCATGAAACGCTGGAGCTGGGTTCGCCTGATCGAGGCCGTGAAGGCCCGTGACCCCATCGAAGCGGCGAAGTGTTTCATGGTGCCACCGTCGGTCGCAAAGCATCTGTGTGCGGAGCTTGCCCAACAGGTGCGTATCCGGTCGGCGCGTAAATTCGGATTGACGGAGGTGAACAGTTCTTAGTTCATTAATGGTGCTGTGGCTGGCTCTTCACTTAAATTAACTTAGGCTATCCGAAGATTGCTCGCCGCTTTTACTTCTTGATTTTAAAAAGAAATTTTAAAGTAATTTATGGTGACTTTTCAATGACATACTACACCGGAGAGCCCCGCAAGACGAGCGGGGTAGGGGCGGAGGCGGTGCAAGGCGGACTGAAGTTGGTTGTCGGTATCTGTACGTTTCGGCGGCAGAGCATTCATGACACACTCAGCAGTCTGACCAAACTTCAATTGCCCGAGAGGGCGACCCTGACAGTCGTTGTCGCCGATAACGACGAAAAAGCACTGCGCGAAGCGGAATTTATCGAGGCATCAGAGGCGCTTGGGCTTGGCATTCACTATGTCCACGCCCCTGCGCGGAATATTTCGATCGCGAGGAATGCCTGCCTTGATACGGCGATGCATCAGCTTGGTGGCGATTATCTGGCCTTTATTGATGACGATGAAATCGCGACCCCTGATTGGATCATGGGCCTTCTGAACAGACAGCGAGAGAGCGGGGCGGGCGCTGTGTTCGGGCCTGCCCACGCGATCTACCCAGACACCGCGCCAGAGTGGATGGTCGAGAGCGACTACCACTCCAACCTGCCGACGTTCCGGCCTGGGGGCATTGTCGAAACAGGGCACTCGTCTAACGTGCTGTTGAACCTGAATGACCCCAAACTGGGGGCGACGCGGTTCAATCCGGCGTTCGGGACCACAGGCGGCGAGGATGTGGATATCTTTTTCCGGCTGGGTCGGCAGGGCATGGTGCTTGCGGTTACGGATGATGCCAAGGTGCATGAACATGTCGCGCCGGCGCGTCTGGATTCCCAGTGGATGTTGGACCGATCTTATTGGAACGGGCAGGTCTACGGCCACTGCCGAAACTGGAGCGGACAGAGTGCGCCGCTTGGCGTGCGCCTCCGGTTTGTCTCTGTTTCGATGATAAAATCTGCATATTGCGCGGTGCGGGCGGCGACGACTCTGGGGCGCCGGTCGAGGTTCTGGTTCTGGCTCCTGCGAGCCAGCTTTCACACGGGCGTTGTTGCGGGGGTGATCAGTCGGCCACGCACATCCAACTATGGGATGGACTGAATGTGCTCTGATACTCCGCGTGAAATTAACCTCTTTTATGACGGGTTCGAGAAGCAGGCCCGCGACATTCCGTTTGGCCGACTACGGTCGGATATCCGCGAAGAACTGAGGACCCGCTATCGTATGATGCGGGGCGTTCAGCCGTACACCGGTTTTTACACAGCTTTCCGGAACCTTAAACGCAGCCTTGAAAGTCGCGGGATCAACGTTCGTGTGAATGACTTCGGCCATGTTCGCAAGAATCCCAAGATGCCGGTGGGGCTGTCGGGGTTCGCATCGGTTTTCGATCATGTGCTGCTGGAAAATCCTGCGATCTTTGGTCCGGGCGAAGTGCCTCTTCCGGACAAGGTCATGCCGGTGGTTGAACAGAACCACCTGAAAGTCGTGACGCAGCCCTCGGAATGGTACTGTGCGTTGTGGCGAGATGTTCTAGGGGACCGCATTCACCCGATGCCCGTCGCAATCGACACCGAGGCTTGGCCGAACCTGTCGGGGCATGCAAAAACGCTGGATGTGATTGTTTACGACAAGATCCGGTGGAACCGCCCCGAGCGGGAAGCGGATTTGTTGAAGCCCTTGCTGGCGCATTTGAAGGCGCGGAAACTCAGCTACGAGGTTTTGCGCTATGGGCATCACGGGCTGGATCAATTCCGCAGCAGTCTGGCGCGCGGACGGGTGATGGTCTTTATCTGCGAGCACGAGACCCAAGGCCTGGCCTATCAGGAGGCGATGTCGTCGGGGGTGCCAATTCTGGCTTGGGATGACCGGCAATTGGTCAGCCCGTCGGATCGAAAGCTTGCGCCGGAGGGGCTCGCGGTTTCGTCCGTTCCCTATTTCGACGAGCGGTGTGGACGTCGTGCCCGACTGTCCGAAATGTGCGAGGCTTTTGACCTTTTCTGGGAGGAAAAGGACAGCTACGCGCCGCGGGATTATGTGGTCGAGAACCTGAACCTCGCAGCAGGCGCTGCGCGATACCTCGAACTGTTTTCGATGATTGACGGCTCTGCCGGCGGCTGAAGTGCGAACCGGCCGCATCCCCGAGATGCGGCCGCGTTCTGCCGTTAAGCCCCGTTAGCGGCGTTTTTGTCCCAGTTGGGCCAGATGCCGCTGAGGTCGCGCCCCAAAATCTCTTCGAGACCGGCATTCCGTGCGCTGAGATGCGCGGAAAGGAACTGGCGTGTGCGTTCCTGCATCTTTGGGGCCTTTGTGCTGCGCAGGAGCAGCGGGTTAATCTTGTGGAACCATTTCTGATAGAACTTGTTCCGCAGGTGATCCCGCGAGGTCCAGTCCTTGCGCATATGTGTCCGGTAGCGCATCCGCGCGACATGCCGCCCGCCGATCCAGTTCAAGGCAAGTTGGCCTTGGGTCCAGATCGGGTAGTAGGTCCGGTTGAACCACTGATTGTAGTCCGACAGGTCAAAAGGCTCTAGCCCGAGGAAGGTGGCAATCCCGTCCATCTCGGTCTGCATATTGGACAGAAAATCCTCCATGAGGACGACTTTGATCCGGTTGGGGCCGATGGCATCTTGCCATGCGCGCAGATGGGGCGCGTAGGTCGAACCGTTCACCAAAGTCGGCATGCGGGTCAGCGCTGTTTCAAAGCTGGTGGTCGCGCGCATCATTTTGACTTCGTGCCAGTACTGCGACCACGCCCGTTTCACCGGATCGCGCAGCATGAAGATCACCTTGGCATCAGGTAATTCACGTGCAACGCGCGCAGGGACCATGGGCGAAAAGAGATAGCGCGTGCTGTCTTCGCCGCGCAGCTTGTCGGCACCGAGTTCCTTGTATTGCTTTTCGTACCACTCTCGGGTGTCGACCTCTTTGCCATTCGGGGCAAGCCACTGTAGGTCGCCTTTGTCTGTGTAGAAAAAGTCGGGCCAGCTCAGGGGATCGTCCGCGTCGTAGTAGTTCACTTCGTCCGTCGGCAGGGCGATGTCCGGATGTTGATCCAGAATGAAATGCAGAGAAGTCGTGCCACATTTCGGTGCCCCTCCGATGATGAAATCGGGCACGTCGAGCTTGCTTGGGGCTATGTCAATATCGTGTTTCATCTCAATAACTTCAGGCTAACAAAATTTATCAGGCGCGGTTTGGTAGGTTGAGGCCCGCTCTCGCATCCTCAGGCTTTTAGTTCTGCTCCGACTTTGCGTTTCGGCGTTTTGGGCGCCGGAACTTGATCAGAGCGGAAGGTCGCGATGGCGTCTTTCATAGCGGACCTGTCAACCAGCCAGCACACGCCGGGCGCTGCGGCGGCCAGCAGGACACCGGCAATGGCTTGGGGCCACACACCTTCAAAGGCGGGGAGTTTCGCCAGAAGAACCCAAACGACGCTCATGAATGCCCCGACGACCATAGACGGGACCAGCGTCATCACGCAATCACGCAGGCGCAACGGGAAAACACGCGATGCGATCTGCCATCCCCGCGGGACAATCAGAAGACCCCAGATGGTGATGGACGCCGCGACGGCCTCAAGACCCAAGGGCAGTGTACATGCGAGCAGCACCAGACGCAGAGCCACGGTTTCCAGCACCAGCCGCAGCAGCAGATCCGTGCGTGCAATCACGCGCAGCAGTGATTGCAGGGCAAAGAACCCCACCGCTTCGAGCACCAAACCACCGATAGAGAGGGCAAAAACCGCAGTCACGGGGTCCCAATTCGGACCAAGGAAAAGGGTAAAGACCGGACCCGCTGCCACTGCGCCCACCGCCATCGAAGGGATCAGGATCAGTGCGAGGATCCGCATGGCGGCCAAGTAGATCGCAGCGATATGTTCGAGGTTGTCCTGCGCTTTGCTCATCCTGACAAAGACAACGCTGGTCATAGGCCCTGCGACGCCGAATTGCGGCAACCGCCCAAAACGTTCACTCATCGAGTAGTAGCCAAGGGGCGTCGCCCCGAGAAACTTGGAAATTCCCATAATGGTGAGCTGCTGACGGCCAACCATCAGCAAGGACATGCCCAATGTGTCGCGCGCAAAGATCAGGTGCGGCCAGAGTTTCTCGGTCGAGAAGGTGAAAAGCGGGCGGAAGCGCGATAGCATCAGTGTCCCGATCAGGCGCGTTCCAGCCAGAACGATCTGTTGTGCGACCAGAGCCCAGACGCCCGCCCCCAGCAATGCAAGGGCCACGGCTGTCACCAGCCCGCAGGTCGTCGAGATGATCTGGACGCGTGCGATGCCTGCGTAGTTCTCTCTGGTTTCGATCTCGGCATTCGGTGCGGCGCCGATGGCCTGCATCAGGGGCACAACCGACAGGGCGATTAACAGAGAGGTCAACTTGGGGGCTTCGAAAAACCATGCGAACAGGGGGGCCAATGCGCATGTGATCAGCGTTAGCCCCGCCCCGCCGGCGGTGATGGTCCAGAAGACGCTGGACCATTCCACCTGATCCGCATCCGTGGACCGGATCAAGGAGCGCCCCATGCCTGCATCGGAAATCGTTAGAGCGAGCACGACGATCACCATGGCCAGCGCCATAAGGGCAAAGTCTTCGACCGACAGTTCGCGTGCGACGATAGGCAGGACAAGGAATTGGGAGGCCGCCAGATAGGCACGGGCGGACATCAGTGATCCGACGGAAACAAGGAACCTGCGGACGCCGCTGTCTTTGTGCCGTGCCGCGTTGCTATCCCGTTTTCGGGAGGAGGGAGAATTGGTTGACATGTTAGCGCACCGTTCTTTGACAGAGGGGCAGCGCGCGGCGCAAGAAGTAGAGCATCTAAACTCCGATCGGTGTGTGTCCTTTCAGGTGCTATAAAAGTCAGGTTTCGCGGCAGGGGCTGCTGATCACCACCGATAGGTGATCAGCATGTTGGAGGGAGATGCCGTGACTTTGCTGGGGGATAGCGTGACTTTTGTCCTGAAGGATTAGTAGGAATTGAAGTTATTATATCAAAATGAAAATTAATTCTGGAATCTCGGATCCAGCTTTCAATTCACCCTATAACACTTTGGGTTGAGTATTTGGAAGCCATTGTTTTGACTTGTGATGTTGCGGGAGCTGAAATTGGCTGAATTGTCGATTTTGGTGGCGTTATTTGTCGGGGTGCAGGGATTTCTCTGTAGATCTCAGGAAAATTCCGGTTCCAAAATCTGGAGGGGATTCGTAGGCAGAACCTAGATTTTCCGCAGGCCGGTTGATCGCCACGATATACATGGTGTGGCCCTTTGACTTTCGGTGGTTCTGACGTTATATTCCGTCAGTATCGCTGTGTATTTGGGGCTGCCTAATGATCCTGCAATTCGCCGAAGGCGGGCTGTTCGAGCCCAAGAAAATCGCTTCTGTCCTGCGGACCTCTAGCGAAGAGGTCGCGATGACGGTCGGTTTGGGCAAAGATGCGCTTCAGCGCCGCGCCCGTATCCAGTCAGATAAAACCCAACGCCGGTTGCGGGAGCTGGTCGAAGTCCTGAACAAGGTCCAGCCTCGTTTTGGGTCGGAACTGATGGCCTATGCGTGGTATCGTTCGGAGCCTTTGGCGGGTTTCGACGGGCGCACGGCCATGCAGCTGGTCCAAGAAGGTAAGGCGCAGCAGGTTCTGGAATACATTGATGCGGTGGATGCGGGCGTTTACGCCTGATGCCCCTGACGAGGGATAGGTATCACGGCCCACTCTATCGCGCCCTGAATCCGGTCTACGCCAGAGAGCCCCTGTCGGGTCGCGGTGCGGGTCTATTTGGCGGGCGCTTTAACCCCAAGGGATGTGACGCCCTATATACCGCTCTGGACCCAGCCACCGCTCTGCGAGAAGCCAATCAGGTCGGCGATCTGCAGCCCACCACGCTGGTTCAATACCGTGCCGACCTCGGTCCTATCTTTGATACGCGGGATGTGGATGGGCTGGCGACTTACGGGATGTCGCCCGACAAGCTGGCGGATCACGGGTGGCGCAGTGAAATGCTGGATGGCAGGCCGGTTCCCACCCAGAATTTTGCGAAGGCCCTGATAGCAGCGGGTTTCACTGGAATGCTCGTGCGCAGCTATGCCGCTGGTGCTGGGGCAGGGAGCCTCAATCTCGTGCTGTGGTCCTGGTCAGAGGGGCTGAGCGTTGTGGATGACGAAAACCGGCTTGGCGGGATTTGAAGCGCTGTTCTTCGCGTTTCCGTGTCAAATTACGTAGATTTCCTTTGAGTCCGCAAAGCTCAGATGCGGACCATCATCCCATCTGCCAAAGAGAGCCGATAGGCGCGGAGCGCGGGCAAGAGACTCGTGACAGCCGCGGCAACAACGACCCCGAGCAATACCATTGCTTCTTGGCCGCTGGGAGGGGTGATCGGCAGCCATAGCCCGAAGGCGGCATCGATGTAGGGGCGGGCAATGACGAGCCCACCGTACAAAAGAGCGATCCCGAGGCCTGCTCCGATTGCGGCCATCAGCATGGCTTCCAACACCAAAAGACCTAGGATCGTGGCAGGGCTTGCGCCCATCGCGCGCCAGATCGCCATCTCTCGGCGTCGCTCGTTCAGCGAGGCAAAGATCATCGCCATCATCCCCAGCAGCGCGGTCACGACAACCATCCCAGACACCGCTATCAGGGCCGTTTCCGCAATGCCGACGATCTGCCAGAGCTCTGTCAGTGCAACGCCGGGGATCACGGCCAGCAAAGGTTCCTCTGAGTAGTCGTTGATCCATCGCTGAAGGCCAAAAATCTGGAGCCGCGAGGTTGTCCCGACCAACGCCGCCGTGATCGCTGTCGGGGTCAGCTCCATTCGGCGGATTGCCTCGACAGGGGTGGTGTTGCGGGTCTTGGCGCCGCTTTGCCAGTCGACGTGGATTGCTTCTATCGCCTCGAGGCCGACGATGACGGTTCGGTCGATTGGCGTTCCGGTTTTTTCGAGGATGCCAGCGATGCGAAAGGGCTGATCCTCATGGGCGGTAAATGATCCGAGCCCGTGGGACACCACGATCGGATCGCCGAGTTGATAGCCGAGCGTATCCGCCACATCCGCACCGATCACCGTGTCATAGAGGTCGTCGAGGGGCGCGCCAGCCGCGAAGGTCAAAGCGCGGCCACCACGGTACTGATAGTGGTCAAAGAACGCGGGCGTGGTGCCCATGACGCGGAATTTCTTGTGACTGTCCCCCAGGGAAATCGGCACGATCCAATCCACTTCGGGCCGAGCGGCGATGTCCTGATAGCTTTGCCAGCTGACGTTATTCGTGGCATTCCCGATGCGGAACACCGAATACAGCAGCAACTGCACCGAGCCGGAACGCGCCCCAACAATCAGATCGGTGCCCGAAATTGTATCGGCAAAGCTGGCACGTGCCCCCGTGCGCACTTTTTCCACGCCCATGAACAGGGCCACCGACAACGCGATCGCAAGGATCGTCATGCCCACGGTCAGCGCGCGGGCCAGCAAAGAGTCGATTGCCAAACGAAGGATCATGCTGCGGTCCTATGTGTCGAGACGATATCTTGCAGATGGACCACGCGGTCGAACCGTTCGGCGAGGCGGGCATCATGACTGACCATCAGCAAAGAAGACCCCGATTGCTGTACCTGGTCAAAGAGCAGCGTCACAAAGCTGTCTTGACTGGCCGCGTCCAGAGCCGAAGTGGGTTCGTCCGCAACAATCAGGCCAGGGGCTCCGATCAGGGCGCGGGCCACAGCCACGCGTTGTTGTTGCCCGACGCTCAGGTGCTCCGCCTTGAGGTGTGGTGCATCCTCTGGCAACCCGAGTTGACGGGTCAGCGCCGCAGTTGTCTGTGCAATGTCGCCGGCCCGTTTGCGACGCTTTGGGGCAAAGCAGAGGGGCAGGGCGATGTTGTCAGCCACACTGGCGTAGGGCAGCAGGTTGAATTGCTGAAAGATGATGCCGATCTCTTCGGCCCTAAACCTGTCCCGTTTGCCTGCCGTCAATGCGCCGATCTCTGTGCCGTTCACCGCGACCTCGCCCGAGGATGCAGGGGCAATCCCGCAGATCAGCGAGAGAAGCGTCGATTTCCCCGACCCGCTTTCGCCAAGCAAGAGCACCGTTTCCCCTTGGGCCAAAGTGAATTTCGGGCAGGATAGGGCAAAGCCGCCGCGCTTTTGCCAGCTGAACTGTAGGTTCGTCAGGGACAGGGCGGGTACGGTCATTTCAGGTTAATCCGCGCCGCGTCGCGATGGGCTTCAGCGGCTCCTGCGCCTTGGTCGGTCACGTATAGAACATGGATTTCGTGCGCGTTTTCAAATGTCTGGAAGTAGGGAAAAGAGATTTCGGTTAGCGCATCCGGATTGGCGCAGACAAAGGCGTAGTGCGCGGAAAAAACCGTGTGGTCGGCGCCGTGCCCGTGGTCCTCGTCATGGTCGTGGGCGTCTTCGCCCGCCAGATGGGCTGCGCTGCTCTGGTTGTGACACTCTGCAGCGTTGGGCAGGCTCAGGACATTCTGTGGATCTTGCAGCAGTCGTATTGCCTCCTTGACCGCCTCTTCGTCCGCGGCCGTTGTCGCCTCGTGTTCGAAGCCGACCAAGTCCATCCCCGGCGCCGTCAAGGTGATCTCCATCGTATCCCCCTCGATCGCGAGTTCGATGCTCGTCACACCGTGCTCATGGGCCGTTACATCGCGAGAAACCTGCGCGGTGGCCGGTAGGGTGGTGGTCGCCACAAATAGAGCAATCAGGAATGGATTCATGTCTAAGTCTTTCCGGGCACGAATAGCTTTGGTCAAGTTGCAACTAGGCATTTCCTTGACCGATATGTGATAAGATAACATTTCGCAAGTGGGGCTGCCGCTCGATGCTGGCGAAAACACAAGCACTCTCGGAAATTTGAGGAAACAAACGCCCTTCCGCACTTTTTGCGAGTGATTTGCAATTGCAAAGTAAAGGTTCTGCGTTATCTCTTTGTCTGACGCCTTTTGGTGCGCATGGGGCAACGCGATTCCCCTGCATTTATTGGACAAGGAAGATGTGGATGACCAAACTGAAGTGCCTGATGCTGGCGGCGGGTTGCGCCGTTTTGGCAGGCGGGGCCGCTCAGGCCGAACAGATGAAGGTCGTCACCACCTTTACTGTCCTTGCCGATATGGCAAGCCGTGTTGCAGGCGATGCCGCCGAGGTCGTTTCTGTCACCAAACCGGGCGCTGAAATTCACGGCTACGAGCCGACGCCGCGCGATATGGTGCGGGCCCATGATGCCGACCTGATCTTGTGGAACGGCCTCAATCTGGAACAGTGGTTCCGGCAGTTTCTGGATAATCTGGGCGATATTCCTTCGGTGACGCTCAGTGACGGAATTGATCCGATTTCGATTTCGGCGGGCTCTTACGAGGGCAAACCGAACCCCCATGCGTGGATGGGGCTCGACAATGCGCAAATCTATATCGACAACATCGCTAGTGCTTTTGTCGACTATGATCCTGAAAATGCAGAGACCTATCGCGCCAACGCCGAAGCCTACAAAGCCGAGCTGCGCGAGGCTCTGGAACCCATTCGCCAGAAAATCGCCGAAGTGCCCGAGGATCAGAGGTGGCTGGTGACTTGCGAGGGCGCATTCAGCTATCTGGCCCGCGATTTCGGTATGAAAGAGCTGTATTTGTGGCCGATGAACACTGACCAGATGGGCACCCCGCAACAGGTGCGCGCCGTGATTGATGGCGTGAAAACGAACGACATTCCGG
>CAXQKF010000513.1:0-27881 GCA_964224285.1 Donghicola sp. | reverse complement strand
TTTCTGCCCGTCCACCAACCGGCCCGCCGCAATGTCACGGATCACCAGCTCGCAAATCTGCATGTAGATCGGCAGCGCATCCGCACGGCCCGCAGTTTTCCTGCTTTTTTCCTGCATCTTTGCGGCTCCTCCACGGCATCGGTGCTTGAAAAAAATTGATACACCATTGATCTACATCAAAGACAAAGCTATGCAAGAGGAAAGTTCGGAGGTTCTCAGGGAGGGAAACATGACGGTCGTACCCGTGACATCTGCCGATCTCGACGCTGTCGAGGTGGCCTGGTTTTCGGCGCTTTGCTCGGATGACTACCAGTTTCTCGGGGTGCCGGATGGCGACCTGCGTTCCTCGTGGGAGCATTGCTCGGACATCGTGAAAACCGCCGAAGCGCAGGGCTTTGGCAACATCCTGTGCCCGTCCTCCTATCAGGTGGGGCAGGACACCCTGAGCTTTGTCGCCGGATGTGCGCCGATCACTGACACCATGAACCTTCTGGCCGCCGTCCGCTGCGGCGAGATGCAGCCCATCATGCTGGCCCGCACCATCGCGACGCTGGATCACATGCTGAAGGGGCGTTTGACGGTCAACATCATCTCGTCCGACTTCCCCGGTGAAAAGGCGGACAGCGCCTTCCGCTACCAGCGCTCGCGCGAAGTCGTCGAGATCCTGAAACAGGCGTGGACGCAGGACGAGATCAACTATCAGGGGAAGGTCTATAACTTCGAAGGTCTGACCACTGATCCCGCCAAACCCTACCAGACCAATGGGCCGATGCTCTATTTCGGGGGCTATTCGCCGGATGCGCTGGACCTGTGCGGTCAGCATTGCGACGTCTACCTGATGTGGCCCGAAAAGTCCGAAGACATCGCGGGCCGCATGAAGGCCGCGAACGCCGCCGCCGAGAAATACGGGCGTACACTGGATTACGGTTTTCGCAGCCACGTGATTGTGCGCGACACCGAAGCCGAAGCCAAGGAATACGCCCGCTATATCGCCAGCAAGCTGGACGACGAATATGGCAAGGCGATCCGTGAACGGGCACTGGACTCGGGCAGCCTCGGGGTCAGCCATCAGGCCCGCAACCGCGAACTGGCCGATCTGGAAGGGTACATCGAACCCAACCTCTGGACCGGAATTGGCCGCGCGCGGTCGGGTTGCGGGGCGGCGATTGTCGGCTCGACCGATCAGGTCCTGACCAAATTGGAAGAATTGCAGAAGATGGGCATCCGCGCCTTTGTTCTGTCCGGCTACCCCCATATCGAAGAGGCCGAGCATTTCGGCACACGTGTGCTGCCACAGATGAAAACCTGCCAACTCAATCAGGTGTGGAACCGCGTGCCCGCGTCCACCCCAGCAACACCCCTCGGAGTAGGAGAGCGCCGCTAATGGACCGCGTTGAACTGGCCGAAGGCCTCAGCTTTTCCCGTCTTGTTTATGGCATGTGGAGGATCGGTGATGATCCCGATACCTCGGAAAAACATGTGCGCGCCAAGATTGATGCCTGTCTGGCCCAAGGGATCACCACGCTCGATCAGGCGGATATCTATGGCGAATACACCGCCGAAGCCGTTCTGGGACAGTCGCTGAAAGCCGACCCGAGCCTGCGGGCCAAGGTCGAGATCGTCACCAAATGCGATATCGTTGCGCCCTGCGGGAAATACGTGGACGTGGCGTGCAAACACTACGACACCTCGAAGGCGCATATCGAAGCCTCGGTCGAAAGTTCGCTGCGGGATATGGGCACGGATTACATCGACCTCTTGCTTATCCACCGGCCCGATCCCTTGATGGATCACGATGAAACCGGCGCGGCGTTGGACGGGTTGATCAAGGCAGGCAAAATCCGCGCGGCGGGTGTGTCGAACTTCCGTCCTTGGGACGTCGAACTCCTTCAAAGCGCGATGAGCAACAAGCTGGTCACCAACCAGATCGAGATTTCACTGGCACGGATTGATCCCTTTACCGATGGCGATCTGGCCTTCCACCAGCGCCAGCGCGATGCGGTTATGGCGTGGTCGCCCTTGGGCGGAGGCAGCCTGATGACCGATGACACCGACCTGACCCGTTTGATGGACGGCTTTGCGGGTGAATTCGGCGTGGACCGCGCCGCTGTCGCAGTCGCATTCCTGCTGCGTCATCCGGCGAAAATCCTGCCCGTCCTCGGGACCAATTCTCTGGACCGGATCGCCAAAATCTCTGACGCGAACAAGGTCTCTCTCAGCCGCGTACAGTGGTTCCAACTCTACGAAGCCGCGTTGGGTCGCGAGGTCGCGTGATGTTGCAAAGCTTTGTTCCGGAACCTGGCAACGGACGGGCCCTACGGGATGCGTTCGGGCTGTTTGCCACAGGTGTGACCATCGTCACAGCCCGTGGCCCCGAGGGGTGCGCGGCCATCACAGCGAACAGCTTTTCCTCGGTCTCGATGGAGCCGCCTTTGGTCCTGTGGTCACCTGCGCGGGCTTCGCGCCGCTATCCCCTGTTTGCCGCGGCAGAGCACTACGCGATCCACGTTCTGGCGGCCGATCAACAGGATCTGGCGTGGGCGGTTGCCAAAGATGCAGGCGCCCTGTTGGACACCGATCTAGAGCAAAACGCGACGGGCGTTCCGGTTTTGCCTCATTGCCTTGCGCGATTTGACTGCCGCCGCCATGCGGTTCACGAAGCTGGCGATCACGCAATCATTGTCGGCGAGGTTCTTCAGGCTACGATGCAACAAGGTGATCCGTTGGCGTTCTTCAGCGGGCGTGTTGCGCGACTCGATTTGAATTGATCGCAGCGCCGCGTCTTTGGAGGAGGGCGCGGTGTGTTTGTGTGCGATTGGGAGGAAAGTATGGTGCTATTCGACGGGTCGATCCGGCTGTTGTCATGGATCAATGACCGCCTGTTGAAGCTTGGCCGGGGGATCGGCATCGTTGCCATCGCCATTATGGTCGCGGTGACCCTGCTGCAGGTCTTTTGCCGTTATGTGCTGGGGAATGCCTTGCCTTGGCCGGACGAAGCCGCGCGTTTCTGTATGCTGTGGATGACGGGCCTGATGGCACCGACTGCGTTTCGGCGCGGGGGGTTTGTGGCCATTGATGTCCTGCCCTCTATGCTGCCGGGGCGGGCGGTGCATCTGCTGAACCTGATCCTGCTGGCGATCAGCCTGATGGTGCTGGTGATCGCCGTACAGATCGGCTGGAAAGAGGTCACAGGCCTCGGCGGACGCTTTGCATCGGCCTCTCTGTACCTGCCCACCGCGCTGGATTTCAGCAGCTGGTACAGGATTCCGCGCAGCTGGATGATGCTGTCGATTTTTATCGGCGTGGCGCTGCTGATCCTCGTGAACATCGAACTGATCCTGCGCAACATGGTCCGGCTGGTCTCCGACCGCGCACTGCCGCCCATCGCCCAAGCCGAAACGCAGGGGGCGGAATGACATGCTGATCTGGTTTCTACCCCTGTTCCTTGTGTTCCTGATGGTCGGCTTGCCGGTGTTCTTTGGCCTGTTGGCCGCGCCCGGTATCCTGCTGTTCCTGAACGGTCAGGAACGTGACCTGACCCTGCTTTATCGCAATCTTTACAACGGGATGGACAGCTTTCCGCTGATGGCGATTCCGTTCTTTATGCTCGCGGGCGAGATTATGAACCGCGGTGGGATTACCCATCGTCTGGTCGAGTTCAGCCAAGCCTTCATGGGGCACCTGCGCGGGGGGCTCGCCCATGTGAACGTCATGTCCTCGATGCTGTTTGCGGGGCTGTCGGGGTCGGCAGTCGCCGATACCTCGGCGCTGGGGTCGATGCTGATCCCCGCCATGGAAAAGCAAGGCTACACCCGCCGTTTCGCCGCCGCGATCACAGCGGCCAGTTCGGTCATCGGGCCCATCATCCCGCCGTCGGGCATCATGATCATCTACGCCTACGTGATGGGAGAGAGCGTCGCCGCCCTGTTCCTTGCCGGTCTCGTGCCGGGGCTGATGGTCGGCGTGGGTCTGATGCTGCTGATCAAGGTCATGGCCAACCGTTATGATTTCCCCGTGGCCTCACGCAAATACAGTTGGGGCGAACGCGGCGATGCCAGCCTCAAGGCATTGTTTCCCCTGCTGACCCCCGTGATCATCCTTGGCGGTATTCTGGCCGGTGTCTTCACCCCGACCGAAGCGGCGGCGGTGGCCGTGTTCTATGCGCTGATCATCAGCCTCTTTGTCCTGAAAACCCTGCGCCTGTCCGAACTGCCGGACGTGCTGGGACGGGCAGGGCTGACCTCGGCTGTGGTGCTGCTGCTGGTGGGGGCCGCGATGTCGTTCAAGACCGTCGTGTCCCTGTCCCATGCGCCGCAGATCATGGCGGACTACATCCTGACACTGACGGAGAACCCCCTGCTCTTGCTGTTCCTGATCAACCTGCTGCTGTTCGCAGTGGGGATGTTTCTGGACGCGGGGCCCGCGATCATCATTCTGGGGCCGATCCTCGGGCCGGTGTTCGCCAGTATGGGTGTCGATTCAGTGCACTTTGCGATCATCATGTGCGTGAACCTGACGGTAGGTCTGGCCACACCTCCCATGGGGCTGGTGTTGTTCGTGGCCTCGGCCGTGTCAGGGGAACGGGTGACCACCATCGCCAAAGCCATTCTGCCATTTCTCGCGGTGGAAATCGCGGTGATCTTCCTGATCACCTATTTCCCCGCCCTTTCCATGACGATCCCGCGTTTGACGGGCTTCGCGAATTAAGACCCATTCAGAGCGATAAGGGAGGATATTATGCTCGGAATTACGAAAAAGGTGGCAGCGGCGCTGCTGATGACGGCGGCGCTGGCCGGTCCGGCCATGGCGCAGGATTACACCATCCGCGCCGTCGCCAACTCTAACGAAAACGACGAGGATTACGACGGCCTTCAGGTCTTCAAATCCTATGTCGAGAGCGCCTCGAACGGTGCCATCGCGGTCGAGATCTACATGGGCACGCAGCTGTGCTCGAACGGGGCAGAGTGTTTGCAAGGCGTGGCCGATGGTTCGATCGACGTCTATATCTCGACCTCGGGCGGGGCGGCTGGCCTGTTCCCTTATGTGCAGGTTCTGGACCTGCCTTATGTGATGCAGGATGACCGGATCGCAGAGAAGGTTCTGTCGGGCGATTTCACCCGCACCATGCGCGATATGGCGCTGGACGATTCCGGTGGCGCGATCCGTCTGATGACCATCGGCAACACCGGCGGCTGGCGCAACTTTGCCAACACGCAAAAACGTGTCCAGACTCCCGGCGATCTGGAAGGCATGAAGATGCGCACCGTGGTCGCCGACCTGCCGCAGGAACTGGTCCGAGCATTGGGCGCTGCGCCCACCCCGATCCCGTGGCCCGAACTGTTCACTTCGCTGCAAACCGGTGTGGTCGAAGGCACCAAAAACGGCATCACCGACATCATGTCGATGAAGTTCCCAGAAGCGGGCCTGCAATATGTGACGCTGGACGGTCACGCCTACATGGGCGCCCTGTGGTGGATGTCGAACGAGAAATTCATGGCTCTGCCCGAGGACGCCCGCCGCGTGGTGGTCGATGGCTTCTATGCGCTGCAGCAGGCCACCTTTGCCTCGCCCAAGCGTAAATCTATCCCCGCCTATGCGGAATTCGTCGCGGGTGGCGGTGATCTCTACGTCCCGACACCCGAAGAAAAGCAGGCCTTCGCAGACGCGGTTCAACCCGTCTACGAATGGTTTAACGCCAACGTAACCGGCGGCGACAAGATCTTTGACGCCCTGCAAACCGCCGTGGCAACCGCCACCGAAGAGCTGGAAGCCGAGCGTTCGCGCGACATCCAGTAAAGACACTCCGGTGCGCCCTCGACGGGGCGCACCCTCTGCTTGCTCCGGTCCATAGTGCCACCCTGCGCAGACCCGATCGGATCAGGATCGACATTCTAGGACATCTCATGAGCGCCTTCTTTGCAGCCATATCCAACCCGCGCGACCTCGCCGCGCAGGCCAAAATCCTCGCGCCCGGAGTGGCCCTCACCATGGTGGTGGCGATGGCCGCGCAGTTTCTGGCCAACCATTATGGCGCGCCGGTGATGCTGATGGCGATCCTGCTGGGGATTCCGTTCCACTTTCTGTCAGAGCATGAAAACACCGGCCCCGGCATTGCCTATTCCGCCAAAATTTTGCTGCGCGTTGGTGTGGCTCTTTTAGGGCTGCGGGTTTCGCTGGATATGGTGCGTCAGATCGGATGGGGTTTTGTGCTCGTGATCGCCCTGTGTATCGCTTTCATCATTATTGCGTCGGTCCTGCTGTCCCGTCTTGCTGGCAAAGATCGCGCCTTCGGCTTTTTGACCGGCGGCTCTGTGGCGATCTGCGGGGCCTCGGCCGCGATGGCGATTTCATCAATCCTGCCGCAACGCGACACCGCCGAGCGGGATCTGTCCTTTACCGTCATCTCCGTCACCGCCTTTTCGACATTGGCGATGATCATCTACCCGATCATAGCGGACGCTCTGGGACTGGACGCGCATATGACCGGCCTGTTCCTCGGCGGGACGATCCATGATGTCGCGCAAGTGGTCGGGGCAGGGTACTCTGTCTCGGACGAGACTGGCGACATCGCGACAGTGGTCAAGTTGATCCGCGTGACGATGCTGGCCCCTGTGGTTCTGATTGGCGCGCTGATTATGCGGCGCCATACCCCAACAGGCAGCAGCAGGCCGCCACTACTGCCCGGATTTGTCGCGATTTTTCTGGTGCTGGCCGCGCTGAACTCTTTCCACCTGGTTCCCCAAGCCATGAGCCAACCCGCCGAAACCCTGTCCCGCGCCCTGTTGGTTACGGCCGTTGCAGCGGTCGGGATGAAAACCTCGCTGGCAAAGCTTGCCGACGTTGGCGGGACCGCGATTGCGATGCTGGTCATTCAAACTGTGGTGCTAGCGGGGCTGGTGCTCATCACCGTGTGCAATGCGAATTTCTAGTACGTGATCATGAGCGGTATCTGTATAAGGCACTTTCCGAGCGCTCCTCGGGGCAGGGGGTGGCCTTATCCTGCTCAGCATTGATGTCAGGAAGTACTGTGCTGAAGTGTTGGCCAATATTTTCGCCAAAAGTGGGGTGTACGACCAATATATCGGTTGCGCAAAATTGGAGTGAACGCCGAGCTGCCGCCAAGTTTCGACAGTTAAGAGCAGCCTGAATTTCGGTCCATCAGTCTACATAATTTCTCTCCAAGAGCGAAAACAACTGCTGCATCTCAGACATCCACCCTTTTAACTAGGTAGATGCCCATCAGATTGTCGGGCATCTACCTTATCCGTCTACTCTGCCGCCTTCACAGGGGGCGTCCCGTGGGTGTGGAAGGTATCGATGGTTTTCAAGCCCCAAGCCTGACCTTTCTTGCGATCTTCTTGTGTCCACTTGATCGGCTTCCAGTCCGGCGCCAAAATCAGTCGTGCACCTGCGTTGGCCAGCTCCACTCGGTTGCCCGCTGGCTCCCAGACATAGAGGAAAAAGGTCCCCTGAACCGCGTGCTTGTGCGGTCCGGTTTCGATATGCACGCCATTTTGCAAGAAGATGTCAGCCGCCCGCAGGATGTCTTCGCGCTGGTCGGTGGCGTAGGTGACATGGTGCAGGCGGGCGTGGCCACCGCCGTGCTCTTCGGTGCAGGCCAGATCGTAGGTCTTGTTGTTGATGGTGAACCAGCATCCCCCAAGACGGCCATTGTCGAGCTGGATATATTCGGTCACGCGGCTGCCGAGGCAGGTCTCCATGAAACGCTTGAACTCAGTCACGTCGCTGGACAGCAGGTTCAGGTGATCCAGACGGCGGGGCACAACGCCGGTGAATGCGCTGGCGGTGTTCTTCAGAACGGGCGCGTCGTCGGTGCCTGCCGCGTCGTACCACACGGTATCGTAGTAGATTTCAAAGACATGGCCAAAGGGGTCCTCGAAGCGGAAGGCGCGCCCGTGGCTCTGGTCCCCGTCATTCCAGCCGTGGACCTTATATCCGGACGCCTCAATGATTGCGACGCGGCGCTCCAGGGCCTCGGGCGAGGCGGCACGATAGGCAATATGGGCAACACCGGTTGTCTCGCTGCGGGTCAGTTTCAGAGAGCAGTACTCATAGTCATCCCACGCCCTCAAATAGGCCGAGGTGTCGTCCTGCCCCGACAGTTTCAGTCCGTAGACGCGGGTAAAAAAATCGAGGCTCTCTTCGAATTTGTTGGTCAGGATTTCGACATGGCCAAGGTGGGCCAGATCAAAGGCGGGGTTAGTGGATTCGCTCATCGGGTATTCCTGTTTTGGATTGAGTTGGGGTCAGGCGAGGGCGTGGGGGGACTTGCGGGCGATGCCAGCCTCGCGCAGGATGTCGGCCACCAGATGCTCGCGCCGATAGGCCATGATGTGGACACCGGACACGCCCGCGATCTGGCGCACCTGTTGGATCAGTTCCACACTGATCTGGCGGCCTTCGTCGCCTTGGTTCTTGGCGCTTTCCATACGGGTGATGACATCATCCGGGATGTGAATGCCCGGCACGTTCGAACGCATCCACCGCGCCGCTTTGGCAGAGGCCAGTGGGCCGACACCGGCCAGAATATAGACCTTGCCCTCTAGCCCCAGATCACGGACACGGGTCATGAACGCCTCGAACCGCGGGATATCGAAAATGTAGTTGGTCTGGACGAAGTCCGCGCCCGCCTCGACCTTTTTGGCCAGGCGTTCGGGGCGCCATTCCAGCGGATCGACACAAGGGTTCTCTGCCGCGCCGATAAACAGATGGGGGGGCTGGGTGACCTTGCGGCCCGATAGAAAAACGCCATCGTCCCGCATGGTTCGGATCGTGCGGATCAGGGACAGGGCGTCGAAGTCGAACACCGGTTTTGCGCCCGGTTGATCGCCCGCGCCCACGCCGTCGCCGGTCAGGCACAGCACATTGCGCACACCCATCGCGGCGGCCCCTAGAACATCGCCCTGAATGGCGATCCGGTTCCGGTCGCGGCAGGAAATCTGATAGACTGTTCCCAAGCCGCGCCGCGTCAACAACGAACAAATCCCGATCGAGGACATATGGCAGTTCGCCCCTGACGCATCGGTGGCATTGATGGCGTCTGTCACCTCGGCCAGCGGGGTGGCTGCGGCAAAGACATCCTCGGGGTCGGCGCTGTCGGGCGGGTTCAGCTCGGACGTCACAGCAAAGCCACCAGAGCGTAGAACCTGCTCCAATCGGCTACCGGATTTCAGCCCCTCGGGCGGGGCGTCATAGGGACGGATCGCATTGGGGTTGGTGTCGATCAGGCTCATGCGCGATCCTCCTTGCGGGCGGGTTCAGCGGCCAAGGGGGCAGAGGCAGGTTCGGTCTGGCGGGCTGTTGGAAACGCTGCGGCAAGGGCATTGCGGGCGGCCTCTTTGGCGGCACGTTCGCGGTTTGCTCTTTCACGGCTGGCGCGCAGCCAGGATGAGGTGCCCTGTAGCTGGCGATCGACTGGGGGCAGGACATTGCGGGTTTTGTCGCCGCACTTCATGCGGGATGCCCCGTCCCAAGCCAGCGCCCATACGCAGCGCATGGCAGGCTTGACCTCGCAATACCCACCGGGGCGCACCCCGCCACAAGGCCCGTTGCGCAACTGTTTGGGGCAGTTCATCGGGCAAGACATCCCCGTCGAGGATAGCACGCACTGGCCGCACATCTTGCAATCGAACAGCAGCCCCTTGACGCCTTGCTCCACCAGCGCCACGGGGCGCTCCAGTCGTTGATAGCCGATACGCTCGAACACAGGATGCAGCCGAACCAAGGTATCTTCGAGCAGGCGATATAACCTCTCGAAAGCTCTGGAACGCCTGACGGCCATCAAACGGATGCGGTACATGCTGCCCTCCTCGTGGTAGTGTGGGGGCACCATAGGGAACGGGGCAGGAGCCGTTTAATTCGTCCTGCGAAAACGTGGTTTCAAATCTGTTATGAGTGGTTAGGCGTGGTCCAGAACGACCCCGCGCAAGACGGTATCAAAGGCCTCTAGCGCGGCATCCTCGGGGGCGGATTTCAGGCGGGTCATGCCGATCGGGGCCAACCGTTCGGGGAAGCCGGTCGCAACTTCGGCCAGTTCAGGGCGCAGTGCCGACAGCTTGCGCGGGCTATAGGTCAGCATCGCGGCAGAGTGGCTTCCGACCAGCATTTCCTCGGCCGAGCCAAAGGACAAAAGCTCGCAGGTCTGTGTGGGCGGTGTCACCCCGATCTGCGAGAGAACCGCCTCGAAGTGGCTACGCACGGGTGTGCCGTGGGGCGCAACGATCCAATGGCTGCGGGCCAGAGCCAGTCGGTCCGCACCCGACTGGTGCAGGGGGTGGTCCTTACGGGCGATCACGGCAAAGCGTTCGTTGTACAGGAATTCCTCGGCCAGACCATCGGGGCAGGCTTCGGCACGGGTGATGCCGACGATGCGGTCAATCTCGTTCCGACGCAGGGCTTCGACCAGCCCGTTGTAGCTGCCTGGCACACAGGCCAGCCGCACGTTCGGGTGTTCGTTCGTCATCACGCCAAAGGCCCGCAAAATCAGGTCCTGTCCGGAAAAGGGCAGCATCCCGATGCTGACCCGCCCCACAATGTCGCCGTCCAGTTGCCGCAACTGATCCGGCAAACCGGCCAAGGTCTGCGTGATCCGGCTGCTCAACTCTCCGAGTAGGCGCGCGGGCTCCAGTACAGCCATCCCAGTGGACGTGCGTTGAAAGGGCTGAAGCCTGAAGCGTTTTGAAAATTCATTCAGGGTACGGCTCATGTCGGGTTGGGATTTCCCCAGACGTTTCGCTGCTAGGGTGACGCTGCCATCCCGGCAAATTGCCTCGATCACCTGCAGGTGGACCGAGCGGATATTGTATTTCAGAACGGGGACTTGTGCACCGGCTGGGAACAGTTGGCTGTGGGTCGCGTCGATCATCGCCCCGATCCCGTTGCACACCCGCGCAGCCACGTCGCCCTGCGCGGTCGTGTCGGCCCCCGCCCAACCCCGCCGGAACAGTGCACAGCCAAGCCGCGCCTCAGCCGAAGCAATAAGCCGGGACAAGGTGGGCTGCGAGGTATGCATCGCTTCGGCCGCCAGTTTGAAGCTGCGCGTGCGTGCCACCGAGGCGATGGCGATGATCTCTCGGATTTCCAGATCTACGGGCGCGGGACCGGACGTCTGCATGTTGGATCTCCTTGCGGGGTGGGAACGGAAATACGCATCCTGTGGACCACCTCAAACCAATATACCGGATTTGAAAGCTACAATACCATCACTGCAATACCACTTGCTGGTGCAACCCCTAATCTGGTTCCAAGCGTTGTACGGGTCGAGGAGAGCCCGCCGCGTTTTTCGATTTCGTCTTTTGGAGGAGAGACAATGAAGCATGTTCTAATGTCACTGACCACGGCCCTGACATTCGGGATCGCTGCTGGGTCCGCCCACGCTGCCGATCTGAAGCTGGCCGACTTTCAGCCCGCGGGACACCCGTTCGTGGAAAAGGTCTACAAGCCCATGGGGCAAGAGGTCAGCGATGCCACCGACGGCACAGTGACCATCAAGGTTTACCCCGGCGGCGAACTAGGCGCTGGACCGGCCGAGCAATATAGCCGCGTCGTGAACGGCGTGACCGAAATCGCCTTTGGGTTGCCTGGCTATACGGCTGCAAATTTCCCGAAAACACTGCTGACCGAGCTGCCGGGGGTCTTGTACACGCAGACCGGAACCGACCGGATCCTCGCGAACCTTGATGCCTTGGCGCAGGATTACCGCCGTGTCGCGCTGCTGGGGCTTTGGACGAATGCGCCAAATCTGCTCTTGATGGGCGACAAAGAGGTGCGCTCGCCCGATGATCTGAAAGGCATGAAAATCCGCGTGCCCTCGCGCAATGCGGGACTGGTGGTCGAGGCATGGGGCGCAACGCCAGTCTCCATGCCGGCGCCGGAAATCTATAGCTCGATCCAGACGGGGGTGATTGACGGGGCGGTCATCGACGCAACCACCCTCCGGACCTTCAAGCTGAAGGAAGTCACCAACGTGGTCGTTCAGGGCATGAAGCCGACCATCTCTACCTTTTTCCTGATCATGAACCGCGACGCCTATGCTGATCTACCAGAGGCTGCCCAGTCAGCCCTGAGAGAGGCGGGGCGCAAGGCCTCGGTGGCCGCCAACAGCATCCAGTTGGCAGGCGCTGCCGCCGCATTGGAAGACTTCGCGAGCCTTGAGGGCAAGACCGTCATCACGTTGACGCCGGAAGAAGCGGCAGCGTTTGACGCAGCGTCTGCCACCGTCACCGCCTCTGTCATTGGCGAAGGGGACAGTGCGGGCCTTGATGCTTCGGGATATGTGGCCGCGTTATCGCAATAACCGATTGAAACCGACTTTCCGGGAACCCCGCCAGAGCAGCCGCTTTGGCGGGTTTTCTTTTGTTTTCGGCCCCAAAATCGCGCGCTGATCAAGATATAACATGAAACGCATAAACTATACGTCATTCGCATTCGAAGGCCCCATCCGCCTTGGCTACCCAGTAAGGACACAGGCGCAAAGCGCCGGTGCAAGCCCAAGGGAGGAATGGCTTATGGTTCGTGCCACGTATGTTTCGGCACTGTTTCTGGCTGGTGGAATGCTTGCCACCCAGACCGCAGCAACAGAATTGGAAGTGTCCCACTGGTGGACGTCAGGCGGGGAATCCGCAGCAGTCGCCGAGATTGCCAAGGCCTTTGATGCTACTGGCAACACATGGGTCGATGGTGCGATCGCTGGATCGTCCTGGACGGCGCTGCCGATCATCGTGAACCGGATCGTTGGTGGCAACCCGATGGGGGCGGCGCAAATCCCCCGTGGCCGTCAAGCCGAAGAATTGATCGAAGCAGGCCTGCTGCGCGACATCAACGATGTGGCCGAAGCCGAGGGCTGGCATTCCTTTGTACGTCCGGCCTCGTTGCTGGATGCCTGTACCGTGGATGGCAAAGTCTACTGTGTGCCCGCCGATGTGCATTCATGGCATTGGCTCTGGCTGTCGAATGCCGCCTTTGAAAAGGCGGGCATCCCCGTGCCCTCGAACTGGTCCGAATATGTCGCCGCAGCGCCCGCGCTAGCGGCTGCGGGGATCACCCCCTTAGCGATGGGCGGTCAGAACTGGCAGCAGATGCTGACCTTTGTGAACATTCTGGCCGCCGTGGGCAGCCCCGATCTGTATAACGCCGTCTTCGAGGACAAGAGCGAAGAAGCCGCCCGCAGCCCCGAAATGGCCGCCGTTTTTGCTGCGATGGCAGACGCACGCATGATGGCCGCAAAGTCCCGCGTGCAGGACTGGAACGAGGCCACGAACATGGTCATCACCGGCACCGCAGCGGGTCAGATCATGGGCGATTGGGCTCAGGGTGAATTCGCCGTGGCCGGTCTGGTGGCCGGACAGGACTATACCTGTCTGCCCGGTCTGGGTTTGCGCGATGTGGCCAGCAGCGGGGGGGATGCGTTCTACTTTCCCGTTCTTGCGGACGCCGCCGCGACCGAAGCCCAGAACACCTTTGCCAGCAAACTGATTTCGGCCCCCGTACAGTTGGCCTTCAACCTGAAAAAGGGTGCGCGGCCCGTGCGCGGTGACGTCGATCTGACCGCAGCCAACGACTGTATGCGCAAGGGCAACGAGGTGCTGCAAAACGGTTCGGTTCTGACCAGCACCGACGAGCTGATCAGCCCCGACACCAACGCGCAGCTGATGGACCTGATGACCCAGTTCTTTGCCGACGACAGCATCACCGCCGAGGACGCTCAGGACCGCTTTGCCAGCATCATCGCGAAGTCTGAATAACGATTGCCGCCGTGCCCCTGCGGGGTGCGGCGTCTGATGCGGCACTGGATGCGAGGGGCGTCCAGCCCGCAGATTTAGGGAGGAAATTTATGAAACTCACAACAAAGGCATTGGCTTGCATGACCACGGCGCTTGCGCTGGGCTCGCAAGCAGACGCGACCGATCTCGAGGTCACACACTGGTGGACCTCGGCGGGCGAGGCAGCCGCCGTTTCCGAATTTGCCAAGGCGTATGAGGCCACCGGCAACACATGGATCGATGCCGCAATTGCAGGCGGCGGGGGCACCGCGATCCCCGTGATCATCAGCCGGATTGCAGGCGGTAGCCCCATGGGCGCGACCGTTCTGGTCCACGGGCGTCAAGCCGAAGAACTGGTCGAAGCGGGCTTGATGCGTGATCTGACCGATCTGGCCGAGGCCGAGAAATGGCGCGACATTGTCCAGCCCGCCAGCTTGCTGGACTCTTGCACAGTGGATGGTCGCATCTACTGCGTGCCCACCAACATGCATTCCCAGCAGTGGCTCTGGCTGTCCAACACTGCCTTTGAAAAGGCCGGTGTCCCCGTTCCCGCGAACTGGCAGGAATTCGTCGACGCGGCACCCGCGCTAGAGGCTGCTGGCATCACCCCCTTGGCGATAGGCCGTCAGGGTTGGCAGTCCTTCTTGACGATGAACGTAATCATGGCGTCTGTCGGCGGCCCTGATCTGTACACTTCCGTCTACGGGGACCGCCACGAAGGGTCCATCACCGGACCGGAAGTTCTGAAGGTTTTCGAGAACCTGGAGATTGTGCGCCAACTGTCGGACAAGTCCCGCGTGCAGGACTGGAACGAAGCCACGAACATGGTCATCACCGGCACTGCTGCAGGTCACATCATGGGGGACTGGGCACAGGGTGAATTTGCACTGGCGGGCCAGACCGCAGGCACCGACTACACCTGTTTGCCCGGCCTTGGTACCAATCCCGTCGTCTCGACTGGCGGCAACGCTTTCTACTTCCCCGTGCTAATAGACGAGGCCCAGTCGGAAGCGCAGCTCGCACTGGCCTCGGTCATGATCAGCCCTGCCGCCCAAGTCCCGTTCAACCTGAAAAAGGGCTCTTTGCCCGTGCGCGGTGACGTGGACCTGAGCGCCGCAAACGACTGCATGAAGCAGGGTCTGGAACTGGTCGCCGCGGGCAAGACCATTCCCGGCATCGAACAATACATCACTCCAGACACTCAGTCCTCTCTCGTCGATTTGGCGTCACGTTTTCTGACCAGCAGCGACCTGTCTCCCGCGGAGGCGCAAGCTGAGTTCGCCAAAATTCTCCAACGGGCCGACTGAGCCAGAGCGCCCCCGTCATACCGGTGGCGGGGGCGCTTGCCCTCAACTTTTCCCAACCCTCCGAAAGTTCCGACTATGCAGAACAAGATGCGGAAAATCGCAATATCCGCGCGCATCGCCGCCCTGCCGGTCATGTTGAAGGTGCTGGTGGTCACCATCGGCTGCACCCTGTGGACCGTCTATTACTCATTCACCAGCTCCAAGCTATTGCCCAAGAACAAGCTTGTGGGGCTGGACCAGTACGAACGCCTGTGGACCACCCACAAATGGTATGTCGCCGTGGAAAACATGGCGATCTACGGCAGCCTGATGATGATCCTGACACTGGTCATCGGCTTTGTTCTGGCGGCCCTGCTGGACCAGAAAATCCGCGGCGAAGGCATCTTTCGCACGATCTTTCTCTACCCCTTTGCGCTGTCCTTCATCGTAACCGGACTGGCGTGGCAGTGGATCCTGAACCCCGATCTGGGCATCCAGAACATCGTGCGCAGCATGGGCTGGGAAGGGTTCGTGTTCGACCCTCTCTATGACCCCGATCTGGTGATCTACGGACTGGTTGTTGCGGGTCTGTGGCAGGGGGCTGGCCTGATCATGTGCATCATGCTGGCGGGTCTGCGCGGCATCGACGAAGACCTGTGGAAAGCGACCCGCGTGGACGGCATCGCCAAATGGAAGGTCTATCTGAAGGTCGTCCTGCCGATGATGAAGCCCTCGATTGTGACGTCGGTTGTGCTGACCGGAACCTCGATCGTGAAGATGTACGATCTGGTTGTGGCAATGACCGGCGGTGGCCCTGGTGGTTCGTCCGAAGTGCCTGCCAAATACGTGATCGATTCAATGTTCGTAGCCCAGAACCTTGGTCAGGCCTTTGCCGCATCCACCATGATGCTGGTGACGGTGATCATCATTCTGGTGCCGTGGATCTACTTCCAAGTGGCCGAGCGCAAGCGTGCCTGACCCCATGACAAAGCCCACACACATGCCCCAATCCGCCAGCCAAACGGCGCTGACCGGCCCCCAAGGACCGCGTCCCGTGCGCCGCATCACCCGCACCAACATCATGCTCTATGGCACCTTGTTCGTGCTCGCCGCCTATTACCTTTTGCCCCTCTATGTGATGGTCGTGACCTCGCTCAAGGGGATGCCTGAAATCCGCGTGGGCAACATCTTTGCCCCGCCTGTCGAGATCACGTTCGAGCCTTGGGTCAAGGCATGGTCAAACGCCTGCACTGGCCTGACCTGCGAGGGCCTGAGCCGTGGTTTCTGGAACTCGGCCCGTATTCTGGTGCCTTCGGTGGTCGTGTCGGTCGCGGTGGCTTCACTAAGTGGGTATGCCTTTTCGCGCTGGAAATTCCGCGGGTCAGAGCTGTTCTTCAGCCTGCTGCTGATCGGTGCCTTCATCCCTTATCAGGTGATGCTGTTTCCGATGGTGATCCTGCTGCGTGAACTTGGCCTTTATGGTTCGCTCTGGGGTCTGGTGCTGGTGCACACGATCTTTGGGATGCCGATCAATTCGCTGCTGTTCCGCAACTACTTTGCCTCGATGCCAGACGAGATTTTCAAGGCCGCCCGCGTGGACGGTGCCGGTTTCTGGCGCATCTTCTTCCGGATCATGTTGCCGATGGCTCTGCCCATTGCTGTGGTTTCCATGATCCTTCAGGTCACCGGTATCTGGAATGACTTCCTGTTCGGCGTCGTGTTCACCACGCCCGCCAACTACCCGATGACCGTCCAACTCAACAACATCGTCAACTCCGTGCAAGGGGTGAAGGAATACAACGTCAACATGGCAGCAACCATCCTGACCGGACTGGTGCCACTGGCTGTGTATTTCTTCTCCGGCAAGCTGTTCGTGCGCGGAATTGCAGCAGGAGCCGTTAAGGGATGAAAGATTTCACCGAAAACCCCGTTTCCGTCAGCACCAAGGCGCTGTCATTGGCCTATGGCCCCGTACAGGTACTGCACGAGCTGAACCTCGATATCCATCAGGGTGAATTTCTGGTGCTGCTTGGATCAAGCGGCTGTGGCAAGTCCACTCTGCTGAACTGCATCGCGGGTCTGGCAGAGCCCACAGCTGGCCAGATCTGGATCGGCGACAAGAACGTCACCT
The DNA here is from genome assembly GCA_964224285.1 of Donghicola sp. GTDB lineage: Bacteria > Pseudomonadota > Alphaproteobacteria > Rhodobacterales > Rhodobacteraceae > Donghicola. The sequence goes on along the minus strand of CAXQKF010000513.1, from coordinate 10,683 downwards.
GGGAGGAACCCTCCAAGCGCGGCATTGGCATGGTGTTCCAGTCCTATGCCCTTTATCCACAGATGAGCGTTCGCGGGAACCTGGAGTTCGGCCTGAAGAACGCCCGCATCCCCAAGGATGAAATCGCCCGCCGCATCAAACGTGCCGCCGAAATCCTGCAGATCGAGGCCTTTCTGGATCGTAAACCCAGCCAGTTGTCCGGCGGCCAACGTCAGCGTGTGGCCATCGGTCGTGCCTTGGTGCGGGATGTGGATGTGTTCCTGTTCGATGAGCCCCTGTCGAACCTCGATGCGAAACTGCGCACATCGCTGCGGGTCGAGCTAAAGCGCCTGCACCAGCAACTGTCGAACACCATGATTTACGTGACCCACGATCAGGTCGAAGCCATGACCTTGGCAGACCGCATCGCGATCATGAAGGGCGGCAAAATCCAGCAGCTCGGCACCCCCGACGAGGTTTATGGCCGCCCCGCCAACCTCTATGTGGCGGAATTTATCGGCAGTCCGTCGATGAATATCCTGCGCGGCACATTCCGCGACGGGGCCTATGTGGGGCAGGGGGAAACCGTTCCGCTGCATGGATACGGCTTCGATGGCCCTGTCGCCAATAATACCCCGATCTGCCTTGGCCTGCGTCCTGAACACATCCTGACCGAACGCGATCTGGAACAGGCCCCCTTGCAGTTCGAGATCATCGCAGAGCTGGTAGAGCCCATGGGCTCTGACACCGTGGTCTGGTCGCGTTTTGACGGGCAGCCGTTCTGTGTGCGGCTGGATGGCCGCATCCACGTGGACGAAGGGCAGCGCCTGCCCATCGGTTTTGATCCCTCGGTTGCCAGCGTGTTCGACGCCACCACCGAGCAACGACTATAAGAAGAAAGAAATCAATATGTTCGAGCGTTTCTTTGTCAGGCAGGACAGCCTGCGCAACACTGTGGAAAATGGCCAGATCACCGGTTTCTCGCTGGCCGTCCGCAACGCCAACTATCGCGGGGTCTATCTGTCGCTGCACAACGGCTATTTTCTGGAAATTGATGGCGTGGCCTATCCACGCACCCTCCAGCGGTTCGAGATCAACGGCCAACCGCCCCGTGATTTCGATCTGATTGCCAAACAAGTCCACGAACACTGGGATTATGACGACGAGGGCATCCTGCATGTGACCCTGCCCGGGGGGCTGTCTGCCGGAACCCACACAGTGCGTATCCAGCAATCGGTTCTGGCCGCCTATGGCTATCGCCCCACCGATGAGGAATGGGTCCGCAAAGCCCCAGAGCCGGGATCGGGGGCCGGGTCCGACAAGGCCCCTGAAATCTCTGTCTTTACCATGACCCTCAACACCCAGGAGGTGACACAATGATCCGTCGCGGCGTCTCCCTCTATAGTTTCCAGCAATCCCAGTTCTTTGGCGATCTGATGCTGGAGGATCAGTTGCAAGTGGTCGGCGGTATCGACGGCGCTCAGGGCATCGAGATCGTCGATGAAATGTCTCTTCGTTATCCCGATCCGGGCGCGGCATTCTTTGACCATTGGTTCGCCCTGATGGACCAGAATGGCACTACGCCTGTTGCAATGGACGTGGGTATGGATGTTCTGCAGTTCCGCGATCATGTCATGACCCACGAGGAATGCGCAGACCGTCTGCGCGACGATATCCGACTGGCCAAACGGCTTGGCTTCACCAACGTGCGGGTTCTCTCCACCACCCCGCTTGAGGTCCTGACGCTGGCCCTGCCAGAGGCCGAGGCGCTGGATATCCGTCTTGGCAAGGAAGTCCACCAGCCCATGTCGCTAGAGGGGCCGCAAGTTACCGAAATCCTTGAATACATCGCGAAAACCGGCACCTGCCATCTGGGGATCGTGCCTGATCTGGGGATTTTCCAATATCGCCCGTCGCAGGCCCTGCTCGGCTGGTTTGGCCGCAAGGGGGCGTCCGAGGCTGCCCGTGATGCGGTGGTCAAACTGTCGGAACTGATCCGTGATGGCCAGATGGGCAACACTTTCGACGTGTCCTTGCACACGGCTGGGAACATCCGCAGCGATTTCTTGCGCTATCTGAAATCGGGTGAGGCTCCGGCAGCGGTGCGCCCCGCCTTTGACGGTATTCGAGATTTCACCCGTGACCATGTCGTTGATCCTGCCGAGGTAGACTATTTGGTCGTGGGCGAGGCGCTGACATTCTCGAACACCGCCGCTGACACCATGCGGGATCTGGCGCAGCACATCACCCACGTTCATGCCAAGTTCTACGAAATGTCCGAAGTCGAAGGCGCCCCTGGCACCTATGAGGATATCTCGATTGACTATGTGGCGGCGATTGGCGCGCTGCGCGATGGTGGATTCAACGGCTATGTGAACTCTGAATACGAGGGGCAGCGGTACTATCAGGACCGGACCCGAGCAGATCTGATGGACGAGGCCGAGCAGGTGCGCAGGCATCAGGAAATGCTAGCCAGACTGATCGGCTAAGGAGGCTAAGATGTGGGTAATTGTTGGCAGCTATACCAACGGCAAAGAGCAGGGCGGTTTGACTGTCCTGCGCCAGCAGGGCACGACATTCGAACGTGTCGGCTCTGCTGACCGCAGCATCGAGGCCGGCTATGTGGTGCACGATCCGCGCACCAGCACTGTCTATGCCGTAGACGAACGCAAAACTGACGGTCGCGGGCCGGTCGGCCCTGCTGCGGGGGTGCACGCGTTCCGGTTTGACGGCCAGACCGGCGATCTGGAATGGCAAGGGTTTCAGGCCACGCCCGGTCCCTTTCCGACCTATCTCGACCTACATATGCAGCGCCGAATGCTGTTGTCCGCCAGTCACGGCAGCTTTGAGCATACCGAGCAGGTTGTTCAACGGCCGGATGGCACTTGGGGCGTCGAGTACGCCTACGATAGCTCGACCGTCATCCTGCACCGTTTGGCCGAGGATGGCGCATTGGACGGTATCGCCGATCTGCAGGTTCTAGAGGGCCACGGGATGGACCCGAACACGTCGCCTCAGGCGGGCGGGCATTGCCAGTCCAGCGCCCACGCCCATTGTGCCACTCTGGACCCGTCGGGCCAATTCGTCATCGTTTGTGACAAGGGTACGGACAGCATCCGCACCTATCGTTTGACCGACCGGCTGGAGCCTGTGGCCCGCTACACCTTTGCCCCCGAAACTGCACCGCGCCATGTGGCCTTTGCGGCGGAAGGTCGGCGGATGTACGTGACGCTAGAGCTCTCGTCAGAGCTGGCCTCTATGGCATTCGATCCCGACACCGGCGCGGTCCGTCCGATCGACCGCGTTTCCACGGTCGCTCCCGAATACACCGGCCGGAACGAACCGGCGGAACTGCGGCTGCATCCCACCGGACGACATGTCTACGTGAATAATCGCGGAGAGGACTCCTTGGCCTGGTTTGCGGTTGATCCGCAGGGCGGTCTTTCGCGTCAGGACCAAGCTCCTGTGGCCAAGTCCATCCACCCCGGTCTAGCCGCCCGCAGCTTTGCCATTCTGCCGGACGGGGAAAACCTGCTGTTTGCGGATCGTCCTGCCGATGCCTTACGGATCTTTGCGCTGGACCCGGCCTCGGGTGCTGCACGCGAAACCGGCCAGGTGTCCGTGTCCGCCCCCGTTTTCGTCGCCCTGATCCCCGAGGCCGCCCATGACTGACACAACCTTTGACGCCATCGTGGTGGGGTCCGGTGCCTCTGGCAGTTTTGCCGCCAAGGAACTGACGGAAAAGGGCCTGCGCGTTTGTCTGATCGAGGCGGGCCGCACCATCACGCCAGACGATTTCTCGAACCCGCCCAAAGGCCCGGTCGAGAAGGGTATCCAGCTGCGTCACCGCGCGATTGCCAGCCTGTTTGGGCAGCACGTACAGGCCAAGGTCGCCTTCTTTGGCCATCAGTTCAAACACCTGTTCGTCAACGACCGCAAGCATCCCTATCAGACCACGTTTCGGCAACCCTACCTGTGGCTGCGGGGCAAGCAGCTGGGGGGGCGTCTGCATACCTATGGCCGCGTGCTGATGCGCTGGTCGAATCATGATTTCAAGGCAGGCACCCGCGACGGCGCCAGCCCTGACTGGCCAATCAGTTATAGCGATCTGGCGCCCTATTATGATCGGGTAGAAGAGTTCTTGGGTGTTGTGGGCCGCGAAGAAGGGATCGAAAATCTACCCGACGGCAAGTTCCTGCGCCGCGGTTTCCTGACCCGCGCCGAAGAGCGCCTGAAAGCCGCTGTCGAGGCCCGCTGGCCCGAGCGGCGCGTGACCACGTGGCGCTACATGCCACCCAACGCCAAGCGCGTCCCCCAGCCCATTCTGGCGGCACAGGCCACGGGCAACCTGACCTTGATGTCCGACACCATCGCCCACCGTGTCCTGACCGACGACACCGGAAAACATACAACGGGTGTCGAGGTGATCAATGCCAGAACCCGCGTCAAACAGGTGATCAAGGGGCGCACGGTTGTTCTGTGTGCCTCGCCGATCGAGACTGTGCGGCTGATGCTGAATTCCAAATCAGCAAAGCATCCTTCGGGCATCGCGAACAGTTCGGGCGTATTGGGGCGCTATTTCATGGATCAGGTGCCGTTGGTGATTTTCGGCACCATCCCCGGCCAGATGGGCAAAGAGGACGACCCCACATGGGAGGCAGATCCGTGGTACGGCAAAACCGGCGGTGCTTACATTCCCCGTTGGGCCAATACCTCGCGCCACAGCGATCCGGAGTTCCAGCGCGGCTACGGGTTTCAGGGCACAGCGGGGCGGCTTTATGTGCCGGACACGAAGACCTCGCAGTTTGCCTTCATGGCCTTTGGTGAGCTTTTGCCGAATGCCGATAACCGCGTGACACTGGCGAAAAAGCGGGATCGTTGGGGCATTCCCGTGCCCCATATCCGCTGCCATATCGGTGATAACGAAACCCGTATGATGCAGCACGCCAGCACGCAGGCCCGCGCTATGGCCGAAGAGGCCGGTTTCGAGGTGCAATGGGTTGGCTCGCCCCTTGGGCTGCAGGAGTTCGGTCGGGGGGCTTATCCAGATGAAGACCCGATCAGCCGGGCTTTCTTCCGCTTGTTCTTTAAACGCTCGATGACCATGGGCGCCGCCATCCACGAAAGCGGCGGTGCGCGGATGGGGGAGGACCCTGCGACTTCCGTGCTGAACCGGCACAACCAGTCGTGGGACATCCCGAACCTCTTTGTCACCGACGCCAGCGCCTTTCCCACTAGTGGAACGGCGGGTACCACCCTTACCATCATGGCCCTGACCATCCGTGCCTGTGACTACATCGCGGCGGAGATCGGGGCAGGGCGTCTGTAGCCCCACGCATTGGATAACCGATATGAAAACCATTAAAGGTCCGGCCATCTTTCTGGCCCAGTTCGCAGGGGACGATGCGCCCTTCAATTCATTCGACAGCATCTGCGCGTGGGCCGCAGGGCTGGGGTTCAAAGGTGTGCAGATCCCGTCATGGGACAAGCGATTGTTCGATCTGGATCAGGCGGCTACGTCGAAAACCTACTGCGACGAAGTCACAGGGGTCGCAGCCAACCACGGTCTTGAGATCACCGAACTGTCCACCCATTTGCAAGGGCAACTCGTTGCGGTTCACCCGGCCTATGACGTGGCATTCAATGTCTTTACCCCAGCGGAGGTGCAGGGCAAGCCCCAAGCCCGTCAGGCTTGGGCTGTCGATCAGGTCACCAAGGCCGCCAAGGCGTCAGCCCACCTTGGTCTGACGGCCCACGCGACTTTCTCGGGCGCGCTACTCTGGCCGTTTGTCTACCCGTGGCCCCAGCGCCCCGCTGGATTGGTAAAGGAGGGTTTTGCCGAACTGGCCCTGCGCTGGCGTCCCATTCTGGATGCCTTTGACGCATCAGGAGTGGACCTGTGCTATGAAATCCACCCCGGCGAAGACCTGCACGACGGCGTGACCTTCGAAATGTTCCTGCAAGAGGTCGATAATCACCCCCGCGCGAAAATCCTCTACGATCCCAGCCACTTGTTGCTGCAACAAATGGACTACGTCGGTTTTCTGGAGGCCTACCGCGACCGCATCGCGATGTTCCACGTCAAGGATGCAGAGTTCCGCCCCTCGGCCCGTCAGGGTGTGTATGGCGGCTATCAGGGCTGGGTCGAACGCGCTGGCCGTTTCCGCAGCCTTGGCGACGGGCAGGTGGATTTTGCGGCGATCTTCTCGACTCTTGCAGCCAATGATTTCGACGGTTGGGCGGTGATGGAATGGGAATGCGCCCTGAAAAACGCCGAGGATGGCGCCCGCGAAGGGGCGGCCTTTATCCGCGATCACATCATCCGCGTCACGGACAAGGCCTTTGACGATTTCGCTGGGGGTATGCCCGATCAGGCGACCAACCGCGCCATTCTAGGTCTTTGAGAGGGGAGAATATGGAGCAAGCCAACTTTACTCCCATCCGCCTCGGCATGGTCGGCGGAGGGACGGGCGCGTTTATTGGTCAGGTGCACCGCTATGCGGCACGTCTGGACAGGGCATATGAACTGATCGCAGGGGCGCTTTCGTCGCGCCCTGATGTGGCCTTGTCCAGCGGTGCCGCGCTGGGGCTGGCCCCCGATCGCTGCTATACCGATTTCACGGAAATGGCCCGCGCCGAGGCAGCCCGCGAAGACGGGATCGAAGCCGTGGCCATCGTGACCCCGAACCACATGCACTTTGCCCCTGCCAAAGCGTTCCTGGAGGCCGGTATTCATGTGATCTGCGACAAGCCCATGACTGCGCACCTGCACGAGGCCGAAGAATTGACCCGCATCGCGCAATCCAGCGGTGCGAAGTTTCTGCTGACCCAAACTTATTCTGGCTATCCACTGGTCCGGCAGGCACGGCAGATGGTAGCGGAGGGCAAATTGGGGGCGATCCGTCTGGTACAGGTTGAATACGCCCAAGACTGGCTGGCCCGCCCCGCCGACCCCGACAACAAACAAGCCGCATGGCGCAGTGATCCTGCCCGCTCTGGCAGGGGCGGTGCCATCGCGGATATCGGCACCCACGCCTATCATCTGGCGCGCTATATCACCGGCTTGCCTGTGACCCAAATTGCTGCGCAGCTGAACACCTTTGTCCCCGGTCGTCTGGTCGATGATCACGCCCAAGCGACCTTGCGCTTCGAAGGGGGCGCCATGGGAACGCTTTGGGCCTCTCAAGTCGCGGTGGGCAGTGAAAACGGCCTGAAAATCCGCATCGTGGGCGAGGATGCCTCCTTGGAATGGCAGCAGGAAAACCCCAACCAGATGGCCTATGCCCGCCTTGGTGAGGCGCGGCAGATCATCACGCGGGGCGGATCGGATGTGCGCATTCCCCCTGGCCATCCCGAAGGTTACCTGGAGGCCTTCGCCACCCTGTATACGGACTTCGCCCGCGCGATCCGCGGTCAGTCCGGCGCGGATGCCCTCCTGCCGCAGTTGCCCGACGGGCTAGAGGGGATGCAGTTCATCGACGCCTGTTTGCGGTCCTCGGACAACGACGGGGCGTGGGTGACGATGGCCTGACCCCTAGTGGAATTCCTGCGCGTAGATCTGGATCAGGCGCAGGAATTCCTCGAATATCGGCGAGGGCGGTGTGTCGGGGCTGGTGGTCAGGGCAATCGGAACCGTGTTTTCGGGCAGGTCTACAGCCACCTGACGCAGATCGGGGCGCAGCCGCTGCAAACGCGCATCGCTATAGGTCTGCATCGCAATCGCATCCCCCGCCGACAGCATTTCCTCGACCGCGGAAAAGAACTGGATTTCACAGGTCTGCACCGGCGGGCTGATGTCATATTGTGCGCAAAGCTGTTCAAAGAATGCTCGGACAGGGCTGCCGTGCGGGGGGACCAGCCATGTTTCCCGCTCCAGATCATGTAGATCGCGGCCAGCCTGATGAACCGGATGGTCCTTGCGGGCGACGATCGTGAACTTTTCGTCAAACAGTCGGGATTCCCGGAGGTCAGCGGGGCAGCGATAGCCGCGCATCACCCCGACAAAGCCTTCGATTTCCCCAAGGCGTAGCGCATCGACCAGACCGGTATAGGTGCCGGGCACAAAGACGAGCCGGACCAAGGGGTACTTTAGCGAAATCTGGGCAAAGACGCGGGGAATGATGTCCTGTCCGGAAAAGGGCAGCACCCCGATGGCAATACGCCCCGTGACATGCCCCTTTTGCTGCTGGATCTGGTTGCGCATCCGTTCAACCTGCGTGCGCAGGATCGACAGCAGGTCCGAGAGCACAGACGCTGCCGGCATGGCAGTTAGCCCGTGGCGCGCGCGGTCGAAAATCACCAGCCCCGAGTATTTCTGGAAGTCACTGATCGCACGGCTGATCGATGGCTGGCTGCGCCCCAACTCGTTTGCCGCAGGCGAGGCCCCGCCATTGCGCCGGACGGCATCAATCACCTCTAGCAGGGAAAAGCTCAGGGATTTCTGGAATTTATGCCGCTGTGCGGGCGGCAGGCCAGCCTGATCAGCCGCATCTTCAATCGCGCCGACGATCTGGCGGGCGTGATGAGAGACCAGTTCGCCCATGGCCGTGGCCTCGACCCCGTTCCAGCCACGCCGGAACAGGATCACACCCAGCTCTTCTTCCAGCGCAGCGATGATCCGCGACAGGGTGGGTTGGGTGATATGCAGTGCCTCGGCGGTGGTGGTAAAGTTCCGCAGATCGGCCAGTCGGGCCACAGCCAGAAGGTCGCGTATCTCCATCTCAGGCAATGGCCCTAGTTATTTGTTTCAATCCAGCAGACACGAAAACGAGGGTTTGTACCACACCAATCTGGTCTGCGCGACGCCGATCGGCAAGGCATCGGGTTTGCGCACCGTGATCTCGACCATACCCACATTGGGCAGTGCCACACAGCGCTCGCACGCCAGTCTGGCGAAGGTCTCGATCAGGTTGGTGCGGGTCGCGGCCAGATCTAGGATGATGTCAGCCAATGCGCGATAATCGACCGTTGTTTCGATATCTTCGGAGGGCAGGCGCTCTAGCTCTACCGATAGATCTATCAACAGGGGTTGCAGGACACCGATTTCATCAGGGTTGATGCCAATGTCGGCTTGAACGACCATGTCCGAAATTCCGACCCGCATAGACTGGCCAACGAAATACTCTTCACCGACGCAGGTGGTCATTTTCATGACCCGGCGTGCCTTTGACGTGTGGTGTAGGCGGTCAGTGTATTTTGCAGCAGGCAAGCGATGGTCATCGGGCCGACGCCGCCCGGCACAGGTGTGATCGCGCCAGCGACCTGGACCGCGGCGGGGTAATCCACGTCGCCCACCAGTCGGGTCTGGCCCTCTCCTCGTTCGGGGGCGGGGATGCGGTTGATGCCTACGTCAATCACGGTTGCACCGGGTTTCAGCCATGCGCCCTTGATCATCCGGGGACGGCCGACTGCCGCGACAACGATATCAGCCTGCCCAATCAAGGCTGGTAGGTCTCGGGACCGCGAATGGGCAACCGTCACAGTGCAGTTCTCGGCCAGCAAGAGCTGCGCCATCGGTTTGCCCACGATGTTGGAGCGACCGACAACCACCGCATGCAGGCCGGACAGATCACCAAGATTCTCGCGCAGCAGGATCGCGCACCCCAAGGGCGTGCAGGGCACGGTTCCGGCCTGACCGGTCGCCAATCGGCCCGCGTTGTGGATGTGGAATCCGTCGACGTCTTTGTTAGGCGAGATCGCGGCCAGAATGGCGGCCTCGTCCAGATGCGACGGCAGGGGCAATTGCACCAGAATTCCATCGATCTGCTCATCTGTATTGAGCCGTTGGATCAACGACAGAACCGCGTCCTGCGCTGCGTCGGTGGGCAGGCGATAGTCAAATGACAACATCCCCACCTCCAGCATTTGCCGGTGTTTCGAGGCCACATAGACCTGACTTGCCAGATCGTCCCCGACTAGAACAACCGCCAGACCCGGACGGTCGCCCCCTTTGGCGACAAGAGCGGCAACCTCGGCCGCAATAGACGTTTTCAGACGGCTCGCTACAGCCTTGCCGTCGATAACCACTGCACTCACGTTTGATCCCCCTGCAGTTTATGCAGCAGGCCCGACAATGTGCGGGCCTGCCCTTTGCTTATTTCTGAGCGCGGTAGGTGCTGCGCGATGCCGCGTGGATGGGCCAGGGGTTCACCTCGGCCGAAACGGTCATCTGGACGTGCTGTTCAACGTGGGGCTTATCGGTGCCGCCATCCTTTTCACCCCAGAGGATGTCCAGCTTGGTGCCCTGTTCGACCAGATCGCCGCGGACCATCGCCAGCGAAATCCACGCCCGTTCATTCGCGGAATAAACGGGGTAGGTGGACACACCCACCAGATCGCCGTTCAGCAGAACCTGATCGTAGGGGTGCGCTGCATAGTGGCCTGCGGGCATTTCCATCAGTTTGGGACCGGGGAAGTCCTCCATCAGTCCGGCGAAGATCTTCAGAACGTCTTCCTTGTCCCAGACCAGAGTGACCTTGGTGCGGTGTTCCTGCGTCGCCATCTGTTCCAGCGCTTCGCGGCCGATAAAGTCGTGGTCGAACTTGACCACGCGGCCGTAGTCCAGATCCCAAGGGGTCAGGTAATAGTCCTCGACGTTCTCGGGCTGGAAGCTGCCGCCGACCGAGCAAACCGACAGGAAGTTGTCCGCAGGCAGCCATTCGCGGAAGCCCTTCATCGCTTCGCCGGTGTAGATCGCGGGCAACG